>NZ_JBFAIC010000053.1:0-81429 GCF_040654515.1 Dactylosporangium sp. NPDC050688
GGTCCGTGGCCGGCCCGGCCGTTTGGGTCGGGAGACGGCCGCGTGACGGCGGGCGACCATGTCACGATGCCAACGCAGCACCGTATCGGGGCGCACCAGCAGCCGTACCCGGCGCAGCACGTCGCGTGGCAGGCTGTGGAGCAGGGCCGCCAGGAACGCCCGATCGCTTGCGTCGAACCGCGCCTTCTGTTTGCCCAGTTGGCGTTCCAGCACCGTGATCTGATGGCGCAGGGCAAGGATTTCCACGTCCTTGTCCCGATTGCTCATCGGCAGCAGCCGCAGCACCGCAAACGCGTTCGTCACAGCCAGGTACGCCAGTCGCAGCAGCACGGCAACCCATCATGCCGCATCGATCGCAGGCAACGCCGAACCCCAGCGCCCAGCAACCGGGTCAACGTCTCCGACCCCTGCCTCACCAGGGCGGATGGGATTTTCGGCAAGGGCACGGTCCCGACATCCGCTCGAGCATGACCGGACGCCAAGATCGTTAATGTCCGACCGGTGATGCCTTATCAGGTCTGCTTGAAGTCGTTGGGCCTTTCGACGAGCCTGCGTTCCATTGCGTCCCACAGCACCTCGCGCTCGTCGACCACAATCATGCTCGTGTACTCGCGCAGCAGCACCGAGTACTCCGTCACGAACGCCCGCTCTGGTAGCCGCCGGATCCATTCCCCAAGGTGCGGCAAGGCGAAGTAGTCGTGCGGGGTCCGTTGCATTAAGCGTTGCCCTGGTCAGGCAGGCTTGGACGGTGAAGCTCTCGAGCCGTCGGCGTCCATCCCTGCCACCGCGGTCGGCGTTCGCCTGGTTCCGGTTCCCACCCGACGTCATCATGGTCGCCGTCCGGCTCTACCTGCGGTACAACCTCTCCTACCGCGACGTCGAAGAACTCCTCATCGAGCGTGGTGTCGAGGCCGACCACGTCACCGTCTTCCGGTGGGTGCAACGCTTCACCCCGCTACTCGCCGACGCGGCCCGGTTCTGCCGGCACGCACCCGGTGACAGGTGGTTCACCGATGAGACCTACGTGAAGGTCAACGGCGTCTGGCGGTACGTGTACCGCGCCGTCGACCAGCACGGGCAGGTCATCGACGTAATCGTCTCCGCCCGCCGCGACGCGGCCGCGGCACGCCGGTTCTTCCGCCGGGCGATGGCCACCCTGAAGGTGCGACCCACCGAAGTGGTCACCGACGCGGCGTCGGTGTACCCGGCAGTCCTCGATGAACTGGTCCCGTGGGCGCGGCACCATGTCGAACGCCACGCCAACAACCGGATAGAGGCAGACCATAGTCAGCTGAAACAGCGACTCAGACCGATGCGCGGACTGCGGACCGACCGGACCGCACAGACGATCATCGTCGGACATGCCTTCATGCAGAACCTACGCCGCGGCCACTACGAACTCGGACTCGACGCCCCGCGCGGACTCCGCGTCGCCGCAGCGTTCACCGAGCTCGCCGCCGCCATCTGAAGACTGGCCGCGCTCACGCAACCGCGCCCTCCAATCAGCAAACGCAACGGCGCCTGCCGCTCTCGGTCGGCCTGGTCCGCCTCGGCTTCTACCTCGGCCTCGCCTTCGTCGTGCGGGTCACCTTCGTCGGCCAGGCGCCCAACCTGCAGACCTCGCTGACCTCGACCGGCGTGTTCACGCTCGCCGGCGTGGCCGGCCTGGTCATCGCCTTCTACCTGCACAGCCTGGTGGCGCCCGGCAACCTGCGCGGCGCGGTCGTCGCCGGCGGCGTCACCGAGGGGCTGGAGGCCGCCGCCGTGCTCACCGCGGTTGGCCTGATCCTCTACGGCGCCGTCGCCGGCGACTTCACCACCTGGCCGGAGAGCCTCGCCGGGTTCGGCATGGCCCTCGGTGTGGCCTACGTGGGGCTGTACGTCGCGCGGTACCTCATCGACTGGTTCGTGCTAACGGGCGACTGCACGCTGAGGACGATCCACGCCCAGCAGCAGCAGCAGGGTGCCGCCGCGCTGCTGGCATTCCTCCTGGTGATGGTGGCCCTGCCGATCAGCGCGGTGGTCAACCTCTACGTCGAGTAGCCCTTCAGCGGGTCTCGCAGGGCGCGCCGTTCACCGTGAAGGCGGTGGGCGGCGCGTCGCTGTCGTGCCAGGTGCCCATGAAGCCGAGGGTGGTGCTGCTGCCTGGGGCGATGTTGGAGTTGTACTCCAGGTTGCGCGCCGTCACCGCCGCGCCGCTCTGCGTCGTGGTGGCGTTCCACGCGTTCGTGATGTGCTGGTCGCCGGCGAAGGTGAAGGCGAGCCCCCAGCCCTGGATCGGCGTGGTGCCGATGGCGGCGATGGTGACCTGGGCGACGAAGCCGCCGGCCCAGCTGCTCGTGGTGCGGTAGGTGACCGCGCAGGTCGGCACGGGCGCGATGAGCAGCGTCGCGTTCGCGTTCGCGGTCATCCCGCCGGCGGTGAGCGACACGGTGCCGACGAGGCGGTCGGCGGTGCAGTTCGCGAATGTGGTGTACCCCTGCGTCGCGGTGAACGTGGCGCCGGGCGCGATGGTGACGGTGCGCGGCGGCAGCGGGTCGATGACCGGGCAGCCGGGCGGGATGCCGGTGTCGGAGCCGCGGAAGAAGCGGCCGTAGGCGAAGAACGAGGCCTGTTGCTCCTGGGCCGTGCAGTTCTGCGCGGTCATGGTGAGCGTCGAGCTCTGGCCGGGCGCGATCTTCGCCGGGTTGAACGTGACCGACGTGATCTGGACGGGCCCGGCGCACGGGGGCGTCGGGTCGGCCGCCTGGGCGGTGGCGGCGTGGACGGGGGTGGCGCCGATCGTGGCGAGGGCGGCGACGACGGCGAGGCGGCGGATGCTGTGTTTGATGTCCATCAATGTTCTAGCTTGACGCACGTGACCGTGTTGACGACCGAACGTCTCGCCCTTCGGGAGGTGAGCGACCATGACCTGGACGACCTGGCCGCGCTGTTCGGCGACGAGGCCGTGATGCGGTACTACCCGCGGACCCGGACCCGCGCGGAGACGCTCGAGTGGATCCGGGTCAACCAGGCCCGCTACCGGGCGGACGGCCACGGCCTGTGGGCCATGCACCTGCGCGACGGCGGCGCCTTCGCCGGCGACTGCGGGCTGACCGTCCAGCGCGTCGACGCAGTTCCGAGGGTTGCACAAACACGAGACGTATGATGACAAACAGGTCGGCGGTGTGCTCGAGGCGCTGAAAGATGGCGCCCATCGTCCGATGTCACGGCTACACGCCGAGCCGACATCGATCAACCCACCCTTCAAGATCTGTATCAGGTGATTGTGGAGACGATTGCGGCCACCCGCACCGAGGCCGGGTTGACGGTCGAGGCCGTGCGGTGCCGATCAGTCGGGATGCCTTCCACGGAGAGTGGAACTACGTGATCCACAGTGGACCGATCCCAGAACCGATACAGGACAACGCGATCAAGCCCAAGAAGATCAAGTAGTTTCTCGGTGGCCCCTTACCGGCGTCCAACTGCCCGAGGAGGCGTCCGCTCCGCATGGACGTCCGGCGCTGTGACCTTCGACGACGAGCACCCCGCGGACTTCGATCGGGAGTTCTTCGAGTTGGTCGATTCCGCGGACGGCGGTCACCTGATCCGCGCCGACGTCACCTGGCTGCTGTCCGGATGGACGTGCGTGTTCGGCAGTGGCAGTCGCGGGATCCGCCCGGGGCGACCAGAGGAGGGCTGCTGCTCCAACGGCGCGTACCTCTCCGGCGCGGCGGACCGGGCCCGCGTCGACGCGGCGGTCGTCCGGCTGACCGCCCAGACGTGAGAGGGGTGGCGCCCGAGTCCGGTGACACATGCCGTCGATGCCGAGTTCGACGGCGCACCGGCACACCGGACCGCCACGCGGGCCGACGGTCCCTGTGTGTTGCTCAACGGGCCCGGCTTCGCCGCCGGCGGTGGCTGCGCGCTCCACCTCCTCGCACTCCACGACGGTGTGCACCCGATGCGGTACAAGCCGGACGTGTGCTGGCAGCTGCCCATCCGCTGGCGGGGCGAAACGGTGATGCTGGAGGACGGCACGACGCAGCGGGTCACCACGCTGACGGAACACACCCGCCGTGCGCGGGGCGGCGCAGGTGCCTATCACCACTGGTGGTGCACGTCGTCGAGCCGCGCACGTTGCCGGAGTGCCGTTGTTCGAGCCGAGGTCGCCGATCGAAGGCGGGGAGGTGGCGTTCGCGTGCCCGGTCCAGGTGGTGACGCATCACGGCCGTGGCCTCGTCGGGCCGGCCGGGTCGTTCGCTGGCGGATGGGCCGTCGCTCTGGTGAACCGTCGGCTCCTACCTTGCCGGTGTCGATCATGCAGACGGCGATCCGACCGGTCCTCGGTACGGCATGCGACAGAGCCGCGCGGCAACCTCGGACGGCTGCCGCGCATCTGATCAGGTGTCAGCGAAGTGATCACCGATGGAGGCCGCTACCTCCCGGTTTACAAGGGAGCGTGCATGGCAGAACCGCGTTTCGGTGTGTTAGGCCCCCTGGAGGTGGCGCTTGATGAGCGCCTGGTGGACCTCGGCGGCCCCCGACCCCGGATGCTGCTCGCCCTTCTGCTCAGCGCCGGTGGGCGGGAGGTGCCGTTCTACCGCATCGTGGAGGTCCTGTGGGGCGCTGAGCCGCCGGCAAGCGCGCTGGGCACGGTACACAGCCATCTGACCCGGCTGCGCCGGGCGCTGGAGCCCGACCGGCCGCCGCGCTCGCCGGCGCGGGTCCTGGTGCGGGTGGGCGCGGGATACGCGGTGCGGCCGGCGCCGGGTTGCTTCGACGTCGAGCGATTCAGCGGCCTGGCAGCCGAGGGTCAGAAGCTGGTCGGCCGGGGCCGATACGGGCTGGCGTGTGAGGTGCTGGACCCCGCGCTGGCGCTGTGGCGTGGCGGCGCGTACGCCGATTTCCCGGACGCCCCGTTCGCGCTGCAGGAGGTACGCCAGCTGGAGGAGCAGCGAATGCAGGCGCGGATCGACCGGATGGCGGCTGAAGTGGGGCTGGGTCGCCCCGAGGCAGCCGTCGCGGAGCTGTCCGGCCTGGCGCGCGCACACCCCGGTCGCGAGCGGCTCTGGCAGCTGCTCGCCGTCGCGCTGTACCGCGCGGGCCGGCGGGTGGAGGCCCTGGACGCGCTGCGGGAGGCTCGGTCGACGCTGACCGAACGGTTCGGCGTGGACCCGGGCCCGGCGCTGCACGAGCTGGAGGCGGCGATGCTGCGCCACGACCCGGTGTTGGTCGATGACCCGCTGTCCGACCGGTCATCCGCGCCTGCCGCGCCCGCCGCGCCGGTCGTGGTGGACGGGCCGCTGCTGCCGGTCCCGGCGACGGGCCTGGTGGGCCGCGCGGCGGAGCTGACGGTCGTGGCCGACCTGCTGCGGGTATCGCGGATCGTCACGGTGACCGGCCCACCGGGGATCGGCAAGAGCCGCCTGGTGCTGGAGTACGCCCACCGCCATGCGGCGCTGACCGGCGTCCCGCCATTGCTGCTACCGGCAGAGCCGGGTGACCCGGACCCCGAGGCGCGGCTGGTCGAGGCGGTGCGGGCGGCCGGCGCCGCAGCGCGTTCCGACCGGCCCTCCCTGGTCGTCGTCGACGGCGGGGGAGCGGTGCTGGCCGGTGCGGTGCGGCGGCTCACGGACGCCGACCCGCGGCTGCGGGTGCTCGTGGCGGGCCGGGAGCCGCTCGGGCTGCCCGGCGAGGTGCTGCTGGAGCTGCCGCCGCTGCCGCTGGACGCGGCGGTGGAGCTGTTCGCCGCGCGGGCCGCCGAGGCCGATCCCGGCCGCCGCCAGGACGCCGGCCGGGCCGGGGCGTGGCCGAGCCCGGCGGAGCGGGAGCTCGTCGCCGCGGTGTGTGCCGCCGTCGGGTGCCTGCCGCGCGCCGTGGAACGGGCCGCCGCTCTGTCCCGGGCGCTGCCCTTGCCCGCTCTCGCCGTCCACCTGCGCAACGCCCCGGCCGCCCTGCTCGGCCCGGCCGCGGACCCGCTGGACGGCCCGCTGGCACCGGACGAGGCGACGCTGCTGGGCCGGCTCGCCGTCTTCGACGGCGGCTGGGACCTCGACGCGATGGCCGCGGTCGCCCCCGATCCGGCGGGGCCGGCCCGGCTCGCCGCGCTGGTCGACCGCTCGCTGGTGCAGGTCGTGCGCGACGGGCCGGGCAGTGCCGCCCACCGGTACCGGCTCGGCCGGCCGCAGCGGCAGGACGCCGCCGGGCTGCTCGACGATGACGAGCGGGCTCGAACCGTACGCCGGCACCGCGACTGGCTGCGCCGGCTCGCCGGGGACGCCGCCACGGGACTGCGCACCGCCGCGGCCGACGACTGGCTGCGCCGCCTGCACTGGGAGCGTCGTAATGTTCGGGCCGCGCTGCGCACCGCACTCGCCGATGGCGACGGTGCCGCGGTCGTCGACATCGCCGGCGGCGTCGCGTGGTACTGGTTCCACCAGGGCGCGACAGCGGAGGGCACCGCCTGGCTGCGCGCGGGCCTCGCGGCGGCGGGACAGGACCGGACGGCGCCCAGGCGAGCCGCCCGCAGCCGGGCTCAGCTGGGCCTGTCCGCGTTGCGTTCGATCGCCGGTGACGTACCCGACGCGGTCGCCTGGGCGCACGCCGCAGTCGGTGAAGCGGAGCGTGCCGGCCACCACTACCTGCGGGCCGACGCGTTGTGCTGCCTGTCCTTCGTGGCCGCAGCGTCCGGTGACGCGGCGTTGGCCGCAGCGGCCGCGGCGCGCTCGCAACGTGCCGCGGAGGTCGGCGGATGGCCGGACCTGCGTGCACAGGCCGGCATGGTGTCGGGCAACGCCCGCTACCTCGCCGGTGACCTCGCCGGCGCGGCCGAGCTGCTGGCCGACGCGCAGCGGGCGGCGCGGGCGTGCGGGTACGGATGGGTGGCCACCGTCGCCGGCTGGCTCGGTGTCGAGGTGGCGCTGGACCAGGCCCGCCACGAGGAGGCCCGCCACGCCGCCCTGGCGCTCACCGACCGGCTGGGCAGCGGCCCGGCGGTGAGCTCCTGGCTGGTCACCACGCTGTCGCTGGCGCGTGCGCTGACCCTCACCGGCGACGGCGAGGCGGGCGCGCTGCTGTGGGGCGCGGTCACCGGCATCGGCCAGCGGGTCGGCCTTGAGGCGCAGCGCATCGGCCGGGCGAACACCCACCGCAGCCGGCACGGCGCACCGGCGCAACGGCACGCGGCCGCATACGTGCGGGGGCTGGACATGACCCGGGCGCAGGCCGCCGCCCTCATCGCCACGCTGGCGGCGTGAGACCACAGCCGGCGCCGCAGTTCGCCGTCCGATTGGCGACATGGCGCTGCAATTCGGCCACAAGTCGCGCGGCCTTCAATAGCGCCTGCCGCGGACCGCACGGCCCGGCATCGCAGAAGGAAAGGAGTTGTACCGGGTGTTGGACAAGGCCACGACACGCATCCAGGAGGCGGACGCGATGAGCGACGTCCTGAGGTCCCGGCAAGCGACGCCCGTCGCGCCGCTCCGGGTCGACTCCCAAGGCGCTGCCCCTGCCGTTGGCCTGGTCGCGGCCTCGTACGCGCAACGCCAGATGTGGTATCTGAGCCGCCTCGACTCCGAGACCGCCACCTACCTGGTGCCTCTGGCGTACCGGCTCCACGGGCCGCTGGACGTGGCGGCGTTGTCGGCGGCGCTCGACACACTGGTGGCCCGGCACGCCGCCCTACGCACCACCCTCGAGCCGGCGGCGGATGCCGCGTCGGACGGTGCTGCGCAGCGTCTGGTCCAGGTGGTCCACGACCCGTGCCCGGGGCTGTTGCGGGTGCACGACCTGAGCGGGCTGCCCACGTGGCAACGCGACCAGGAAATGCAGGCCCGGATCCACGCCGAGGCGCGCACCCCGATCGACCTGGATCGCGGACCGGTGCTGCGCGCAAGCCTGCTGCGCTGCGCGCCGGAGGAGCACGTGCTCCTGCTGACGATGCACCACGTCGCCGTCGACGAGTGGTCGCTCAGCATCCTCCACGACGAGTGGGAACGGCTCTACACCGCACACCGCACGGGGCGGCCGGCGGACCTCGACCCGGTCGATGTCGACTGCCGCGACCACGCGGCGTGGCAGCACGACTGGCTCAGCGGCGCGGAGGCAGCCGCCCAGCGCGAATACTGGCGCGCCAAGCTCGCGGACGCACCCGCCGTCCTCGAGCTGCCCACCCGCGGGCCTCGGCCCGCCGTGCCGTCCAGCGCGGGGTCCACCCTGTCGTTCCCGCTGGACGTGTCCACCGAGGCGCTGATGGCGCTCTGCCATCGGATGGGCGTCTCCCCGTACATGGTCATGCTCGCCGCTGTGCAGGTGCTGCTGGCGCGCTGGACGGGGCAGCGCGACATCGTGGTGGGCACGCCCACGGCCAACCGGCAGCGGCCCGAGGCGCAGAAACTCGTCGGGCTGCTGCTGAACACCGTCGCCATCCGCGCCCGGCTGGACGACAACCCGTCGTTCGAGACGCTGCTCGATCGAGTGCGTACCGCCGCCCTCGAGGCCCTGGGCAACGAGGAGCTTCCCTTCGAGGCGTTGCTCGAGTCGCTGCGCCCGGCCCGCCAGCCCGGCTTCACCCCGCTGTTCCAGGTGATGTTCGTGTACGGCCGGGAGGCGGCACCACCGCGCTTCGACGGCCTCGAGGTCACCCCGCTCGAGGTGCCCAGCAACACCGCCAAGTTCGACCTCACCGTCTCGGTACGGGAGAATGCCGACGGCGTGCGGACCGTGCTGGAGTATCGCACCGACCTGTTCGACGACGACACGATGGTCCGCCTCGGCGGACACTTCCAGACGCTGCTGCGATCGCTGGTGGCCGACCCTGGCGCGCCGGTCGGCTCGGCCGCGATGCTCACCCCCGGCGAGTACCGGCAGTTCGTCGCGGAGTGGAACCGCACCGCCACCCCCGCCGAGCCGGACGACCTGGTTCACGTGCTGATCGAGCAGCAGGCGCGCCGGACCCCCGACGGCGTGGCGGTGACCGACGGCGACACCGCGCTGACATATCACGAGCTGCATACGCGGGCCGAGGCGCTGGCGGAGACGCTGCGCCAGCGGGGCGTCGGCATCGGTGGCCTGGCGGGTGTGCTCCTGCCACGCTCGGTCCCGTTCGCCGTGGCAGTCCTCGCCGTGCTGAAGACCGGCGCGGCCTACGTACCCATGGATCCGTCCAACCCGCCCGCCCGACTGCGGTACATGGTCGACGACACGGCCGCCCCGGTCGTCCTCACCTGCGCTGAGCTGGCCCACCTGGTGCCGGACGGCACGGCGCTGCTGGTGCCGGCCCTGGAGACGCCGGTCACGCAGTCCGACCCCGGTCGCGGCGCCGGCAGCGCGGGCGGCGGGCCGAAGCGACGGCCGCGGCGACTGCCGACGCCGTCGCCGGAGGACCTCGCGTACGTCATCTACACCTCCGGGTCCACGGGCCGCCCCAAGGGCGTCATGGTCACTCACCGCGGCGTGTGCAACTACGTGCGCTGGGCGGCCCAGGCCTACCGGCTGCAGCCCGAGGACACCGTCCCGCTGCACTCCTCGATCGGGTTCGACCTGACCGTCACGAGCCTGCTGGTCCCGCTGACCAGCGGGGCCACCGTCCTGATGATCGGCGAACACCTCGGCCCCGAGGCGCTGGGCGAGGCGCTGCGCCGTCAGCGGACGCCGTTCGGGCTGGTCAAGATCACCCCCGCCCAGCTCGACCTCGTCAACCACCAGCTCCGCCCCGTCGAGATGGCCGACCGCACCCGGTGCTTCGTCATCGGCGGTGAGAACCTGCGCGCCGACCAGGTGGCACCCTGGCGAGCCCACTCGCCCGCCACCGCGCTGGTCAACGAGTACGGGCCGACGGAGACGGTGGTCGGTTGCGCCGCGTACGAGGTCGACCCGGCCACACCGGCTGACGGCTCCGTCCCCATCGGCCGGCCGATCGCCAACACCGAGCTGTATGTGCTCGACGCGTGGGGGAACCCGGTCCCGGCGGGCGTGGTCGGCGAGCTGTACGTCGGCGGAGCCGGCGTGGCGCGCGGCTACCTGAACCAGCCGGGGTTGACGGACGAGCGGTTCGTCCCGGACCCGTTCTCGTCCGTCCCCGGCGCGCGGCTGTACCGCACCGGCGACCTCGTGCGCATGCGCCCCGACGGAAACCTCGAATACCTGGGCCGCACCGACAACCAGGTCAAACTGCGCGGCTACCGCATCGAGTGCGGCGAGATCGAGGCGGCCATCCGGCGGCGCCTGCCGGACAGCGACGTGACGGTGCAGCTGCGCCGGGAAGACCCCGACGACCCGCAGCTCGTC
The DNA here is from genome assembly GCF_040654515.1 of Dactylosporangium sp. NPDC050688. Lineage (NCBI taxonomy): Bacteria > Bacillati > Actinomycetota > Actinomycetes > Micromonosporales > Micromonosporaceae > Dactylosporangium > Dactylosporangium sp. NPDC050688. The sequence goes on from NZ_JBFAIC010000053.1 coordinate 10,270, forward strand.
GCGTACGTGGCGGGCGGGGCGGACACCGACCATGACACCGCGGTCCTCCGGACGGCCCTCGCCGCCGACCTGCCGTCCTACATGGTTCCCGCCGCGTTCGTCTTCCTCGACGCGCTGCCGCTGACCGGTAACGGGAAGGTGGACACCGCCTCGCTGCCCGCGCCCGGTCGCGCGCCCTACCTGCCGCGGCAGCGGTCCACGCCCGAGCAGGATCAGCCCGCGGCACCCGAACAGCCGATGGCCGCGTCCGCCGACCCGAGCCCGGCGCAGTGGGACTCCGCACGGATACGCCTCGAGCGGCTGGTCGTGGACGTGTGGCGCGACGTGCTCGGTGTGACGCGGGTCGGGGTGCGGGACAACTTCTTCGACCTGGGCGGCCACTCGATGCGCCTGCTGACCGTCCTCGAGCGGCTGCGCACTCAACTCGGCGACGTCGTTACGGTCACGGACCTGTTCCGGAACCCCACCGTCGAATCCCTGGCGGCGTTCCTCACCACCGCCACCACCGCAACGACGACCGCACCGGTCGCCCCACGCACCGCGCCGGCCCGCGTCGCACGGCCATCCGCTGGCGCGAGCGACGGCACCGGCCAGCCCAGCGGCATGATCGCCGTCGTCGGCATGGCCTGCCGCTTCCCCGGCGCGCGGACGCTCGACGAGTACTGGCACAACATCCGCACCGGCGTGGAGTCGGTACAGGAGTTCAGCGTCGAGGAGATGCTGGCCGACGGGGCGGACCCGAGCAGGCTCGACGACCCGGCGTACGTCCGGGCCGGCACCTACCTGCCCGGGATCGACCAGTTCGACGCGGCCTTCTTCGGTATCACGCCCCGCGAGGCGCAGACCCTCGACCCGCAGCACCGGCTCCTGCTCGAATGCGCCTGGCATGCGCTGGAGCACGCCGGCTACGACCCGTCCGGCCATCCCGGCCGGATCGGACTGTTCGCCGGGTCAGGTCGCAGCACCTACCTCCTCGACTACCTCAGCAGCAGGCCGGAGCTGATGAGCGCCATCGGCGAGCACCAGCTGTCCATCAACAACGACAAGGACTTCCTGCTCAGCCGGGTCGCCTACAAGCTCGACCTCACCGGCCCCGCCGTCACCGTCGCCACCGCCTGCTCGACCTCGCTGGTGGCCGTGCACCTCGGCCGGCAGAGCCTGCTGACCGGTGAGTCCGACCTGGTCCTGGCCGGCGGCGTCAGCATCTTCCCCGCGCAGCGGCGCGGCTACCTCTACCACGACGGTGGGGTGTACTCCCCCGATGGGCACTGCCGCCCGTTCAGCGCGGACGCGCGCGGCAGCATCGCCTCCAGCGGCGTCGGAATCGTCGCGCTCAAGCGGCTCGAGGACGCCGTCGCGGACGACGACACGATCTACGCCGTGATCCGCGGTTCCGCCATCAACAACGACGGGGCCCGCCGCACCGGGTACACCGCGCCGGGCGTCGACGGCCAGGTCGAGGTGGTCAGCAGCGCGCTGGCCGCGGCCGGCGTGGACCCCCGTTCGGTGAGCTACGTGGAGGCCCACGGGACGGGCACGAGCCTCGGCGACCCCATCGAGGTGACCGCCCTGACAGAGGCGTTCCGGCGCGGCACCGACGACCGCGGCTTCTGCGCTCTCGGCTCCGTCAAGGCCAACATCGGGCACACCGACGCCGCGGCCGGTGTCGCCGGCCTGATCAAGACGATCATGGCGCTGTACAGCCGTACGCTGCCCCCGACGATCAACGCCAGCCGGCCCAACCCGGCGATCGACTTCGAGGGCAGCCCGTTCTACCTCAACGACACCGCCCACCCGTGGCCCTCCGACGGCCCCCGCCGGGCGGGCGTCAGCTCGTTCGGCATGGGCGGCACGAACGCCCACGTCGTGCTGGAGGAGCCGCCGGCCACGACAGTCGCGCCGCCGGCCACGACAGCTGCGGGGCCGCAACTGCTGGTCGTGTCGGCCCGGACGGCCGAGTCGCTGACGCGCCAGACGCACCAGGTCCGCGACTGGCTGGACGCGCATCCCGAGGTGGACCTCGCGGACGCGGCGGCCAACCTGGGCCGACGCCAGTCGATGACCCACCGGCGTTTCCTCGTCGCGGCGGACCGCGCCGACGCGCTGGCCGCCCTCGACTCACCGCAGCGGCAGTTCACCGGCATCCACCCCGGCGGCCGGCGGCCGCTGGTGTTCGCCTTCCCCGGGCACGGCGCCCAGCACGTGGCAATGGGCGCCGACCTGTACCGCGCGGAGCCGATCTACCGAGCCGTGGTGGACGAATGCGCCGAACTGCTCCACGACGACCTGCGGCTCGACCTGCGTACCCTCCTGTGCCCCACGCCCGACGGACACGAGCAGGCCGAGCGGCTGCTCGCGCAGCCCCGGCTGATCCAGCCCGCGCTGTTCGTCACCGAGTACGCCCTCGCCCGGACGCTGCTCGCCCGCGGCGTGACCCCGGACCTGATGGTGGGGCACAGCCTCGGCGAGTACGTCGCCGCGTGCCTCGCCGGGGTCTTCTCCCTGGCCGACGCGTTGCGCCTGGTGTGCGCCCGCGGTGAGCTGGTCGAGCGGACCCCGGCCGGGGCGATGTTCGCGGCGAGCCTGCCCGAGACGGCGGTGGCCCGGCTGCTGGACGACCGGGTTTCGCTGGCCGCCGTCAACGCCCCGGAGCTGTGCGTCCTGTCCGGCGACCCGGAGGCAATCGAGGAACTCCGCCAGCGGCTGACCGGCGACGGGGTCGACTGCCGGCCGCTGCGGGTCACCCGCGGCTATCACTCCGCCCTGCTCGACCCGGTGCTCGACGAGTTCGCCGATCACGCCCGCCGCGTCACCTACCGGGAACCCGAGCGCCCCTACCTGGCCAACCTGACCGGCGGCCTCGTCACCCCCGGCCAGGTCACCGATCCGGGGTACTGGGTGCGGCACATGCGCGAGCCGGTGCGGTTCGCCGAGTCGGCCGCGCTGCTCGCCGAGCAGAACGTCGTCCTCGCGGAGCTGGGCCCCGGGCACGCCCTCGGCGGCCTGGCGCGGTTGGCCGGCCTGCGGCCCGGCCAGGTGGTGGCGGCGATGCGGCATCCACGCCACGACGCCGACGACCTCGCCACGATGCTCGACGCCGTCGGCCGGATGTGGCTGTCCGGCGTACCGGTCGACTGGACCCGGTTCCGCGGCGACCCGCGCCGCCGTCTGGCGCTGCCCGGCTACCCGTTCGAGCGGCACCGACACTGGGTGGACGCGGCGCCGCGGACGATCGCGGCGGATACGGCGCCCGCCCCGTTGGACGGCGCTTCGCCGGCGGTTGCCCCGGGCCGCCCGGACGCGCCCGAGCCCGCCGACGCCGGCAACCGGCCGGCCCTCAGCACGTCCTACGTCGCCCCGAACACACCCGCGCAGGAGTGCGTGGCGGAGATCTGGAGCGAGCTGCTCGGCATCCGGCCGATCGGGGCGCTCGACAACTTCTTCGAGCTGGGCGGACATTCGCTGCTCGCCACCCAGCTCGTCGTGCGGCTGCGTGCCCGGCTCGGTGTGGCGCTGCCGCTCGAGACGGTCTTCGCGCAGCCGACCGTCGCCGAGATCGCGGCAACGCTGCCCGCGGCCGGCGCCGCACCCGCCCGCACCGCAGACGCTGTGGCCGTCGCCGAGCAGCCCACCGCCGCGCCGGCCCAGCCGGCCATCCCTCGCGCCGACCCCGGCGCCGGACCGGCACCGCTGTCCTCCGGGCAGCACCGGCTGTGGTTCCTCGACCAGGCGTACCACCAGAACGCCTACACCGTCGGCGCCACGCTGCTGCTGGACGGCACCCTCGACGTCAACGCCCTGCGCGGCGCGCTGGCCGAGCTGGTCCGGCGGCACGAGTCGCTGCGTACCGTCTTCCCGCTCGGCCCCGACGGCGACCCCGTCCAGGAGGTGCTGTCGCCGGGCGCGGTCGACCTGCCGACCATGTCCGCGCCGGTGGGCGCGGAGACGGACATCCCGGCGCCGGATGCGCGCAGCATCGTGGAGCCGGCGGTCGCCGACGCGGTGCCGCAGTGGGTCCACCAGGCCCTGGCCGCAGACGTCCGACGCCCGTTCGACCTGGCCCGCGGGCCGCTGTTCCGGGCCGTGCTGCTCCGGATCGCCGACGACCGGCACGTGCTGTCGCTGACCATGCACCACAACGTCTCTGACGGGTGGTCCCTCGGCGTCATCGCCGGCGAGTTGGCCACGCTCTACGGCGCCGTCCTCGACGGCCGCCCCTCGCCGCTGCCCGAACTGGCCGTCCAGTACGGCGACTATGCGCGCTGGCAGCGCAGCCGGATGGCGGACACCGACAGCGACGACATGCGGTACTGGCGCCGGCAACTCGACGGTGTGGCGAGCGTCCTGGAAGTGCCCACCGACCGGCCACGGCCGCCGGTGCAGACCTTCGACGGCGCGGTCCGCACCCGCGTCCTGCCTCCGCAGACGGCGGACGAACTGCGCCGCTTCAGCCAGGCCAGGGGCGCCACCCTGGCCATGACGGTGCTGGCCGTACTGAAGGCCCTGCTCTGGCGCTACACCGGCCAGGCCGACATCTGCGTCGGCACCCCGGTCGCCGGACGGGTCCGCGCCGAGTTCGAACCGATGGTCGGCTTCTTCGTCAACATGCTGCCGTTGCGGACCGTCATCGACGGCGACTGGACCTTCGAGGAGCTGCTCGGGCAGGTACGGCGCACGGCACTGGGGGCGTACGACCACCAGGAGGTGCCGTTCGAGCGGCTGGTGGACCTCGTCGGCGCACCACGTGATCTCAGCCGGAACCCCCTGTTCCAGGTGATGTTCAACATGCTGAACGTGCCCGGACGGGACCTGGGGACGACCGCGCTGCGGATGGTCCCGTTCGCCGTCGAGTCGGGCATCGCCCAGCAGGACCTGGCCCTGTACGCCTACGAGGTGGACGACGGGCTCCGGTTCCGGCTGGAGTACAACACCGACCTGTTCGACGCGGCGACCGCCGAGCGGATGATGGGACACCTGGAGACGCTGCTCGCCGCCGCCGTCGCCGACCCGGGCGTCCGGCTGGCGGACGTGGCCGTCCTCACCCCCGCCGAGCTGGCCAGGGTCGCCGGATGGAACGACACCGCCACCGCACTCGACTGGTCCGAACGGGACGCGGAGACACCGGCGGCCGTCGGCTCGCCGGCCCCGCACGTGCCGACCCTCGTCGAGCTGATCGCACACCAGGTCGCGACGAACCCCGACCGGCCCGCCGTGACGTTCGGGGCGACCACGCTCACGTACGCCGAGTTCAACGCCCGGACCAACCGGCTGGCCCACCGGCTCCGCCGGGCCGGTGTCGGCCCGGACGTCACCGTCGCCGTCTGCCTGAATCGCTCGCACGAGCTGCCGGTCACGCTGGTCGGCGTGCTCAAGGCGGGCGGCGCGTACGTCCCGGTGGACCCCGACTACCCGATCGAGCGGCAGCGGTACGTGCTGGAGCACAGCGGCGCCGCGGTTCTGGTCACCGAGGCGGACCTCGCAGACCGGTTCTCCGGGTACGCCGGCGAGGTGGTGCACAGCGGCGAGACGCCGTCGGAGCCCGACACCGACCCCGAGCCGCTCGCCGGGCCGGACGACCTCGCGTACGTGATCTACACGTCCGGGTCGACGGGACGCCCCAAGGGCGTACGGGTGACGCACGGCGCCGTCGTCAACCTCCTGGCCGCCATGCGCGAACGGCCGGGTCTGACCAGCGACGGCACGATGCTCGCGATGGCCAGTTTCGCCTTCGACATGTCCGTGCCAGAACTCTTCCTGCCCCTCGTTGTCGGCGCCCGGATGCTGATGGTGGGTCGCGACGTCGCCTACGACGCGACGCGGCTGGCCGAACTGCTCGCCGCGGAAGGGGTCACCCTGGCCCAGGGCACCCCGGCGACCTGGCGGCTGCTGATCGAGTCCGGCTGGACCGGGATGCCCGGCCTGACGGCCGTGTGCGGCGGCGAGGCGGTGTCCGCGCCGTTGGCCCGGCAGTTGGCCGAACGGGTCGGCACGTTGTGGAACCTCTACGGCCCGACCGAGGCCGCTGTGTGGTGCACGATGGAACGCATCGAGCCCGGCTTCACGCACCTCACCATCGGCCGCCCGATCGGCAACATGCGCGTCTACGTGCTCGACCCGCAGCTGTCCCCGGTCCCCGTGGGCGTGCTGGGTGAGCTGTTCCTCGGCGGTGCGGGACTGGCCCGGGACTACCACGGCGACCCGGCGCTCACCGCGCAGCGGTTCGTGCCGGACCCGTTCGGCGGCGGCCGGCTGTACCGCACCGGCGACCTCGGTCGCTACCTGGCCGACGGCCGCATCGAGTTCGTCGGCCGCGGCGACTCCCAGGTGAAGGTACGCGGATTCCGCATCGAACTCGGCGAGATCGAGGCGGTGCTGCGCCGCCACCCGTCGGTACGCGACACCGCCGTCGTGGTCCGCGAGGACGACGGCGAGAAGACGATCGTGGCCTACCTGACGCTGACCACCGCAGCGGAACCCGGCGGGGACGCGAACGCGGACCAGGCGGCAAGGCCGGACGTCACGGCCGACTTCGGCGCCGACCCGGCGCCGTGGCGGGCCTTCGCCCGCACCTACCTGCCGGACTACATGGTGCCGTCCGCCTTCGTGGTGCTCGACCGCATGCCGCTCAGCGCCAACCGCAAGGTCGACCGCGCGGCCCTGCCCGCGCCCCGCCGCAGCGGCGCGGGCGTCGGTGCCACCGCTGCGGACACCCCGCTGCGGAAGGCCCTGGCCGAACGGTGGGCGGCGGTGCTCGGCTACGACAGCGTCGGCATCGACGACGACTTCTTCGACCTCGGCGGCGACTCCTTCAAGGCCATCAAGGCGCTGGCCGGGAACGACCCGGCGATCAGCGTCCTGGACCTGTTCCGCTACCCGACGATCCGGTCGTTGACCGATCACCTGGACGCGACCGGGGGCTCCGTCGGACGGCTGCTGCACGAGCTGACCCCTTCACGACCGGCGACGCCGACGCAGCTGACGCTGCTGTGCGTACCGTTCGGCGGCGGCAGCGCGATCACCTTCCAGCCGCTGGCGGACGCCCTCCCACCGGGCGTGTCGCTGTTCGCCCTGGAGCGGCCCGGTCACGACCTGAACCGCCCGGACGAACCCCTGCTGGGCATGGACGAGCTGGTGGACCGCTGCGTAGCCGAGATCGTCGAGGGGATCAGCGGCCCAGTGGCGGTGTACGGGCACTGCGTGGGCGGCGCCACCGCGGTGGAGCTGGGACGACGGCTCGAAGCGGCCGGCGTCGAGCTCACCGGCGTGGTCGTCGGCGCCCACTTCCCGGCCCCGAGACTGCCCGGCCGGCTGTTCACCTGGCTGCGGCGGTGGTTCCCGATGGAGCGCTGGACGTCGAAACGGCGGACCCTGGAGGGGCTGCGCGCGATGGGCTTCTTCACCGAGGTCTTCGACGAGAACGAGAAGGACTTCGTCATGCGCGTGGTCCTGGCCGACTCCGCGATGGGCGAGGACTACTACACCGATGTCTACGCCAACGGGCTGACCCGGAAGCTGGCAGCCCCGCTCGTCTGCGTCGTCGGCAGCGGTGACCGCGCCACGGAGCTGTACCAGGAGCGGTACCTGGAGTGGGAGTTCTTCTCCGACCGGGTGTCGCTGGAGGTCATCGAGGGTGCCGGCCACTACTTCGCCAAGCACCAGCCCGACGAGCTGGCGAGCATCATCATGGCGAGCTGCGGCGCGCCGACCGCGCCGACCGCGCCGTCCGCGCCGTCCGCGCCGTCCGCGCCGGCGGCGGTGTCCGTGGCGCGGCAGGAGCCGGCCGGCATCACACCGCCGAAGACCGGGGCCGCCGCAGCCATGCCGCTGCGCAGGCAGCCGGAAGACAGCGCGGCCGTCCCGGCCCCACCGACCGTTCACCGGCCCGCCGCGCGCCGCGCGATGCCCAGCCTGACCGTGTTCTACCTGATCGCGATCGGTCAGCTCGTCTCGCTCATCGGCAGCGGACTGACCGGCTTCGGCATGAGCCTGTGGGTGTACCAGCAGACCCGGTCGGTCTCGCTGTTCGCCACGGCCACCGTCCTGGCGCTGCTGCCCGCCGTGGTCCTCTCCCCGCTCGCGGGTGCGCTGGCGGACCGGTGGAACCGACGGCTGATCATGATCCTCGCAGACTCCCTGGCAGCCGCCGGCACCGTGAGCCTCGCCCTGCTCCTGTGGTTGGGTCAGCTCCAGCTCTGGCACGTGTTCACCGCCATCACCGTCACCGCGGTGGCAACCGCCTTCCAGCAACCGGCCTATCTGGCGGCCGTCACGCAACTGGTACCGAAGCGGTACTACGGGCGCGCCAACGGCATTGTCTCCCTCGCCACCGCGACGAGCACCGTGCTGGCGCCGCTGGTCGGTGGGGCTCTGGTGATCGCGGTCGGGCTGCGCGGGATCGTCGTCATCGACCTGCTCACCTTCGCCTTCGCGGTCACCATCGCCCTGTCGGTTCGCTTCCCGGACACCCTGTTCGTCAAGCGCGAGGAGCCGTTCCTGCGGGAGGTCCTGGGCGGCTGGCGGTTCATCACCCGCCGGCACGGCCTGGTGGCGTTGGTCGTGCTGACCGCGTCGCTGAACTACTTCTTCTCCATGGTCGAGGTCCTCGTCACCCCGCTGACCCTGTCGTTCGGCGATCCGGCGGTACTCGGCAGAGTGCTCGCCGCGAGCGGGGTCGGCATGCTCGTCGGCTCGGTCCTCATGGGCGTGTGGGGCGGCACGGCCCGGCGTACCACCGGCATCCTGGCCGGCGTCGTGCTCCTCGGCGCGTCGCTGCTCACCGTCGGCCTGCGGCCGAGCCCGCTGTTCCCGACCCTCGGCCTGTTCGGTATGGGCCTGGCCACGGCCCTGGTGAACACGCACTGGCTGGCCATCGTGCAGGCCAAGGTAGGGCTCGACCTGCAGGGACGGGTCCTGGCCATGGGCCAGATGCTGTCGTGGCTGATGGTGCCGGCCGGTTTCCTCACCGGCGGCCCGCTCGCCGAGCACGTCTTCGCCCCGATGGTGTCCTCCGACGGTGTGCTGGCCGCCGCCATCGGCACCGGACCGGGCCGCGGCATGGCCCTCGCGGCGATCGTGGCCGGGCTCTGCTCCCTCGCCCTCGCCGGCGCAGGCATCGCCTACCGACCGATCCGCAACGTCGAGGACGAACTCCCCGACAACGACCCCGGCAAGATCGTCCTGGCCGACAAGGAACGCCTGCAGGAGGCGGCCGACCGCCAGCTCGCGCTCCACAGGAGCGGAGGTCCACGCCGATGAGCGCACCCACCCGACCCGCCGGACCCACCCGCCGGGCCACCGGCCGCCGCCCGACCGGTGCAACGCCTGTCGCGGACTGCCTGCACCGGATGGTGGCCGCACAGGCCACCCGCACCCCCGACGCGGAGGCGGTACGGCACGCCGACCGCGCCCTGTCCTACCGCGAGCTCGACGAGGCGGCGAACCGGCTCGCCCGGGTGCTGCTCCAGCGCGGGGTGACCCGGGAGGAACGCGTCGGCGTCTGCCTGCCGCGCACACCCGAGCTGGTGATCGCCCTGCTCGCCGTGCTCAAGGCCGGCGCCTGCTACGTCCCACTGGACCCGGCCTACCCGCCGGCCCGGGTGGGCTTCATGACCGCCGACTCCGGCGTGCGGCTGGTGCTGACCCCCTCCGACCTCGCCGACCGGTTCCCCGACACGGCGATCCCGGTCGACCGGCTGGATCCGGCCGTGGACGGCACCGACCCGGCGGTGCCGTCCACGCCGACGGACCTGGCCTACGTCATCTACACCTCCGGCTCCACCGGACGGCCCAAGGGCGTGGCCATCGAACACCGCTCGGCGTCGGTGCTCATGCACTGGGCCCGGCAGACCTTCGACGACGCCGAACTGGGCGGCATGCTCGCCGCCACCTCCGTCTGCTTCGACCTGTCCGTCTTCGAGATCTTCGCCCCGCTCTGCTGGGGCGGCAGGGTGCTGCTCGCCGACAACGTGCTGGCCCTCGCCGCCCCTGGCGCGGACCGGCTGCCCGTCACCCTGGTCAACACCGTTCCCTCCGCGATGGGGGAACTGCTCACCGCGGGCGCTCTGCCGCAGAGCGTGCGCACGGTCTGCCTGGCCGGCGAGCCGCTCACCGCCGCGCTGGCCGCCCGGGTGTGGTCCCGCCCGCACGTACGGCGGCTGTGCAACCTCTACGGCCCGTCCGAGGACACCACCTACTCCACCTGGGCGGAGGTGCCACCGGACAGCGGGGACCCGCCGATCGGCCGCCCGCTGCCGCAGACCCGGGCCTACGTCCTCGACCCCGACGGGCAGCCGGTCTCGCCGGGGGAGCCGGGCGAGCTCTACCTGGCGGGGGAGGGCCTGGCCCGCGGCTATCTCAACCGGCCGGAGGAGACCCGGGCCCGGTTCCTGCCCGACCCGTTCCGGCCCGCCGAGCGGATGTACCGCACCGGCGACCGGGTCCGGCTGCGGCCGGACGGACAGCTGGCGTACCTGGGTCGGCTCGACGACCAGGTGAAACTGCGGGGCCACCGGATCGAGTTGGGCGAGGTCTCCGCCCGCCTCGCCGCCCTGCCCGGGATCCGCGAAGCGAGCGCCGCCGTGCGGGAAGGACCGAGCGGGGACCCTCTGCTGGTCGGCTACCTGGTCGGCGAGCGGCGCGACGACGTTCGGGCCCGGCTCGCCGAAGTGCTGCCCGCCCCGCTGGTCCCCGCGACCGTGGTCTGGCTGGACCGGCTGCCCACCCTGCCCAACGGCAAGGTGGACCGGTCAGCCCTGCCCGGCCCCACCCTCAGCGACGACGCCGGGCCCGACGCCAGGCCCGACGCCGGGCCCGACGCCAGGCCCGACGCCGGGCCGCTGCACGGGACGGCCGGCGCGGTGGCGGCGGTCTGGCGCGAGGTGCTCAGCGTTGCGGTCACCGGCGCCGACAGCGACTTCCTCGCCCTCGGCGGCGACTCCCTGCTCGCGGTCCGCTGCGCCACCCGGCTGGCCGCCGCGACCGGCCGGCCGGTCCGACCGGGCGACCTCTTCGCCCACCCGACCGTCGCCGCGTTGGCCGCCCACCTCGACGGGCTGACCGCCGCCCCGGCGCCGGCCGGGGAGCCGGCCATCCCGGCGCCGGCCGGCTCCCCGACGGGCGCTGCCCCGCTGTCCGCCGCGCAGACCCGGCTCTGGTTCCTGCACCAGCTCGACCCGCACGACACCTCCTACCTGCTGGCCTTCGCGCTCCGGTTCGCCACGCCGCTGGACCCGGACCGGCTGGCCCGGGCGCTGCGTCGGGTCCTGGACCGGCATCCGGCCCTGCGCACGGTGTTCCCCTCCGGCCCGGACGGGCCGGTGCAGCACGTCCGCCCCTGCGCCGACCCGGCGCCGGTCGTCGCACCGGCCGAGGCGGGCACGCCGCTCGACGCACGGCTTACCCGGCTCGCCGCCGAGGCCACCCGGGCACCCATGGACCTGGCCACCGGCCCGCTGCTCCGCACCCATCTGGTGCCGGACGACACCGGCCGCGCGGTGGCGCTGCTGCTGGTCGTCCACCACATCGTCTGCGACGACTGGTCGTTCGGCGTGATCGTGCGGGACCTGGCCCGCGCGTACGACACCGAGGCCGACGGCGCGGCGCCGCCCGAACCCCCGGCGGTCGGCCCGGCGACGCTCGCCCTGGCCCAGCGCAACTGGCTTGCCGGGCCGGCGGGGCGGCAGGCGGTGGCCGACGTGCTGGACGAGCTGCGTGGGGCCCCCGACCTGCTCGACCTGCCCCCGGCCCCGCCCCGGCCGGGTCAGCCACCGCCGCACGTCGCGCGTTCGGGCCGGGACGCCCCATCCGGCGCCGCGCTGCGCACCTGGGTGGACGCCGGCACCGCTGCAGCCGTGCGGGATCTGGCCAGGGCCGAGCGGGTCAGCCTGCACATGGTCGGGCTGGCCGCCTTCGCCACCCTGCTCGGCACGGCCACCGGCCGGCACGACCTGCTGATCGGCGTCGCCTTCGCCGGCCGGACCAGCGTCGCCGCCGAGCAGAGCGTCGGCTGCTACGTCAACACGCTGCCGCTGCGGCTGCGTCCCGCACCCGGCCGCCGCTTCGCCGACCTGCTCGACGACGCCCGCCGGGTCACCCTGTTCGCCGCGGCCCACCAGGACGTCCCCTTCGACCTGCTGGTGGAGCGGCTGCGGCCCATCCGCCGGCCGCACCGCAACCCGCTGGTGCAGGTCGCCTTCGGCGTGCAGAACGCCCCGCCGGCCCGGCACCGCGGCGCGGCAGGGGAGTTCACCGGCGTGGAACTGACCCCGGACACCGCCCGGCTCGACCTGACCCTCTGGCTCGACGAGCGGCGGGACGGGCTGGAGGCGCTCTGGACCTACCGCACTGACCTGTTCGACCACGACGGGATGGTCGCGTGGCACCGCCGCCTCACCGCGCTGCTGCGTGCCGCTGCCGCCGACCCCCGGCGCAGTCTGGCCGACCTCGCCGACACTTTTGGAGCGAAAAATGAGTGAGCAGACCCGGGTCGCGCGGACCATCCCCCGGCGCGGCCGCGAACGGAACCTGGTGGACGTGCGCCCCGGCTGGCCCGGCGGCCCGCTACCGGCGCTGGTGCAGGCCAACGTGCCGGACGTCGACCTGGCAGGCTGGCTGGCCGGCCACCGCGACGAGGTCGACGAGCTGGCCCGCCGCGCCGGAGCCGTGCTGTTCCGCGGCTTCGCCGTGGCCGGCGCCGCCGACTTCCGCACCGTGATGGCCACCCTCTCCGACGACGTGCTCTCCTACGGCGAACGCTCCTCACCGCGCAGCAAGGTCACCGAGGGGGTGTACACCTCCACGGAGCACCCCGCCGACCAGCCGATCGTGCTGCACAACGAGCAGTCGTACACGGTGAACTGGCCGCTGCGCATCATGTTCCACTGCGAGGTGGCGCCGGCCGCCGGCGGGCGCACCCCGCTGGCCGACAGCCGCCGGGTGCTCGCGCGGCTCCGCCCGGAGACCGTCGCCGAGTTCGAGCAGCGCGGGGTGCTCTACCGGCGCAACTACCTGCCCGGCATCAGCCTCTCCTGGCAGACCGCGTTCCAGACCGAACGACGCGAGGACGTCGAGGTGTACTGCGCCCGGGCGCTGATCGACGTGGAATGGGTCAGCGACCGGCAGCTGCGTACCCGGCAGGTCCGCCCGGCGGTGCGCCGCCACCCGGTCACCGGGGAGCCAACCTGGTTCAACCACGCACTGTTCTTCCACATCACCTCCCTACCCGACGACGTCAGCGCTGGCCTGCGGGCCGCTCTCGACGAGGAGGACCTGCCCTACCAGACCGCGTACGGGGACGGCACGCCCATCCCCGACGAGGTGCTGGCCGAGTTGCGGGCGGCGTACGCCGCCGAGACCCGCTCCTTCGACTGGCAGCGCGGCGACGTGCTGATGGTGGAGAACATGCTCGCCGCGCACGCCCGGGAGCCGTTCACCCCGCCCCGTCGGATCCTCACCGCGATGTCCGACCCGGTCGCCGCGCCCGAGCTGACCGAGGCGCTCCGCTCCGGCGCGGCGCCGGTCACGACGGGAGACCGGCCGTGAGCGGGCCGGCGCCGCGCCGGCGCGGAACCGGCACGGTCACCTCGCCGGTGTCCCGGCGGGTGCTCGTGGACGACATGTTCGTGCTGCTCACGGAGGCCACCGTCCCCGACGTCGACCTGGCTGGCTGGCTCGCAGGCCAGGGCGAGGCGCTGCTGCGGGACCTGGACCGCTACGGCGCGGTGCTCTTCCGCGGCTTCGAGGTGGGCACCGCCGACGACTTCAGCCACGCCGCCCGGGCGGTCAGCCCGGACCTGCTCGGCTACCTGGAGCGGGCCGCCCCCCGCCACGAGGTCGCCGACCGGGTGTTCACCTCCACCGAGTTCAACGCCGAGCATTGGATCCCGCTGCACCACGAGATGTCCTACTCGCACAACTGGCCCACCTACCTCTACTTCTGGTGCGCGCAGCCGGCGACCGGCAGCGGCGGGGCTACCCCGCTGGCCAGCGAGCGGGTCATCACGCCGCTGATCCCCGCCGACGTGCGGGAGCGGTTCCTGCGCGCCGGCGTCTGCTACGTGCGCAACTACGGCCCGCACCTGGACCTGCCCTGGCAGGAAGCGTTCCAGACCACCGACCGGGCGGAGGTGGAGGCGTACTGCGCCGCCTCGGCGACCGAGTTCACCTGGCTGGGTGGGGACGGGCTGCGCACCCGGGCCCGGCGGCAGGCGGTCGCCACCCACCCGCGTACCGGGGAGACGGTCTGGTTCAACCACGCCCACCTGTTCCACGTGTCCAACATGCCGGCGGAGGTGTCCGGCGCGCTGCTCCGCGAGTACGGCCCGGAAGGGCTGCCCCGCAACGCGTACTACGGCGACGGTGAGCCGATCCCCGACGAGGTGGTCACCGGCATCCGCGAGCTGTACCGGCAGCACGCCGTCTCGGTGCCCTGGCAGCGCGGCGACGTGCTGGTTGTGGACAACTTCCTGGCCACCCACGGGCGGGAACCCTTCAGCGGCGACCGGCAGATCCTCGTCGCCATGTCCGACCTCTACGTCAACCGGAGTGTGCTGTGAACGGATACCGTCTGTCGCCGATCCAGCGGCTGGCCTGGTCGGGGAAGCAGGACCTGGTCCGGGCCTGGGTCCAGCTGCACCGGCCGCTGGACCGGGCGCGGTTGCAGGCCGCCGTCGACACGGTGGTGGCCCGGCACGAGGCGCTGCGGCTGACCCTGGTGCACCACCCCGGCCTGCGGGTGCCGTTGCAGGACGTGGACGACAGCCGCGCCGTGGTGGTCGGCGCGCAGGGCGACCTGTCGGTCACCCTCACCGACGACGCCCTGGAACTGACCGCCACCCCGTTGATCGCCGACCCGGCCAGCCTGCGCCTGGTCCTCGCAGACCTGGCCCGGGCCTACGCCGGCGAGGCGCTGCCGGACGACCCCGAGGCGCTGCAGTTCCTCGACGTCGCCGAGTGGCAATTCGAGGAGCGGGAGCAAGCCCCGGCCCCCGCGCCCACCGCCCCGGCCGCGCGGCTGATCACCCCGCACGGGGACGACCCGAGCGCGGTGGTCACCGCGACCGTGCCCGCCGCCGCCTTGGCCGACGCCGCCCGGCCCGCAGGTGTCGAGCCGGCCACCGTGCTCCTCGCCGCCTGGGCCCTCGCGGTCTCCCGCCGGGCCGAGGCACCGGACGGGGCCGACGAGGCGGACCTGGTGCTGGCCCGGTGGAGCGACGGCCGCCAGGCCGCCGGCACCGCCGAGGTGGTCGGCCCGCTGGGCGGCTACGGCCCGCTCCGGCTGGCCCTGCCGCTGCCTGCCGCCCCCGCCGACCTGCTGATCCACGTCCGCGCCGCCGAGGTCGCCGCCGACGACACGTTCCACCTGGTCGAACCGGTGAACGAGCAGTCCGAGGCCGTCGCCGGGTTCGCGGTGCTGCCCGCCGTGGACCCGGCCACCGTGGCCGGCCTCGACGGCGCCGCGGTGGAGGTCCCCGTCCCGCCGCCGGCCGCCGGTCCGCAGCTCACCGCGCTGACCGACGGCGACCAGGTCACCCTGCGGGTGGTCGGCGGGCAGTGGCTGCTCGACGCGCTGCTGGCGATCCTGCGGACCCTGCCCGCCGCGCTCACCGAGGGCGTCCCGCTGGCCGTGCTCAGCGACGGGGAGGCCCGCTGGCTGGCCGACGCGGCCGGGACCACGTCCGAGGCGCCCGGGCGTACCCTCGTCGACCTGCTCGACGCGGGCCTCGCCGGCACCGACCAGGACGCCGTGGCGGTGGTCGCCGCAGACGGCACGTACACCGTCGGTGAGCTGCGCGAACGGGCCGCGCGGGTGGCCGGCGCGCTGGCCGCGCGGGGACTGTCCAGCGCCCCGGTCGGGGTGCTGGCCACCCGGTCCCGGGACACCGTCGTGGCGTTCCTCGGCGTGCTGCGGGCCGGGGCGGTGTTCGTCCCACTGGACCCGGACGCCCCGGCGCAGCGCCTCGCCGCCCAGGTCCGCGCGGTCGGCGCGGAGGTCGTCGTCGGCGTCGGCGGCCCGTCGATCGTGACGGTCGACGAGCTGGTCGCGGCCGGTGGCCAGCCGCCCGCCGCGGTGCCGGCCCCGACCGACCCGGCGTACGTGATCTTCACCTCCGGCTCCACCGGCACGCCCCGCCCGGTGCAGGTGTCGCACGGCGCCGCCGCGCACCTGGCCGACGCCCTGGAGCGGACCGTGTACGCGGACAGCCGCCCGGGGCTGCGGGTGGCGGTGAACGCCCCCCTCACCTTCGACGCCTCGGTGAAGCAGCTCGTGCAGCTCGGCCACGGCCGCAGCCTCTACCTCGTGCCCGAACAGGTCCGCCGGGACGGGGCGGCGCTGGCCGCCGCGCTGGCCGACCGTGACGTCGACGTGCTCGACCTGACTCCCTCCCAGCTGCGCATCCTGCTCGCCGGCGCGGGCGACACCCGGCTGCCCGGCCTGCTGCTGCTCGGTGGGGAGGCCATCCCGCCGGACCTGTGGGAGACGGTGGCGGCGCTGCCCGGCGTCTGCGCGGTCAACCTGTACGGCCCGACCGAATGCACGGTGGACACCAGCGCGGCGCAGGTGCGCACCGGGGACGCCCCGACCATCGGCCGGCCGCTGCCCGGCGTCGCGGTCTGGGTGCTCGACGAGCGGCTGCGGCCGGTGCCGCCGGGCGTGGCCGGGGAACTATGCGTCAGCGGGCCGCAGCTCGCCGACGGGTATCTCGGCGACCCGGAGACCACCGCGCGGCGGTTCACGCCGGTGGCCCTGCCATCCGGCCGCACCGAACGGGTGTACCGCACCGGCGACCGGGTCCGCTTCGACGCCGGCCTTCGGCTGCGCTACCTGGGCCGCCTGGACGACCAGGTGAAGATCCATGGCTTCCGGGTGGAGCCCGGCGAGGTCGCCGCGGTCCTGCGCGAACATCCGGAGGTCGCCGACGCCGCCGTGGTGGCCCGCGACGACGACGGGCACGCCGACCGGCTCGTCGCCTACGTCCGGCCGGGGAGCCGGGCTGTGGCCGTTGACCTCGAGCGGATCGCCGGGATCAACCCGCACGAGACCCGCTACCTCTACGACGAGATTTTCGTTCAGCAGGTCTACCTGCGCGACGGCATCGTGCTGCTGCCCGGGGCGACCGTGCTCGACGTGGGCGCGAACATCGGCATGTTCTCGCTCTTCGTCCACAGCGTCTGCCCGGACGCGACCATCCACGCGTTCGAGCCGGTGCCGTCGGTGGCCGACGTGCTGCGGCGCAACGTCGCCGAGTTCGGCGTACCGGCCACGGTGCACGGGTGCGGGCTGTCCCGGACGGCCGGGGAGGTGTCCTTCACCTACTACCCGGGCTACTCGATGATGTCCGGCCACGCCGTGTACGCCGACCCGGACGCCGAGGTGGCGGTGATCAAGCGGTACCTCGCCAACGAACGGGACGCCGGCGCGAACGAGCGGGACGTCCTGCTCGACCGGGTCGACGAACTACTCGCGGAACGCTTCGCCGGCCGGGAGCTCACCGTGCCGGTCCGGCCGCTGTCGGCCGTCCTCGACGAGCTCGCCCTGGAGCGGATCGACTTGCTGAAGATCGACGTGCAGCGCGCTGAGGCGGACGTGCTCGCCGGGCTGGAGGAACGGCACTGGCCGCTGGTCGCGCAGGTCGCCATGGAGGTCCACGACGCGGTCGGCACCGACACCGAGGGCCGGCTGGACGAGCTGATCGCGTTCTTCGAGGAGCGCGGCTTCGACGTCGTCACCCGACAGGACGACCTGCTCGTCGGCACCGATCGGCACACCCTGCACGCCGTGCGTCCGGAGTACGCCGCCGATCCGCGCCCGACGGTGGTCGTCCCAGCCGAGCCGGCAGCCCGCCCGCTGGAGGAGCGCCTGACCGGCTGGCTGGCCGATCGGCTCCCGGCCCACCTGGTCCCAGCCACGGTGGTGCTCCTCGACGAGTTGCCCCTGACCCGCAACGGCAAGCTCGACCGGGCGGCGCTGCCCGCGCCCCGCCTCGACCGGCCCCGCGACAGCGCGGCGGTGACGCCCGCCAACCGGGCCGAGGAGATCCTGGTCGAGGCGTGGCGCGAGGTCCTCGGGGCGGCGACCGTCGGCGTGACCGACAGCTTCTTCACCCTCGGCGGCGACTCCATCCGCAGCATTCAGATGCAGGTCGCGGCGAACAAGCGGGGGCTGTCCTTCCGGCTCAGCGACATCTTCACGTACCAGTCGATCCGGGAGCTCGTCACGCACGGGCAGATCACCCTCACCGAGGCCGAGGCCACCCCGGCCGCCGAGGCGGAGCAGGCCGCGCGCTTCGCGCTGATCACCGCCGCCGACCGGGTGCTGCTGCCCGCCGGGCTCGCCGACGCGTACCCGATGACCGCACTTCAGCAGGGCATGGTCTACCACTGCGAGCTGACCGGCGACCCGGCGATGTACCACAACGTCACCGCGCACCGGATCGCCGCGCCGCTGGACGCGGCGGCGCTGCGTCGCGCGCTGGCCGGTCTGGTGGCCGCCGGCCCGGTGCTGCGGACCGGGTTCGCGCTGGGCGCATACTCCGAGCCGTTGCAGCTCGTGCACGCGGATGTGCCGGTCGAGGTGCCGGTGACGGACCTGGCCGACGCCGACCCGCAAGCCCGCCGGGCGCGGGTCGACGAGCTGGTGGCGCAGGAGCGGGTACGCCCCTTCGACTGGGCTCGCCCGCCGCTGCTGCGGCTGCACGCCGTCCGCGAGGACGCCGACGCGTTCACCCTGATCGTCGCCGAGTACCACGCCATCCTCGACGGCTGGAGCCTGCACCTGTTCCTCACCAGCCTGCTCGCCGCGTACGACCAGGAGCGGGGCGGCACAGCCCGCCCGGCCCGCCCCGGCCTACCGTTCCGGGAGTACGTGGCGGCCGAGCGGCGCGCCCTCGCCGACCCGGTCACCCGCCGGTTCTGGCTGGACGGCCCCGGCGCGGTGCCGCCGCTGCTGCTCGGCGGGCCGGACCCGCAGACCACCACCACCCAGCGGGTGCCGCTCAAGGAGGGCACGACCGACGCGGTCACCGAGGCGGCCCGGACCGCCGGGGTGCCGATCAAGTCCTGGCTGCTCGCCATCCACCTGCGGCTGATCGGCGAGCTCTCCGGCCGGGACGACGTGGTCAGCGGCCTGGTGGTCGGCGGCCGGCCGGAGGGGGACGGCAGCGACGCCACCCTCGGACTGTTCCTCAACACCCTGCCGGTGAGCGTGGAGCTGGGCACCCGGTCCCTGGCCGAGCTGGCCGCCGAGGTGTGGCGGGTCGAGCGGGAGCTGATGGGACACCACCGCTTCCCGCTCGCCGAGATCGTCCGCGCCGGTGGGGCCGGCCCCCGCTTCGACCACTTCTTCAACTGGACCCACTTCCCGAACGGGCCGGCCGACGGCGGCAGCCGCATCGTCGACAGCCGGGGCATCACCGTGGACGTGGCGTTCAGCCTCGCCGTCGACGCCGAACTGGACGCCGACACCGGCCGCCTCGCCCTCACTGTCCAGTACGACCACCGGCACGTCGCCGCGGACTGGGTGGACACCTTCGCCGACGGCTTCCGCCGGCTGGCGGCCGACCCGACCGCGCCGCTGCCGGCCCTCGCCGACCCGGCCACCCGCGGACCGGCGGCCGACGACGACGCGCGGGCCCGGTGGGCGCCCCGGGTGGCGGCGGCCTGGCAGGAGGTGCTCGGGGCCGCGCCGCGCGACCCGGCCACCGACTTCCTGGCCGCCGGCGGGGACTCGTTGCGCGCCCTGCGGCTGGTCACCGTGCTGCGGCAGCGCCACGGCAGCGACCTCACGCTGCCCGAGTTCGTGGCGCTTGGAAGCTACGCCGCGCTGGTGGACAGGGTCGCCCGCGATGCCTGACAACCCGTGGCCGATTGGGCCGACCCGCCCAGGTGCCGTCCCCGTCGGCTGACCCCGACGCGTACCCGACCCGTGAGAGGAGCACCTGTGACCGGCTTCGGCACCACCGCCGTGCACGGCGACGACGGCCTGATCCCCGGTGGGGCGGTGGCGCCGCCGATCGTGCAGAGCGTGACCTTCAGCGCCGAGTCCGACGAGCGGTTCACCGCGATCGCCACCGAGACCCGGGGCAGCACCTTCTACACCCGGTATGGCAACCCCAACCACGCCCAGGTGGCCGCCGTGGTCGCCGAGTTGGAGGGCGCGGAGACGGGTCTGGTCACCGCCTCTGGGATGGGCGCGATCAGTACCGTCGCGCTGGCCCTGCTCTCCGCCGGGGACCACGTGGTGGTGCAGCGCAGCATGTACGGCGGAACCACGTCGCTCGCCACCGGCCTGCTGCCGCGCTTCGGGGTCTCGTGCACCCAGGTCGACCAGACTGATACCGGGGCGTTCGAACGGGCGTTGCGTCCGCGGACCCGCCTGGTGCTGGTGGAGACGCCGAGCAATCCGCTGCTGGAGCTGACCGACCTGACGGCCGTGGTCGAGTTGGCCCATGCGGCGGGCGCGCTGGTGGTGGTCGACAACACCTTCGCCACGCCGGTGAACCAGCGTCCGATGAGCGCCGGGGCAGACCTGGTCTGGCACAGCGGCACCAAGTTCCTCGGCGGCCACTCCGACGTGTCGGCGGGAGTGGCCGTCGGCTCCGCCGAGCTGGTCGAGCGGGTGTGGCAGACAGCGATCGTCACGGGCAGCACCCTCGGCCCGGTGGACGCCTGGCTGCTGCTGCGCGGTATCCGTACGCTGCCGCTGCGGGTGGAGCGGCACAACGCCAACGCCCTCGCCCTGGCCCGGGCCTTGGAGGGGCACCCGGCGGTGGCCCGGGTCCGCTACCCGGGGCTGCCGTCGCATCCCCAGCAGGCGCTAGGCCGCCGGCAGATGACCGGCTTCGGCGGGGTGCTCAGCGTCGACCTGAAGGCGGGTCGGGCGGGGGTCGCCGCGCTGCTGGCTGGGCTGAGGTTGGCCAAGCGGGCGGCCAGCCTGGGCAGCGTCAGCACGCTGGTGGTGCACCCCCGGTCGATGTGGGCGGGGATCGTGGACGCCGAACAGCTGGCCGCCACCGGTATCGGGGACGGGCTGGTCCGCGTCTCCACCGGCATTGAGGACACTGCCGACCTGGTGGACGACTTCCTGGCGGCGTTGGACAACACGGCCGACCTGGGTTAGCCGTGTGTTGGCCGGCGCGACCCGGCAATCACGCGACGTCGAGGAACTGCTGATCGAGCTCGGCGTCGAGGTCGATCACGTCACGATCTTCCGCTGGGTGCAACGCTTCACACCGCTACTGGCGGACGCCGCCAGATTCCGCCGGCACGCGCCCGGTGACAGGTGGTATGTCGACGAGACCTATGTGAAGGTCAGCGGTATGTGTACCGGGCCGTCGATCAGCACGGCCAGGTCATCGATGCGCTCGTCTCCGGCCGCCGGGACGCTGCTGCGGCACGGCGGTTCTTCTGCTGGGCGATGGCCATGTTGAAGGTGCGACCCCGCCGAGGTGGTCTCGAGCACCGCCGGTGCACCCGGCGGTGCTCGATGAGCTGGTTCCGTGGGCGTGGCACCATGTCGAACGGCATGCCAACAACCGGGTCGAGGCCGATCATAGTCAGCTGAAACAGCGGCTCAGACCGATGCGCGGGCTGCGGACCGACCGGACCGCCCAGACGATCATCGCCGGACACGCCTTCATGCAGAACCGAGGAGGTTGATCAGGCGTTGCACGCTCCGCCGGGTCTGCGGTTCGAGCGCCGGATCGGCGACCTGCTCCTTGTGGTGATGGGGGTGGCCGGCAGCGCCCGAGTCATCGCCGTCATCTGTGAGCAGATGTATCGCACCACGACCTACGGATTTTGAGCGTGAAGGTTCTGGCTGGTGCGGAGTTGGATGAGTGGAGGAGGCGAGTTCTGTGAGCGGTCCTGACTTCGAGCGGACGTCCAAGGACGAGGTCTGGTCTCGCCGGCGGCGGACGGGCCGATGGCGATGATCAGCATCCGGCTGCCGGTTGCGATGGTCGAGGAGTTGGACGGTCTCGCGGACGTGCAGCAAGCGCGGCGCTCCGACGTCATCCGGGAGGCGTTGGCGTCCTACATCAGGGAGCGGACGGCGCCGGTAGGGCCTGACGACGCGCGGCAAGCACTCGAGGTGCTGCGGAAAGTCGTCGCCGGTCGGTTCGGTAACCATTCCGAGGCGGCGTAGGCGCAGCCCTTGCGACACGGACCCCTTGACTCGGTCGGTTTATGCTTACGGTGACCTGGGAGAACGTGCTTGAGCACGTCGCTGGGGCCTCCGACGACCTGGTTCCCAACGCTGCTTGATGAGGACGCTATGACCCTGTGCCTTCATGCCAGCAGAGTTGAACAGATGGAAGAGGGCGTCCTCCTGTCTTTCGGCGGGGACCGATCGGCGGGGTTGGTCGGCGGTACGGTCGATGACTGCGAGCCGTAACGCGAGTGCTACTCCGTGCGATAGCGGGCTACTTTTCACACAGATAACGAAGCAGGAGGGCACATGCGGCGATGTATCCGTTGGTGGGCTCGAGCGCTGGCCGTTGCTGTGGGGCTCGGCTCAGTCACCGTCGCGGCAGCGCCCGCCCGTGCGGCAGCGCAGATCACTCAGATCGGCAGCCTGGCCGGGCAGACGAACTCCAATGAGTTCCACGTATCGGCGGCGGTCAGCGACGACGGGAACGTGGTCGTGTTCCGGTCCAGCGATCCGGCGCTGGTCGCCGCGCTCGGCAACGGCTACCGCCCGCCGCAGCTGTTCGTCTGGCGCCGTGGCGTCGCCGGCGTCGAGCAGGTGTCGGTGAGCGCCGGCGGGGAGAAGGCCAACTCCTACGTCACCGAGTTCAGCCTCGCGGGCAACGGCCGGTACGTGGTGTTCGCCTCGACTGCCACGAACCTCGGGCCGGGTTGCGTGGGGCAGCAGCCCTGCCTGTTCCGCAAGGACCTGGTCACGGGTGCGGTCATCTCGGCGTCGCCCGGCCTGTTTAACGGCACGCCGGGCGGGAGCGGGGTGTTCGCGAACCAGCCGTCGACGTCCAGCGACGGCAGGTTCGTCCTGTACCGCACCGGCGAGGTCAACGCGGTCGTGCTCTCCGACCTCGTGCTCGGCATGAGCCGCAGGCTGACCCGGGCGTCACTCACCGGCGATGTACCGCAGTCGCTGCTGTACCTGGCCGGGACGGAGTCGTACCACGTCACGCGGCAGACAGTGTCCGACGACGGCCGGTACATCCTCGTGTACGGCCAGGACGCAGGTACGCGCGACGACCTGTTCCTCGTCGACACCACCTCGAACGTCTCGCGCAGGATCACCCGCGCCGTCGACGGCGGCCCCAACAACGGTAGCTCCCAGGGCGTTCAGATCACCCCGGACGGCGCGACGGTGCTGTTCGTCAGCAGCGCCACCAACCTCACTACCGACGGTGTCGCAGGTGTGTTCACCTATGACGTCGCGACCGGCGCCTCGCGGTTGGTGAGCGCCGGCGCCGACGGCCAGTACCTGCCGGCCACCAACGGCCGGGCGATCACCGATGACGGCCGGTACGTCGTGCTCAGCGACCCGATGACCGTGCGGGACCTGACCTCGGGCGTGTCCCGGCGGATCACCGACCTGGGTAGCTCGGCGCCGTTCATCGGGCTGCGCGGCAACTTCGACGTGTCGGGCGACGGGTCCACGATTGTCGGTGTCGGCACCACCGGCCCTCAGATCGACCTGAACCCCACGCACGGCGGCGTCTACGTCTTCGACGGCTACACCAGACCCGTCGTCGACCACACACCGCCGGCGGTGACCAGCAGCCCGGACCGCGCCCCGGACCAGGACGGCTGGTACCGGACGCCGGTGACGATCACCTGGTCGGCCAGCGACCCGAGCCCGTCGTCCGGGACGCCGTACACGCCGCCTCCGTCTGTCGTGTTGACGCAGGGCGCCGACCAGGTGATCACCGCGACGTCCTGCGACCCGGCAGGCAACTGCGCGCTCGCCAGCATCACCGTGAGCATGGATCGCACAGCACCGTCGGTCGCCGTCGCGGGCGTCACGGCGGGCGCTGTGTACCAGCGCGGCGCGGTGCCCGTCCCGACCTGCTCGGCCACCGACGCGGACTCCGGAATCGCCGCGGCCTGCGTCACGACGGTGACCGGCGGGAATCCGGACGGTTCCGGCGCCTTCACCGTCACCGCCACGGCCCGCGACGTCGCCGGTAACACCGGACAGGCCACGCTCACGTACACCGTGGAGGGCGCCCACGTACCGGCGACGCCGCTGCTGGCGTCGCTGGTGATGGGCGACCACTCGGCAACGGTCACCTGGCTGCGCCCGGACGACGGCGGAAGCCCGATCCTCGGCTACACGGTCACCGCGACACCGGGCGGCCGCACCTGCTCCACCGACGGACCGGACCAGTTGTCGTGCACCGTCACCGGGCTGTCCAACGGCGTGAACCACACGTTCACCGTGACTGCCCACAACGCCGCCGGCAGCAGCCCGCCCCCAGACGGTGGATCCAGCGGCCCCGGGACGGGCACCGGCAGCGGCACTCCGGGCACCCCACCGGGCGAGGTCCCGGGCGTCGAGCCGACCCCGGATCCTGCCGACGGGACACGGGTCACCCTGCGCTGGCTCGCGGCGGCATCGGAGCCGCCGATCGTCGGGTACCGTGCGACGTCCGAACCGGGCGGACAGTTCTGCGCCACCGACGGCGCGCTGTTCTGCACGATCACCGGCCTCACCCCTGGCGTGGACTACGCGTTCACCGTCGTGGCCGTTAACGGCGCCGGGTCCTCGGACCCGTCCGACCCGGTGGCGCTGCCGCCGACGCTCACGGCCGTCAGCCCGTCGCGAGGCCCGAGCTCCGGCGGTACCGCCGTCACGATCACCGGGTCCCGCCTCGCCGGCGCCACGGCGGTGCTGTTCGGTGCCAACGCCGCGACCGGTCTGACCGTCAACGCTGACGGCAGCGTCACCGTGACCGCGCCCGCCCACGCACCCGGCACGGTCGACGTCCGCGTCAGTACCCCGGCGGGGACCAGCGTGGTCACCGCATCGGCCCGGTACACGTACGAGCCGACCGCGGACCTGCGCACGGCCATCCAGTCGCCGGGTCAGGTCGCCCTCGGTGACGCGGCCACGGTCACGATCACGGTGACGAACCGCGGACCGGACCCGACCCAAGCGGCCACGACCGTCGCCCTGGCGGGTGCCGGCGCCCGCCCGCTGGCCGCCGTGAGCACCGCGGGTACCTGCACCGTCACCGGCTCGATGATCACGTGCGAACTGGGCGACCTGCTCGGTGACGCCACGGCGATCGTCACCGTGACGGTCGAACCGCAGTCGACCGGGACGTTCACGGCCACGGCGACGACCACCGGCCAGCAACCGGATCCCGAACCGGCCAACAACACGGCCGGCATAACGGTGCACGTCGCCAACACGCACGGCTGCACGATCACCGGCACCGCAGGCAACGACACGATCGCCGGCACGAACGGACCCGACGTCATCTGCGCTCTCGCCGGCGACGACCACGTCTCCGCCGGCAACGGCGACGACGTGATCTACGGCGGCTCGGGTCGCGACACCCTCGACGGCGGCAACGGCGACGACACCATCTACGCCGGCAACACCGGCAGCCTACTCACCGGCGGCAACGGCAACGACACTCTCATCGGCGGCGCCGGCGACGATACGATCCACGGCGGCAACGGCAACGACGTCATCACCGCCGGCGCCGGAGCCGACGTGATCTACGCCGGCAACGGCAACGACACTGTGGAAGCCGGCGACGGCACCGACAGCGTCGACGGCGGCAACGGCACCGACACCTGTACCGGCGCCGAGTCCCTACTCAGTTGCTGAGCCATACGGGCGCGCAAGTGGCGGTGTCGTAAGCGAGTTAGACCTGGAGCCACCTACGGGACAGTGGCTTCGTCGGTCGCGCCGCTCACTCGCGCCCGTCCTAGCGTTTGGCGAGGCGCTTCTGACACCGGGCCGCCCTCTTGGTCAGGCTTTCCAGAGGCTGGTCGACGCGAGCAAGTGCTTGGTCGATCACTGCCAGCGCGCCGGGCCAGTCGCCGCGCCGTTCAAGGGCCAGCGAGAGTCTTTCGAAGGTGTTCTGTTCCGTGCTGCCGGCGTCGATCGCCAACCGCCAGATCGAAAATGCTTGATGGAACTGCTCCAGGCGCTCGTATGACCGGGCAAGCTGGTCCAGCAACCAAAATCCGTCCTCAGTAGACTGCAGCGCCGCATCCTGGCTCAACGGTGCGAGCAGATCGATCACCATCTGGTAGCGCTTGCCATACATCAGATGACCGTACGCGCGGGCCACCTCGCGCAGCGCCGTTGCGAGGCTGCCAACGGCGACGAGATGAGCCTGGACGGGTCGCCAGAACTCGGCCGCGGTGGCGTCCTCACCGGCGTCGACGTATCGCCGAACTCGCTCCTTCGCCAGCCTCACCAGTGGCATGGGATTCGGATCGCGCATCAACGCTGGGGTCAGCACGTCCATCCGTCGATGAAAAATCTTGTCAGAGATCTCGTAGTCGTCGATTTTCCAGGAAAGCTCGTCGGCCAGATCGGCGGTAGCGCACGGCAACCTCCCCAGACAACCGCGCGAAAACTCGCCTTCCTCACCGCATGAGCCACACGCCGGCAGCGCGGCAAGACGGTCGACATGCGCGACGTACCAGCCGATCAACTCGTCACATCCGGTGGCTGATTCACCGACGGCCAGAGTCAAGTCGCTGATGAACCCATCCAGGCGTTTCCGCGTCAGGTCAGGCTCTTCCAGCGCAACCGCCGCCGCTTGCCGGCTGAGCTCGCGTCGGCGGCGTCTTCCTGCGCGCGAGTCATCGCAGCGACATGTCCAATCCTTCCAAGCATCCGCGACCTCGTCACACCCACTGGCGGCAAGAGCCTCCAGCACCGGCTCCCAAGCCGCAGGTCGCCAGTCCCGGGAATCGACGGCGTCCCAGAGCCGATGCGCGTTGCTGTGCGCTGGCGTCATCAGCGCGTATCTCGCCTCGCGTTGCGCACGTTGCTGCGTGCGCCATCGCTGGAGCGCTGCCTCAACGTCCTCGTCCTCTGGACGCCAGCCAGCCTCGCGAACCAGCCAATCCATGAGTAACTGGTCGAGGTCGAAGGTAATCTCGATACTCAGCTCGCCGTCAGACCTGGTAGGCAGCAAGGCCGTGACAAGGTCTTCGGAGGTCCGCCATCCTCGCTGCGCCGCCAGTGGCAACAGCTGAGCGAGCAGTTGCGCTGTTGCCTCAACATCCTCGTCCGCGCGATGTCGCCGCAGATGCGCGATGCCGAACGCGGCGCAGGAATCGACCAACGACAGCGACGCAACCTCGACCTCAAGCCTGCGGACCAGCTGCATCGTGCACACCACCGGAATGTCCGGCATGGTCCGCTCGCTGCGAGCGAACTCCTGGCGGAGGAAGGCTACGTCAAATCGAGCGTTGTGAGCTACCAGGACAGTGTCGTTTAGATGGCCGCACAGGGCGTCGGCGATCTCGGTAAAGGTCGGCATCCCGGCGAGTGAAATGCCGTTGACCAGCCGCGTCGTCTCGGTTCCGGGATGTACTAACGTCGACCAGCGCTCCAGCACGGTGCCGTCTTCGACGACTGCGAGCGCAAGCCAGACGACCCGGTCACGCACCGGGCTCAGCCCGGACGTCTCAACATCGAGAACTACAAAGCGCATCGCATGCCTGCCCTGTGGAGATCCGAGCCAGTCCCATGCGCAAGCCTTCCGAAGCGCAACGCCGAGCGCTACTGGCCAGACGGCTCGATGCGGTTGAGGGCGCTGTTGCATTGCCGATCGGAGGGCGCGTTGAAGCGAGTGCCGACCGGTCTTCAGATGGCGTTGGCGAGTTCGGTAAACGCTGCGGCGATGCGGAGTCCGCGTGGGGCGTCGACGCCGAGTTCGCAGTGTCCGCGGCGGAGGTTTCTTCGAGAGCGCGCACCGCGGCCCGCGGAAGTTGGCGGCGCTGGAGCTGCGGGCACAGCAGCTGACGGTGGAGGCGGTCCGCGGTGCGTCGCGGGCCGCCGCGGTCGGGGCCGTGCGGCGGATCACGACCGACCTCGGGCCGCTGATCGAGCAGTTGGCGGCGCGCTGCCAGCTCACCGTAGCCGGGCCGTTGCCGGCACGGCCGGCGCCGCGGGTCCGCCGGGTCGGTGACCGGCGGGTGAAGGTCACCGGCCGAGTTTTTTGAGGCGTTGTTGCGCTGTCTGGCGTTCCTCGGCGGTGAACAGGTCGCGGTACTTGGGCTCGAGCACTAGAGCCTCGACCGTCAGATCCAGCCGTCCGCGTTCCCAAAGCGCCCGGAACCCGTCTGACACAGCCGGACTGTGCAGCAGCTGCCGGGCCGCCTCCAACCCGCCTTGTTCGGCCACCATGCGCAGGAAGAAGGTGGCCTTGTAACCCGCCTCGTCGCGCGCGCGGGCGTACACGTTGACCATGGCGGTGTGGAAGTCGATCTGTAGCCTGGCGACGTCGACGACGGCGGGCGCGGTTCGCGGGACCGCCTGCTGTGCGGTGATCGGGGCCGCGGCGGCCGCCGGCGCCGGCTGCGGGCTGGTAGCTGGTGTGGGCTGGTTGACGAGAGTGCCGGCCAGGTGGCCGGCCTGATTGGTGGTGGCTTCGACGCCGCTCACCGTCCCGCGGTTGAGGCGTTCGCGGATGGCACCTGGACTCGCGGCGCCGGTCGGGTACTCCTCGGACGTGGCCGACGCCAACTGCGACACCGTGAGCACAGTGCCGGCTGGTCTCGCCTGGAGGACTCGCTGGATGTGCAGGCCGATGTTGCGCCGACGCGGTGCCTCATGCACCATCGCCCGTTCGACCTCTGCCTCCACCTCCGCCTCGACGTCGGCCAAGCGTTCGGTGGTGTCCGGCTTCTCAGCGGTGTTGGTCGTGGCCGGTGGGCGCGGCAAGGCCCGGCACAAGACGTTCGCGAGATGACCTGCTCGGGCCTCGATCTCGTCGTGACCCCAGGTGTTCGGCAAGGTGCGGTTGATGTTCAGCGCGCTGTGCTCGAGCAGCGCGGCACGTTTCGCCGGCCACGGGCCGTTGGACAGGGCCGCATTCAGGTGCTGGGTAGCCAGTGTGAGATTGCCGAGGGTGTCGACGAGATCATGCCGACGCTTGAGCTCGTCACCGGGCGCCACGGGCCAGTGTGCCTCCCACGACTGGGGCAGCAGGTGCTCCACGGTGAGGTTGTCCAGATCCCGGACTACGCGCTCCGTTTTGGCGGTGTGCGAGTGCTGCTCGACGAGGCCGAGGATCAACCGGAGCCGCCGTTTGTTGCCCGCCCGGTATAGGCGCCGGGCCGTCGCTGCGTGGCGGATGTCGTCGTCAGACGGCCAGTGATTTGACTGTGCGGTCTGACCGGCGAAGAACTCCCGCACCACGTCACCGGGCGGCTGTGTACTAACGCCGAGGCGTTGCAGGAGATCCAGCATCAATCGGTTGTAGTTCTTGCTCGTGTACTGGCAGATCATCCGACGCATGAGAAACGAGTCGAGGACGGCGATCGCCGGTCGCCTCGCGTCCGGACCGTATCCGCCGAGGAGCCGCAGCAGGACCGGGTGGATGACGCTGGTGTCCAACGCCCGGAGCCTGTCGGCGAAGCCTCGTTCGTAGGCGTCGAGCCCGGCACCGGTGTCGAGACCGCTGTAAATGTCGCCGTACCGTGCGAAACGGGCTAGCAGCTCAGGTAGTGGCGGCCGCGCCGGCTGCTTCAGGTAGGTCCGGAACGTCATGAACAGCTGCGCGGCCGGAACCTCTCGGCCGAGCTCCATGGTGAGGAAGTGCCCGAGGAACGCGTCGAGCCGCGGCCGGAACAGGCGGCCCTGACTGACCTCCTCTCGCCAGTACCCGTCGTCGAAGCGCGCCCAGTGCTGCTCGTACAACTTCTGAACGGGCAGGCCCTCCTGGTCGCAGGCATGGAAGACGTGGTTGCGGACGAGATCCGACGCCCGCAGAGGGGTGCCCCTGGCGTTGAGGCTCTCGAAGATCACCTGTGGGTTGTCGCCGCCGTCGAGATTGATCACGACTGCGTACATGCCGGTGTTCAGTACCTCCACGAGGCGTTCGAATGCCTTGGCGAGGTCGGCGTCGGACATCGAGGCGGCCCAAGCGTTCGCCTGGTCCGCGAAGAACAGGTACGCCTGCACGATCGTCGGTCGGCTACTCGGGTAGCGCCTGAGCAGTTCAGCCTCCGACCCGGCGCTCATCGCGTCTCGGAACGGCGCCCGGTCAGCGTTGGTCGGCCAGACCTTGAAGATCTGGTCGGGGTCGTCGCTCATCTCGTCGTCGTTGACGGTCAACCGGTACAGCGACCGGTAGAACCGGTCCGGCAGATCCGAGGCTTGGGCCAGGTCACGGATCGCGGCCAGCAGGAGTTGCAGCGTTGTCAGGCGCTGCTGCCCGTCCACGACCTGACGTACTTCGGTTGTGCCCAAGGGCCCGCGGACGTGGTCCAGGACCACTGCGCCGAGAAAGTGTGAAGCATCGCTGGAGTTGCTGGCCGGTTCCAACGCGGCGAGGAGGTCATCCCACAACGGCTCCCAGTTGGCCTCTTTGGTCCAGACGTACGGCCGCTGGAACAGCGGCACCACGAACCGGACCTCACGCCGAAAGAGATCCTTGAGGTTGAGAGGTCTGGTCTCCACCGCGTTTCCATTCCAGGTTCGACCGTGCCGACGAAACGCTAAGCATGCCACGCCACACCGGCGTCACAGCGCGACGACCGGCATGGTAAGACGCTGATCGCCGGCACCGCCGACATGGGACCTACTCCGTGTTCGAGAGCAGATCATCGATGGCTCCTGGCCGACTCCCACGCACCACATGTCGCCTTGGCAGGTGCCGGCGGAGCGGTCCAGAGCAGGACGGACGCGTTTGTCGCACGGTTTGCAGTCCGACAAAACTGACGACGGGCCTCACGAGGCAGGACGAATCCTCGACGAACTGTTTGTCCTCAACGTCGCGAGACCGGCGGGTACTGATCTCGGGGTGGCCTCAACCGGCCGGGCTCAGTTGAGCGATCACTTCGATGGTGGGGGACTTGGGTGCGGTCTTGACGCCGAGGACGTTGATCGAGAACGGCTGGGGTGCGTTCGGTGGGAAGTTCGCGACCTCGGCGGGGTTGGTGCCGGCGGCCACGACGGGTCCCTGGGCGGAGGATCTGACGACGACCATGAGGAACGGCTGCCCGACCGACTTGTCACCGGTCCAGGTGACGGTGCCGGTGACCGAGCAGCCGACGACGCCGGTGTTGCAGTTGATTTTCAGGTTGTTCGCCTGCCAGCGGGTGATGGGCTCGACCGGGGCGCCGGTCGGTACTGCGGCGAAGACCGAGACCTTTGCGGTGCGAGGGGAACGGGTCGTGACCGTCGAGCGGTCGTCGAGGTCACCGGGCACTGATGGGTCCAGCTCACCGTCCACGACGAGGCGGGTCTCTTTCGCGGCCAAGGGCACGTTCCGCGGGCCGCTGGTACCCAGGGAGGTGCCGGCCTTGTCGAACAGCTCGTACTGGTAGGTCGCCGCCGCGAGTGGCTTGTCGCTCGGATTGGTGAGCGTGAAGACCACGGACGTGTCGAAACCGACCTCGTCCGGTAGGCCGTACGGCAACGAGACAACTGTCGGCTCGCCCACCAGGAGTGGCGTTACCGGCGACGCGTTGGCGACCGGCTGGCCGATGCCGTCATCGGGTTGCTGATTGGTGGAGTCACCGCAGCCGGCGGACAGGAGTGCTGTGGCGGCTGCGGCAAGGACTCGGATCTTCACGTAAACCTCCGGGTCACAGCATCTCGGCAACCACCTTGGTCCGGCTCCGCCAAGGCGGCAACGCCACTCGATGGAGCTACAGCAAAGATCGTCCGTTTGCCGCAGTCATCGAGCGGTTCCGTTGCATTGAGCGCTGCCCCGGTCAGTCAGGCTTGAACGGTTGTCGGCGTCGAGTTGTCACCACGGTCGGCGGTCGCCGGGTTCCGGTTCCCGCCCGACGTCATCACGGGCAGCCGCTGCGGCCGGACAACGTCAGTAGCCGGTTCAACCAGCTCGCGGCCGCCGCGGGGGTCCGTCCGCTCGGCCGCACCAGATCCGGCACCTGCTCGCCTCGAACCTGCTGGATCTCGAGATACGGCATCCCGGAAGTCGCCGAACGTCTGGATCACGACCCAGCGACGTTGATGCGTCACTACTCCCGCGTCAACGCCGGACACCGCCGCCAAGCCGCCGACGACCTTGCCGAACTCGTCGCACCGGCGGAGGCCGTCACGCACCTCGACGCAGTCGCCGGGACGCTGACCGCAACCTGAACACCGGCAAACCCGTTGGGCTCCGCTTCTCCGCGCGCAAGTTCAGTGTGGACGCAGCATCAGGAACGGCACTTGATTGGAGGGCGCTAACAATGCGCTCACAGCGGAGATCAACTCTGGGCGGACACGGAAGCATGACGCAACACTGGCCGACACGCAGCGGTGTTAATATGAGGAGGTCACTTGGATGTGAGAACACTGGCCGACATGAGCCGACACTCCACAGTGGAGTCGTTGCAAGCCTGGGGGTCAAGGGGTCGTGGGTTCGAATCCCGCCGTCCCGACAGCGCAAGGGTTTTCGCAGGTCACAAGCCTGCGGGAGCCCTTTTTTCGTGTGTGAGCAGTTCGTCGAGGTCGAGCACGCCGCTGTTGGACCCCTTGACTCGACGGGTGACGAGATGCCCCTGCTCAAGATCGAAAAGCTCACTGAAGGCCTCGCCGGTGACTGGCCCGGACACCTGCGCGACTGGGACCGGACCCTGCGCGCCGCGAACCATCCGGAGACCACCCGCTACAACTACCTGCTCGCCGCGGCGCAACTCGGCCGGTATCTCGGTGAGCATTCCCCAGACCCCGACGCGGAGGACGCGGCCGAGGATCCGACGGACGTGACGAAGGCGCACGTCGAGCATTTCCAGGCGTGGGTGATCGAGACCCGCTCCGCCGCGACCGCCTTGAACAAGCACAAGGGACTGCAGCAGTTCTTCAAGTACCTCGTCGCCGAGGACGAGATGGACCGCTCGCCGATGGACCGGGTGAAGCAGCCCAAGACGCCGAAGAAGCTCATCCCTGTCATGCGCGACGACGAGACGAAGAAGCTGCTCGACGCGTGCAAGGGCAAGTCGTTCGTGAACCTGCGCGACGAGGCGCTGATCCGGCTGTACTACAACACCGGCGCACGCCTGTCGGAGGTCGGCAACCTGCTGCTGACCGACCTCGACCTGAACACGGAGTCGGTGCGGTTTCACGGCAAGGGCGCGAAGGACCGGCGGGTGCGGTTCGGGCCGAAGACCGCCCGGGCGCTGAGCCGGTAGCTGCGGGCGAGGGCAAAGCGCCGCGATGTCGAGCAGGTCCCGAACCTGTGGCTGGCCGAGCGTGGGGCCCGTCCGCTGCTGCCGAACGGGATCAAGATCCGGCTCAAACGGCTCGGGCTCGCCGCTGGCCTCGACGGTGTGCACGCGCATCGGTGGCGGCACAACTTCGCCCACGAATGGCACCGTGCTGGCGGCAACACCGGCGACCTCATGCTGCTGCTCGGCTGGACGTCCGAAGACATGCCACGCCACTACGGCGCTAGCGCTGCTGCCGAGAGAGCGCAGGAGATCCAGGCACAGTTCGGGATAGGTGAACGCGTCTGACATTCCATGCTGACACGGCCGTCGCGGCGTCATGCCGCGACGGCCCGTTGTCGTTCCCTGCGGTTCACGGCGCTGGCTGTGTCTGGCGAGGCCCGCTCGCAGCATCGATTGCGGCGGCCAGCGGCTCGGTTGCTCCGCAAAGGTCGTCCGCTTCCGCCACCACGGGTGCACGCTTACCGTTGCGACACGAAGTCACGCCTTGCGAGTCGACTCGCTGATATGCAGGCCGATTGATGTCGGCGGTGTAGTCCTGGGCGCGTACTCACTGCTGCCTCACCCTTCAGCGGTCTTTCGTGACGTAGCCCGGGACGTCGAGTTCGGTCCAGCCAAGGACGTCCCGCGTGCGTTGTTCCGCTTGCGCCAGGCTGGTTGATTCACTCAGAGGGCGGATGAGCGGGTTGATCTCTGTAACCTCGCTGAGTGACAGTTCGTAAACGGCCGGGCTGAGGTCGGTGAGGGGGACCAGAAGGCCGGCGCCGCGGATCTCGACAGCGCCGCGAGCGCCGAGGGATGCCGCCGCCAGCAGGGCGGTGGCCTCGGACGGATGCCACGAGAGGATGGCCAGAAAGTCTTTCCAATGCTCGGCGGTCAGCGACGCCCGCGGCGGACGATCGCCGAGCCGTTCGAGAACGACTTGCTCAGGAAGTTCGCCGTCGAGGCCTGGACCGGCTATCCATGCGCGGGCGGGAAGGTCTGTGCATGCAGCCGCCGTCAATGCGTCGGCCAGAGGGCTGCGGAGGCCGGCATCGCCGGGCCTGCCGACGAGGTCACCGCCGACGTCGACCAGGGTTACGGTCTCGGCTCCGAGGTCGCGGGCGGCATTCGACAGTTGTTCACGCATGCCGACGGCGCCGGCTGTTGGATCGAGCAGGACGATCGGGACGTCGAGATCTCCGGCGAGACGGGGCAAGGTCGATCCGGCAGGCGCTATCGGTCGAGTGCGCACCGTGACGACGCTGTATCCGGCGCGCCGGGTCAGACCGTGGAAGTCTGCGGCACAGCGGGGGCCGGGAAGCGGGTCGACGAGGAGACGGTCCCATGCCATCGTGGCTACCCCTACCGCGTCGATCGCGGGGTCGGCGCCCAGCGCCGCAGCTGCAATAGCATCGCCGCCGCCTGCGGCGATCATGAGCGTTCCCATCGTGTCAGCGTATGGGTATCTTGGTGATCGGTGGCTAATGGAATAGGCCAGTTCCCGGGTTCCGCAGTTCGTGGTCACACGACGGGCGTGATCATGCCCCTGGCCAGGTCAAGGCCTTGGGTTCATGATCGGGGGCGTGTGCCTACGGCAATTCGCTCATATCGGACGGAAAACCTGGACATACCGTGTCGACCAGCATAAACAATGCTCGACATTAGGTCTCAGGCGCCACGTTGCCCGATGAGCTCGATCGAGATCGTCTCATGTGGACAACAGCGTCCACAATGGACGAATAGCCGTAGCCGGGTGATTTGCTGATGGATACTGTGGAGAGAACGTCCAGGTCAACGCCCCGGTAATGGTTGTTCCGAACCCGGGTGAACGCCATTGTTTGGGGCGGATGTCCGAAATGCTGGGGACATATCTGGACAGAATAGGTCTTCCGTGTGGGCACACGAGGGCTTCAGTCGATGTGCGCGTATCGCCTGGTCAAGGCTCGTTTTCAGCCGTCCGTATTCCTACGAACTGCGGAACGCGGGAGTTACAGAGAGTTCATATGCCCGAACTGCAGCGTGTCCTGCCGAAGTACCTCCAGATCGCCAACTACATCCGGGATCGGATCCTTCGCGGCGACCTTCCGTCTGGCGCGGAGGTGCCGTCGGAACGTCAGATCGCCGTGGACTGGGAGGTCGCCCGGCCGACGGCGGCCCTCGCGTTGGAGGCGTTGCGGAATCAGGGCTTCGTCGAGTCGCGGAAAGGCTCAGGGACGTTCGTCCGTCAGCAGGGTCAGCCGAACCGGCTGGCCCCGGGAGCGTTATTCGCGGGCTCAGGAGACCGGCTTCATCTACCCTCCGAACGAACGCGCCGAGATCGTCGCAGCCGGCGTCACATCTGTTCCGGCCGCCGTCGCCGCCGCGTTAGGGATCCACCTTGATGTCTTTGCGGGTGTTCCGGCAGCAACGGCGCCGCGAGATGCCACAACGCATCCGGGCAGTACTTCTCCACGTCATCCACACCGGAGTCAACGAATGACCTTGAACTTCAACAACCCCAACTGATTCCCTATCGAGGATGGGCTGTCAAGGTCTGATGGATCTCGACCTTGTGCCGCAACTCCAGGAACATGAAGTACGTCTTGAGCGTCTGCGCCCGCGCCAGCCGGGTGCCCTTGGCCGCGTCGCGGATCACCCGACCGAAATACGCATCAGCGTCCGCCGGTTGCATCTCCCACAACGGCCGCCCGAACCAGGTACGGAACTGCTCCAGATGGCCGACATCGTTGCGGATCGTCGAGTCCGGCCGTCGAGGAGCAGGTCGGCCCGGCCGTCGCCGGTGAGGTCGACCAGGCGTAGCCGTGGGTCGGCCCGATCGAGCACCGGAACCGCGCCGTCCGCGCCGATCGTGACCGGGCTGAGGTTGGGCTGGAACCACCAGCCGGCGTCCGGCCCGCCGGTCAGCACCCCGGCGGCGCCGTCACCGTCGAGGTCGACCAGCTGGTATCCGCCGTCCGGGCCGCCCGGCTGGTACCCGGCGGCCAGCTCCCGGGGCGCCGGGTCGGGACGCGGCCGTGACCAGTCGAACTCCACCGGCGGGTACGCCCGGCGCAGGTACCCGGCGCCCTCGCGGCGGTACCCGGCGCGGGTCACCGAGCGCAGCAGCGCGTACGGCGGCCGGGTCGGGTCGGCTGCCGACGGGTCGGTGTGGTCGAGGTCGAGTGAGCTGACGAGGCAGTCTCGCCCGACCGCCGCGACCTCCGGGAAGTGGTGGAAGACGAGGATCCGCCGGCACAGCCGGTAGGTGCGCAACTCGAACCCGGGCCGGTAGGTCGAGACCGGGTCGGGCCGGCAGGGCCACGGCCGGACGGCGGTGCCGGGCAGCGGGGGCGCCTCGTCGTGCTCGCCGTAGTCGAGGACGACCTCGAAGCACCAGTCGTCGTCGGGCAGAGCACCGGTCGGCGGGTACGGGGTGCGGTTGCCGTACCGGATCCGTTTCAGGTGGCGGTTGGCGCCGCGGGTGGCGGCGTCGCGGTTGCGTTCGTGTGCGGCGGTCGGGTCGACGCCGTCGCCGTTGTCCGGGATGTACGCGAAGGTCATCGCGTTGCCCCGGTCGTCGTAGCGTTCGCTGGCCAGCCACGAGTACACCCGGGTGGAGGCGCGCGGGTCGGCGATGCGGCTGTGCGCTGTCCGGCCGTACCAGGTGGCCACGTTGCCCGCGGAGATGGTCCGCCAGCGGCTGCCGGCTGGGTCGCCGACGGGAGTCCACCGCTCGACGCGTGCGAACGCCCCTCGAGGCGCGGCCGGTACGCCGTCACCGACCACGCCCGGCCGGCCAGTTCCCGGGCGCGGGGCGGCGCGTCAACGGCGACGAGGTCCTCCGCGCCGGAGAGCAGAAACGTGTCGGTGTCGTCGTAGCGTGGCAGGCCCCGGTCGGTACGCCGGGTCACCGCGGGGGCGTCGAGCTGCCAGCCGAGCCCGAAGACGCTGGCACCCGCGCCGGAGTCGTAGCTGAGGGCCAGCTCCGGCTGGAAGCCGCCGCGCGCGCCCGGCACCGGGACGGGGAGCGTCAGCCCTACCGAGCCGTTGACCGGGTTGGTCTGGAACGTCTCGCCGATTGCGCGGACCGCGCCGCCACCGGTCGGCAGCAAGACGGCGGGCAGCGGTCCGGCCGACCCGGTCGCGGTGTCGCCTGGCGGCGCGGACTGCGTCGGCAACGGCTGTGACGGCGGCCCCCTGATCGGCTCCCCCTCTGACGGATCGTCGTGGCCGACGCACTCACCGTAGGAGCCGGGCGGCGCCGGGCGACCCGGCTGGTCGGCATGCCGACTCCCGTATGGTCGCGCCGGTGCGGGTGGGCCGCCGACGCCAGCCACGTGTGCCATGAAGTTGCGTAGCACGCGGGTTGCGGTCTCCATCGCCTCTTGAGCCTGTCGTGCCCGGTCTTCACGGGTGATTACGAACGTCACCTCGCCCCTCGCTCCAACCGGATTCCCAGCCCGCTGAAAAGATCAACACGTTCGCGGTGCAGGTGATGGCCGAGGTCGGTATCGACATCACTGCGGCGGTACCGCGCAAACTCGACGACGAACTGGCCGGGAGCAGCGACGTCGTGATCACCATGGGTTGCGGTGACGCCTGCCCGGTGTTCCCCGGCAATCGCTACGAGGACTGGAAGCTCACCGACCCGGCCGAACAGCCCATCGAAGTCGTCCGGGTCGTGCGCGATGAGATTCGCGGCCGGGTCCAAACCTGGACAACGAGCTGGTACCCCGCCCGAGCTGATGCCCCAGCCGTACCCGCCGTCGACCCACCTGGCCACCGAGAGCTGGCCGGAGCGACGTCTCCCCAGCTCAACCCGCGAAATCCAGCTCACCTGCGACCACCAACCGCGGAACCCGGCAGTCCCGGCGCTGGCCACCGCGCCGAGCCGTCACGCGAACTTGGCGATCGGATATGGTAACGACTGCGAAGTGATGCGGACCTCTCGCAAGCGGTGATGCCAGGCGTCGGCAGGGTCCTCGCATTGATCAAGCTGGCAGCAGCACCGGGAGGGTTGGCCGATGAAGACGGCAGAGATCAGGCGTCGCTACCTGGCGCATTTCGAGGCGAACGGCCACACCGTCGTGCCGAGCGCCCCGCTGCAGGCCATCGACGACCCGAATCTGCTGTTCGTTCCGGCCGGCATGGTGCCGTTCGTGCCGTTCTTCCTGAATCACCGTACGCCGCCGTACCAGCGCGCGGTGAGCGTGCAGAAGTGCGTCCGGACGCCGGATATCGACGAGGTCGGCAAGACGTCGCGGCACTGCACGTTCTTCCAAATGAACGGCAACTTCTCGTTTGGCGATTACTTCAAGCAGGGCGCGATCGACCTGGCCTGGGCGCTGTCGACGAAGACGGTGGAGGGCGGTGGCTTCGGTCTGGATCCCGAGCGGATCTGGCCGACGGTGTACCTGGACGACGACGAGGCGTTCGACATGTGGCGCCAGATCGGTGTACCGCCGGAGCGCATCGTGCGCCGGGGTAAGAAGGACAACTGGTGGCACATGGGCATCCCAGGGCCCGGCGGCACCTGTTCGGAGCTGTTCTACGACCGTGGCCCCGAGTACGGCAGGGATGGCGGCCCCGAGGTCGACGAGGACCGATACCTCGAGTTCTGGAACCTCGTCTTCATGCAGTACGAGGTCACCGATGTGAAGTCCAAGGAGAACTTCACCGTCGTCGGTGAGCTGCCCAAGAAGAACATCGACACGGGCATGGGCCTGGAGCGGGTCGCCTCGATCCTGCAGGGCGTCGACAACCTGTACGAGATCGACGAAGTTCGGCCAATCTTGGCGCGGGCGGCGGAGCTGACCGGCAAGCAGTACGGTGCCCATTCCAGCAAGGTCGCGGGCGAGTCCAATCCGGATGACGTACGGCTGCGGGTGATCGCCGACCATGTCCGCACCGCGCTGATGCTGATCGGCGACGGCGTGACGCCGAGCAACGAGGGGCGCGGCTACGTGCTGCGCCGGATCATGCGCCGGGCGATCCGGGCGATCCGCCTGCTCGGCTGGCAGGAGCCGGCGCTGCCGATCCTGCTGCCGGTCGCGCGGGACTGCATGTCCCCTTCGTACCCGGAGCTGGCGGAGGAGTTCGGGCGCATCTCGTCATACGCGTACCAGGAGGAGGAGAGCTTCCTCTCCACCCTGCGCGCGGGGACCGTCATTCTGGACACCGCCATCACCGAGGCC
The DNA here is from genome assembly GCF_040654515.1 of Dactylosporangium sp. NPDC050688. Classification (NCBI taxonomy): domain Bacteria; kingdom Bacillati; phylum Actinomycetota; class Actinomycetes; order Micromonosporales; family Micromonosporaceae; genus Dactylosporangium; species Dactylosporangium sp. NPDC050688. The sequence goes on from NZ_JBFAIC010000053.1 coordinate 49,770, forward strand.
AAGAAGTCGGGCAGTAGCCAGCTCGCCGGCGACAAGGCGTTCCAGCTGCACGACACGTACGGCTTCCCCATCGACCTGACCCTGGAGATTGCGCAGGAGCAGGGCCTGGAGGTCGACCAACAGGGTTTCCGCCGGCTGATGGCGGACCAGCAGGCACGCGCGAAGGCAGATGCGGCGGCGCGCAAGATGGGTCACGCGGACCTGTCGGCGTACCGTTCGGTGCTCGACGCGGGCGGCCCGATCACCTTCACCGGCTACCAGGAGCTGTCCCGCGAGTCGCGGGTGCGTGCCCTGATCGGCGGCTCAGGCAGGCTGGAAGTCGCCGGGGAAGGCGACTTCGTCGAGCTCGTGCTGGACACCACGCCGTTCTACGCGGAGGGCGGCGGCCAACAGGCCGATCATGGCGTGATCAAGGTGGGCGGCGGCCAGCTCGAGGTGGTCGACGTGCAGCAGCCGCTGCCGGGCCTGATCGTGCACAAGGTACGGGTCCTGCGGGGCGAGGTGCGCGCGGGTGAGGCGGGCTTCGCGGAGATCGACGTTACTCGTCGCCAGGCGATCTCCCGATCGCACACCGCAACCCACCTGGTACACCAGACAATGCGCAACTTCCTCGGTGAGTCGGCGACGCAGGCGGGTTCGCTGAATGCACCCGGACGCTTGCGGTTCGACTTCAACACCCCGGGCGCGGTCTCGCCGTCCGTGCTGCACGACGTGGAGCAGCAGATCAACGAGGTACTGCTGCTCGATCTCGATGTCAACTGGTTCATCACCAGCCAGGAGGAGGCGCGCCGGCTGGGCGCGATGGCGCTCTTCGGCGAGAAGTACGGTGACAAGGTCCGGGTTGTCGAGATCGGCGACTACGCCCGCGAACTCTGCGGTGGCACCCACGTGGCGCGGTCCAGCCAGCTCGGCTTGGTGAAGATTCTCAGTGAGGCGTCGATCGGCTCGGGCGTGCGCCGGGTGGAGGCGCTGGTCGGCCTGGACGCGTTCGGCTTCCTGGCCAAGGAGCACGTGCTGGTGTCCCGGCTGGCCGAGTTGTTCCGGGTGCCCGGCGATCAGGTCGCCGATCGGGCGGAACAGATCGTCACGACGTTGCGTGACGCGGAGAAGGAGCTGGAGAAGCTGCGGGCGCAGATGGTGCTGGAAGGCGCGCGTGCACTCGCCGAGCAGGCCACGGAGCTGCGCGGCATCGCGTACGTCGGCACCGAGGCGCCCGAGGGCGCGGCCGGCAACGATGTGCGCGCCCTTGTCCAGGAGATCCGTGGCAGGATCGATCCTGCGCGTCCCGCGGTGGTGGCGATCACGGCCCGGGCGGGCGGCAAGGCCTCACTGGTCGTGGCGCTGAACGCGGCGGCGAAGAGCCGCGGGCTGTCGGCGGCGGATCTGGTCAAGGCCGCGCTGTCCGGCCGCGGTGGCGGCAACGCTGACCTGGCGCAGGGCGGCGGTGTCCCGGCCGGTCAGGTCGCGAACCTGCTCCAGTCGGTACGGACGGCGATTGAGGTTGCCACCGACTAACAAAGCAGGGACAGCCCGGACAGGCCGGATCGGCGCGCCAGTTCCCGGGCCAGCCCACGCGATTCCCGCACCACGTCGGCGCGGTCGACGGTGAGGACCCGGCCGTCGGCCACCGACCGACGGCCGCCGACCCACACCTCGCGGATGTCCCGCGGCGAGGCCCGGTAGACGATCGTTTGGTACGGGTCGTGAACGTTGGCCAGCGCCGGCGAGTCACCGTCGAAGACGACGATGTCGGCGCGTTTGCCGCGTTCGAGGGAGCCGATCTCGCTTTCCAGACCGAGGGCACGAGCCCCCTCGATGGTGGCCATGGCGACTGCGGAGCGGGCGTCGGCGTCGAGCGACAACGTCGCCGCCCGCTGCAGGAGCACCGTTGTCTTGATCGCCTCCAGCATATTCTGGCTGTCGTTGCTGGCGGCGCCATCGACGCCGATACCGACCGCCAGCCCGTGGCGGCGCAGGTCGGCGACCGGGCAGATACCGGAGCCGAGAATCATGTTCGACACCGGGTTGTGGGCCACCCCCACGTCGGCGTCGACCAGGATCTGCCGGTCGCGGTCACTGAGCCAGACGGCGTGGGCGGCCACCGTGGGGTGCTCGAAGACGCCCGCCTCGGCGCACCGCTCGATGGGGCTGAGCCCGGTTTCGCGCCGGGATTCGATCACCTCCTCGCGCACCTCGTGCAGGTGGAGGTGAACCCCGCAGCGCAGTTCGTCCGCGAGGTCGAGGCCGCCCTGCAACAGCTTCGGTGACTGCGCCCCGACCGTCGCGATGCCGAGCCGGAAGGACGTCATCCGGCTGGCGGCGGCGGCCTCGGCCAGCGCCCGGTGCTCCTCGATGAGGCGTCCGACGGGTACGCCCCGGCGGTCGGTGGCGCCGAACGAGACGACCGCCCGGAGGTTGACCTCGTCGAGCGCCGTCACCACCTCCGGCGTCACCGGGCCGTCCGGGGGATCACAGACGAACATGTCGTTGGTGGTCGTGATGCCGCTCTCCAGCTGCTGCACGGCCGCCAGCAAGGTGCCCACGTAAGCCATCGGCCGGGTGAGGTGCCCGGCGATCGGAGCGATCAGGCAGTCGAGCCACTCGAAAAGGGTCCGGTCCTCGGCCATGCCGGCGACCAGCGCTTCGGAGAAGTGGCCGTGCGCGTTGACGAAACCGGGCACGACGATGTCCTCGGCGCCGCCGGACACGTCGTCCCCGGGGTGCCTGGCGGCCAGCTCCGCGTACGGGGCGACGTCGTAGATGATGCCGTCCACGATGCGGACCGCACCGTCGGTCAGGTCGTCACCGGTCATCGTCAGCACGTGCCGACCCCGCACGATGGTGCTGTTCAATGGCCTCTCCTGTCCTGCCACGCCAGCACGTGCAGACGGTGGGTCGCGTTGATGTCGTGGTCCGCGGCGGCCGACGCGATGACTGGCCACCGCTCACCGAGCACCGCCGTGGTGACCCCCTCCGGCATCGCCCACACCTGCCGCGGCGGCCAGCCGAGCCGGCGACCGAGGTCGGCCGCGGCGGTGACGTCGCCCGCCGTCTCGCACACCACCTTCAGGTGCGCCCGCCCCGATCGGGCGATCTCGGTCCAGCCGTCGGCCGGGGCCGGGTCCTGGTTGCCGCGGTGGGGTCCCGCGTTGGGCAGCTTGGGGGAGACGACGAACAGGTCGATGTGCGTACGGGCGAAATCGTTCGGCAGGATCGTGCCGTTCGTCTCGACCTGGATGGTGCACCCGCGCTCGTGCAGCGCCGCGACGAATTCCTGCCAGGCCGGGCGGCCCTGGTGCATCATCGGCTCGCCACCGGTCAGCACGACGAGGCAATTCTCCGGCAGCATCGCGAGGACGTCGGCGACCGGGGTCATCGAGATCTCGCCCCGCAGGTTGAAGCGGCTCCCGTCCCAGGTGTACGGCGTGTCGCACCACGAGCAGGAGAGGTTGCAGCCGCCGAGGCGTACGAACCAGGACACCCGGCCGGCGTACGGGCCTTCACCCTGCAGCGTGGGGCCGAACACCTCGGAGATCGGCAGCGCGGTCAAAGCCGGACCTCGGCGGCGTTCACATGGGTCTCGTCGACGCGCACCCGGGTCACCGCCACTCCGGGCCACCCCTCCGACCGGATGTACTCCTCGGTCACCCGCCACAGCAGCGCCGCGACATTTTCGACCGTGGGCCAGTCGAGCCCCGACGACGGCTTGTCCGCGCCGAAGAGGAAGACCTTGGAGCCGGCGGCGGTGAGGGCAGCGGCGAGCTCGTCCCGCTCACCCAGCATCGCCCCGTGATCCAGGTACGTGTCGATCCACTCGCGGATCCTCGCCTTGAACGCGCCGAACTCGAGGACGATGCCGTCCTCGCTGGCGTCTCCGGTCACGCTGATCTCGATCCACCAAGAGTGCCCGTGCAGGCTCTGGCACTTGCCGCCGAGGTGGGGCAGGCGGTGGGCGGTCTCGAAGTTGTGCCGGATCATCACGCTGGTGGACGCGGGAAGAACTGCGGGTTCGGTCACTAGGGCACCATCCTTCCGACAGGGCCTTCTGAGAGGGTTGCTGTTGGAACTCGGCAAGGATCGAGAGACGGCCTGGTGCGGTCGCCCTTCGAGGGCCTGCATGACACCGCCGCTCTCGGTTCTTGTCGGGGCTGCCGACCGGCCACAGGGAGATGCGCCGTAGAACGCCGGTTAGTGACCACCCGGCAGTCAGCCCCGTTCGTCGAGTCGCGTCGCTGCCATCGCAAGGAGAAGTGTTGTCCCTCAACGTTGTTGGAGCTGTGTTCTTCGTCGGTATCGACTGGGCCTCGGCCGTGCACGCCGTGTGCGTGCAGGACGCCACCGGGCGGCGGGTCGCTGCGTTCACCGTGGAGCACTCGGCCGAGGGGCTGGCCGAGCTGCTGCGCCGCCTGGCCCGCCTCGGTGAGCCGGAGACGATGCCGGTCGGGATTGAACGACCCGACGGGCGGCTCGTCGACGCCCTCCTCGAAGCCGGGCACCCGGTGGTGCCGGTCAAACCCAACGCGATCAAGACCTGGCGCGACGGTGAAGTGCTGTCCGGCGCGAAGTCCGACGCCGGGGACGCCGAGGTCATCGGCGAGTACCTGCGGCTGCGCCCCCACCGGCTGCAGCTGGCCACCCCGTACACGGCGGAGACCAAGGCGCTGCGCACCGTGGTGCGGACCCGCGGCGACCTGCGCGTCGCGGCCACCAACCAGCTCGCCGCGCTGCTCGACACGCACTGGCCCGGCGCGAAAGCGGTCTTCGCCGACGTCGGGTCGCCGATCGCCCTGGAGTTCCTGACCCGCTACCCGACCGCCCGCCACGCCCAGCACCTGGGCGCGAAACGACTGACCGCGTTCTGCGCCAAACACGGCTACTCCGGCCGGCGCACCGGCGAGCAGCTGCTCACCCGGCTGCGGGCCGCCCCAGCCGGCACCACCGACGAGACCCTGTCCGAGGCCGTCCGCGACGCCGTGACCGCCTTGGTCACCGTGCTCAAAGCCCTCGGCATGGCGCTGAAGGACATCGGCCGTAGTGTCGTCGCCCACCTCGGGGAGCATCCGGACGGCGAGATCTTCACGTCGCTGCCAAGGTCTGGTCAGATCAACGCCGCCCAGATACTCGCCGAGTGGGGCGACTGCCGACAAGCCTATGACAGCCCCGACGCCATCGCTGCGCTCGCCGGCGTCACCCCCGTGACCAAGGAGTCGGGCAAACACCGTGCCGTGCACTTCCGCTGGGCGTGCAACAAACGCTTCCGGGCAGCGGTCACCACGTTCGCCGACAACAGCCGTCACGACAGCGCCTGGGCCGCTGACGTCTACGCCAAGGCCCGCGCCCGTGGCCTTGACCATCCCCACGCCGTCCGCGTCCTGGCACGGGCCTGGATCCGGATCATCTGGCGATGCTGGATCGACCGCAAACCATCCGACCCCGCCCGGCACGGCAACGCCCGCCGGCTCGTTCAACCCGGACCAACTGAACTGCTCGCTGCCTGAGGTTGACACAGGGAGTGTCATGGTGCCTCCTCGTGTCGACGTTGAACCGGTGGACGGCATGTCACGGCGTTCGCGTCTCGGCCACGAGCTCCCGCAGCCGTTGCTCGTACACGTCGGCCGCCTTGACGTCCTGCGCAACGACGCAGAACTCGACGGCCTGGGACTGCGCGGTGTGGTCGCACGTGACGAGTACGCCTTCGCCGAGCGCGGGGTCGAAGGCCAGTCCCGCGCGCGGCAGCGCCGCCAGCAGGCTTGCCAGTGAGGCCACCCGCAGGTCGTTGTCGCTCAACAGGAAGCGGCGGTGCAGGTAGTCGTCGCCGATGAACCGTCGGCCGATCCGGTGCAGATGGGTGGAGCCGCCGAGACGGCCGTTGAACTCGTTGAGCACCACGGTCTCACCGTTGCCGGCCACCAGACCGTCGACGTTGATGAGGCCGCGATACCCCATGGCGCGGACGACATCGGCCAGCGCCAGCGCCTGCCGGGAGAACTCCGCGTCACACCGCTCGGGGATCGTGCCCGGCGGAATGAGCAGTCCGTTGAACACGGGCGTCATCCGCATCTCGGCGGTGTGCCGCAAGGTCACCCCGGCGTCGGTCACGCTCAACTCACAGCCCAGCGCGACTGCGTTCTGCAGGTAGTGCTCGAGGACGACCGGATCACGACCGTTCGAGCTCACCCGTGGCCAGATCACGCGCAGCCGCTCCTCGACCGTCCGACGGTCCGTCACGACGGTGAGCGAGGCCGCCCCGAGCTGGGCGACGTCCGCGGCGTGCGCGAGGATCTCGTTGCCGAAGCCGCCGATGTGGGCATCCTGCTTGACGATCAACGACCGTCCTGATTGGACATACGAGGAGGCGAAGTCGACCGCGTCACGCACTGATCGGGTGACCAGGCCGGCCGCGACCGGCACGCCCGCGCCTCCGCACAGCGCCCGGAACACCGCCTTGCGGTTGAGCAGTTCGACCCCGCCGGCCTCGCAGAACGCGACGCTCGGATCGTCGGCTCCGATGCCGGCGTGCCGGGCGATCGACGCGATCGTCTGGTCGTAGCAGTAGGGGACTACCCGATCGAAGCGACGGCTGACGCTCAGGGCGCGCAGCCGGTCGAGGAACCCGCTGTCCCGCAGCCGATCCGCGGTCAGGACGTCCTGGCCGAACTCGCCCGGCGGGGGGACGACGATCGAGTCCGGCGTGATCGGCACGCCGGTGAGCCGGGAGACGTAGTCGACATATTCGTCGGCGATGGGCTGCGGGCAGACCAGGACGTCGTCGGGGCCCAGGAGCCAGACCAGCCGGCACGCGAGATTGCCGCCGATCCGGCGTTCGGTCGGGTCGAACTGGCTCAGGTCGCCCACCAGTGTCTCGTTGTACGAGTTTCCTACATAGAGGGTCGGCACGATCGTCCTCGGGCGCGTTGGTCAGCAGCGACTGCGTGGTTCATCGCACCGCCCGCCGTACGTGATTGAAGATATTTTTCTTCTGCATCTCATCGGTCCCGGCGGCGATCTTGAACGCGACCGAGTCGCGGAGGTTCCGCTCCGCCGCACTGCCCGATTCGTAACCCGAGTGACCGAACGCCTGAACCAGGTCCAGGCCCGAGCCGACCAGCCCGGTCGAGGCGAACAGCTTGGTCACCGAGGCGCTGAGGCTGTACCCGCGATCCCGCGCGTCGAGCAGGCCGAACGACCGGTAGGCCAGGGCGCGGGAGCCCTCGATCGCGGTCGCCATCGACACCACCTTCTCCTGCATGTACTGGTGCTCGGCCAGCGGCGAGCCGAAGGCTTCCCGCTGCGCCAGCCTCCGCATCAACTGCGGGAGTTGCGCCTCCAGGGAGCTGGCCACGATGACGCCGAAGAGCACCCGGTCGTAGGCCAGGGTGTGGTAGAGGCAGTTGAGGCCGTTGCCGACTCCGCCGATCACGGCCTCGTCGTCCACGCGTACGTTGTGGAAGGCGATCGGGCCGGTCGGGCTGCTCCGCAGACCGAGCAGGTCTTCGCCGGCGCCGCGCTCGATGCCCGCGGCGTCGGTGGCGGTCACGAAGAGGCTGAGTTCGAAGGCGCCCGGGTCGGTGTCGGTCCGGGCGGCCAGCATGACCACGTCCGCCACTGGCGCGTTGGTGATGTGCGCCTTGTCGCCGTTGATGACGAAACCGCCGCCGGCCTGACGGACGGCCCGGGTCGAGATCCCCCGGATGTCGGAGCCGCCGGACTTCTCGGTGGACGCCGTCGCCGCGATGGCACCGGACGTCAACCGAGGCAACCAGTGGCGCTGCTGCTCGGCTGTGCCGCTGGTCAGCAGCAGCCGGATGAGTCCGCTCTGCGACGCGACCGACATGAGAAATCCAAGGTCGCGCGCGCCGAGCGAGAGGCCTTCCATGGCGGCCAGCCAGTCCCAGCTCTCCTGGCCGAGGCCGCCGATGCCGACCGGCACCTGGAGCCGCCAGAAGTCGGTGGCCGCCAGCTCGTCCCAGACCTTGCGGTCGAAGCTTCCCGCCCGGTCCCGTGCGTCGCTCCCGCTCGCCACCAGGTCGGCGGCGATGTCGTGGTACTGCTGGCGAAGCTGCTCCTGCCGCTTGTTCCAGGAGATGTTCACGATTACTCCTCTCGGAGACCGAGGGACGACCATTCGACCAGCGTTGCGCCCCAGGACATCCCGGCACCGAAGGCTGCGAGTATCACCAGCGATCCCGGGCGCAGTCGGCCGTCGCGTACCGCGACGTCGATGCCGAGCGGCACCGAGGCGGCGACCGTGTTGCCGAAGATCTCGCCGGTGTTGACGTTCTGCTCAGGCGCGAAGCCGGCCTGTTCGGCGCAGCGGCCGACCAGCTTGGGGTTGGCCTGGTGGCAGATCAGGTAGTCGACGTCCGCCACCTTGACGCCGGCCATGTCGGTCACCGTCTGCACCAGCCTGGGCAACTCCGCCATCATCAGGTCGGAGATCTCCGCGCCGCGCATCTTGAACAGGTGGTCGGTGCTCGCCGGATCCGGCCCCGGCAGTGCCGAGGAGTAGCCGCCGACCGCGAGGTCGCCCAGCGCGCCGCTGGTCGCGAGCTTGGTGGCCAGGAACCCGCCGCTGTCGACCGGCCCGAGCACGACCGCCCCGGCGCCGTCGCCGAACAGCGGCCAGGTGGTGCGGTCCAGCGGGTCGATCATCCGCGACCAGACATCACCGCCGATCACCAGCACGTACGGCCGCTCGGCGTCCGCCCCGGCGAGCGGCCGCGCAACCTCAAGGGCGAACAGGAAGCCCGCGCACGCCGCGTTCAGGTCGAACGCGAACGCGTCGGTCAGGCCGAGCCGGTCCTGGACCCGGGTCGCGGCGGCCGGCACCGGCGGATCGGGGGTGACGGTGGCCACGATGACGGCGCGTACCTGGTCGGCGCGGACGCCGGCGGTACGCAGCGCCGCTCGTCCGGCGTCGACGGCCAGGTCGGACAGGGACGTCTCGGCGGGCGCACGGCGCCGTTCCCGGATCCCGGTCGCGCGCTGCGTCCAGCCTGGCCGGGCGTTGAGCGCCTGGTCCATCTCATCGCAGGTCACCACGATGCTCGGCAGGCACGAACCGGTACCGATGATTCCGATCTTTGAGCTCATGTCATCCCCTCGATCTCCTTCTCGATGAACTCCACAACCCGGAGATTGGGGATTCGCGCCTGTTCCGGTTTCCAGGCGGCCCAGCCGGGCACCGGGTTCACCTCGATCACGGTCCAGCCGGTCCCGCTCCGGACGACGTCGACCCCGCCCATCGTGAGGTCCATCGCCCGCACCGCGGCCAGGGCCAGCGCGCTGAGGTCGTCCGGCGGATCGATGAAGTCGTGGTGCACCGGCGGGTCGGCCTCGTCGCCGGAGAACGGCTTCCAGTCCTCGCCCGCGGTGTTGAACCGGGTGCACGAAGACACCTCCGACCCGAGGACGAGCACGCGGAAGTCGCCCTGGTGGGCCAGGTAGGGCTGGCTCAGCAGTACTTCGTGCCGCTCGAGCAGCTTCTGGGCGAGCGTGAGCGCCTCGGCTGTCGGGCCGTCGAGAAGACGTTCGACGTCGAGGCCGCGGAAGCCCAGAGCGGGCTTGACCACGATCTCGCCCCACTGGTCGAACGCGGCCCGTAGATCGTCGACGCCGCGGCACTCGAGCGTGGGCGGGACGGGAATGCCGTGCCGCGTCAGCCGCCGGAGCATGGCCCGCTTGCTCGCCGCCGCGATGTGCACCGGCAGCGGATCGAGGATCGGTACGCCCGGCTCGCCGTCGAGCAGAAGATACTGCTGGATCTTCTCGGTCCACGGCGGTGTGCTCAGATCGCAGCGACAGAGAATGACGTCGTACGCCGACAACGGGGTCCCGCGGATGGTCGTGACCGCACCTGCCGGACCGGGCGAAAGGCGCACGTGGTCGAGTTCGAACACGGTCACGTCGTGCCCGCGTTCGGTTGCGGTGCCGGCTATCCCGACCGATTCCGGCTCGCCTTCTTCCCAGGCCAGGATCCCGAGCTTCACGACTGTGACCAGACGGTGGGCGCATGTATGGAAAGGGTCATCACTGTTCTCCCGCTCCCGGACGGTTAGACGTGGGTGAGGGTCAGGAACTCGGCTCGCGATCCGGGGTTGTCCCGCAGGCACCCCAGCAGGGTCGAGGTGACGGTCTGCGAGCCGACGGCCTGTACGCCGCGCAGGGTCATGCAGCTGTGTTCGGCCTGGATGACGACGCCGACGCCCTTCGGCTCAAGTTGTTTCTGGAGCCAGTCGGCGATCTGTTTGGTGAGCCGTTCCTGGACCTGCGGCCGGCGCGCGAAATGCTCGACGACCCGGGCGAGTTTGGACAATCCGAGAATGCGTTTCCCCGGCAGGTATCCGACGTGCGCCTGGCCGGTGAACGGCAGCATGTGGTGTTCGCACACGCTGGTCAGCGGAATTCCTCGGGCCAGCACGAGTTCGTCATAGTTCTCATCGTTGGGAAACGTCGTGAAATTGAACGGCCGCGGACTCAGCAGCTCCGCGTACATGCGGACCATCCGGGCCGGAGTTTCCGCCATCGATTCCGTGGTGAGGTCGAGGCCGAGGCCTTCCAGTAACTGGTAGGTGCCTTTTTCGGCGGCGGCCAGGTCGGTGTTCTCGTTGATGTGTTCTACGCGTTCGATCATCACTTTCGCTTTCGGCGGTAGGAGTGACCAGGACCGTTCAAACGATGTGATCCTCGATCGCAGACGTCCGGGAGAAGGTCAGCACCGCCATGTCTTTCCAGAACGTCGTCCCGTGCGGTTCCAAAAATTCGCGGAGGTTGTCGTCCCGGGTCCGCGTCGCCGTTTCCGGGGGAGCCGGATTCGGGTTGATGCCGGGCCGGGCGCCGTGCGCCAGGTTGTGCGGGTAACCGAGGACGACGGCGGCGTGCTCGTACTCGTGTGGCGCGAAGGTGACGTCGGGGTCGCGCCCTTCCAGCTCCTCGGTGGGCCGGTCGGAGAGGTGGACGCCGAGGTTCGCTCCGTCGATGTTCGACGACGTCACTGTGGGATAGAAGATGACGCTGCCGACCGGCGCGTCCGTCGCGTCGATGTCGCGGTGGAGGAAGCCCTGGTAGCGCTGCCCGGCGCGGACGATCACCCGAAACAGGAAGAGCGTCACGACGAGCGGATCGTCGTCGTGGACGTCCGGGACCGCGAGCCGGGCGGCGAGGCGAACGACCTCGTCGAGGTCGGCCAGCGCTGGCACCTCCGTCTCGGGCGGGAGCACCGGTTCGCCGCGTGACTCGAAGCCGGTCCTGGCCGAGGAGAAACTCGACTTGATGTCGCGGGCGAGCAGTGGCGGCGTCGCGCCCCGGCCCAGCGATGCGCGCTGGTAATTGTCCCATCCCCGCAGTCGCGCCTCGAGTTGTTCGATCGGCGCCGACCGGAGACAGTCGGTCAGTTCAGCGAACACCCGGCGGACGACTTCAATGTGGGGACCGACCTCGGCCGCCTCGACCAGTCGTGCCGTCGGTTCTGTTCGCGCTAGGACGGGCCCGGCCATTGCAGACTCCTGTACGACAATTTACGGGGCGTAAGACTCCGGGTAGCGTAGCGGCGGAAAGTTGAATGTGTCGATACTGTCAGTCGAAACGTGAGTGGGGATCCGGGCCCGTGACTTCAGTACGCCGACCAATCCGACCGCCGTACGATGGCATGCCATTCCCGACCGTTACGCCGGTCCAGGCATCGGCAGTGATCGAACGCTTCAAGCTTGACGTCGACCCGCGACGGACCCGACGAGTGGACTCGTCGGGCAACGTGCACTCGGTTTATCGGCTCGGCGACGAGTATATTTTGAAAATACCCCGGGACCATCCCCGCGCGATCGGGGAAACACGTACTGCATCGGTCGCGGCGCCGGCTGTCACGGCTGCGGAAATACGCACCGGGTCACTCGTGGCATTCGACGACAGCCTGGAGATCTTCAGCGTCCCGTTCTCGGTCTACGAGTACGTGGACGGCTGTTCGGTGCCGTCGTCGGCCCGCCGCGGGCCGTCGGAGGTGACCGTGTGGGACGGCGTCGGGCGCGAACTCGCGCGACTGCACCACACCGTGGTGCGGGCCGACGACCCCAACGGATGGCTCGAGGACTGGTCCCGGTCGCTCGACCACGGGCCGGTCCTGACCGGGCTGGTCGAGGCCGGCGTGGTGGCCGCGCATCTGGCCGAGTGGCTGGACGAGCTGCTCACCTCGTTGCAGCCGGCGGTACGCGGCGCGGACCGGTACCGGCGGTTCGTGCACGGCGATCTCAAGCCGGCCAACGTCCTGCAACTCGACGAGGAGTTCCGGGCGCTGATCGACTGGGACGACGCGGGCTGGTTCGACCCGGCGATCGATTTCGCGCAGATCCCGTTGCACATGGTCGACGTGGCGCTGGCCGGGTATCGTTCGGTCGCGCCGATCGACGGCGACGACACGGCCGAGCAGCGCATTCTGTTCGACCACGTGATGACGGCGCTGACCGAGCTGTGGCGGCTCCGCATCGACATGAGCAAGGTCTATCAGCCGTGCCCGGGCGACGGGCTGGTCGAGATCCTGGCCCTCGCCGTCGACGGCACGTCGCCACTGCTCGACTACTTCCCGGCCCGCCGGAACCTCAGCCATCGGGCCGCGGCCTAGGCCAGTCAACGGGCGGCCAGTCATTCGGCCAGCCGGGCGCGGAACTGCGCGACGGCGACCACCGCACGCCGGTGGTCGCCGTCGCAGAGCACCGAGCCGTTCGCCCCCCGGACCCGGAACTCGAACCGGGGCCGCGGCCCGGCCTCGGCGGCGAGAGCCTCGATCAGCACCTCGTCACCGATCCGGGCCGGGGCCCGATGGTTCATGACGACCTGTACGCCGACCGACATCTCGCCCGGCGCCAGGTGCGGCTCCAGCAGGTCGGCGCAGAGGGACTCCACGTGGCCGAGGATGGCGGGCGTCGAGAGCACCTCCACGCCCGGGTTGCCCCAGCGCGAGGCGGAGTCCTCCGGTGCGACGGTCAGCCGTCGCGTACCGCTGATCGGCATGTCTGGTCCTTCCGGCGACTCGTCGGCGGTCACGAACTGCGGCGCAGCTGCTGTTCGAGCGATTCGGCGAAATCCGTCCACTGGCGCGCGCAGTTGCGCGCCAGTTCGGCCACCAGATACCGGCTGTGCAGCGGGAGTACGTCGCACAGCCGTTCCCACCGCTCGATACCGCCGGCGCGCAACGACAGCCACTGCAGGGCTTGGCGCCCGGGCTCGTTGAAGCGCAGCGACGGGTCGCGGTACAGGTTCTTCAGCAGCGCATCGGCTCCCCGCTCGGCGGCGGACATCGCCACCGTGGTGCCCTTGGCCGCCCGCTGCTGGCCGCCCTTGACCATCGTGAGCCGCTCGACCGGTCGGCCGACCTCCGGCTGCCGGGGCGCCGGGACCGACGGCTCTCCGCGCGCCATCCGGGCCCGGACGTCGCGTACCGTCTCCGGCGACAGGCCGGTCGCCCGGGCGACTTCCCGCAACGACGCTTCGGGCCGGTCGATCAGCACCTCGACGGCCCGGCGTCGCGCCTCGGCCACGTCGAGCCGCCGCTTGCGTCCGTCCTTGCCGATCCGCGCTATCCGGCAGTCGCCGTCCGGCGACGCCTGCGCGCGAATCTTGGCCACCGTGCCGGCCGAGATTCCAGCGATCTGGGCGAGGGCCCGGTCGGACAGCTGCGGGTGAGTGCTGATGATCCGGGTGGCCGCGGCCTGCCGGTCGGCTCTGTTCAACGGCATGCCGTGCGCGATGTTGGCTCGTACTGCCTCGACGAAGGCGTCGGCCTCGTCACCGTGGAAATACTCGACCAGAATAAGTTCATCGCCCCGCCGAATCGCGGCGTGGAGACGGTGCATACCGTCGATCACGCTGTTCGTGGGCGCGTGCACCAGGATCGGCGGTAGAGCGGCGTCCGTTTCCGCCAGCACCTCGACGTGGTCGGGATCTATGCCCGCCAGCCGCGGCGTGCGTCCGCCGACGAGAGACGAGACTGGCACCTCGTGAACAGTACGCGACATAACCCGCATTCCCCCATGGTCGCGTTCGACCTTCCCTTCGCTCCGCAGAAGATCATCAACCATGGTATCCGACATCGTCGATACCCCGCCTTCCCCGCAGTCCAACCAGGCTGCCGATCACCTCACCGGGACGCTCGCCGGCACGTCCGCCAGCGAACCTCATGGTCATATCCTCCCGGAGGACACATCAAAACATCTAACACAAGAGTTTCGGCATATTCATAGATCTTCCACATTGGCGGACGTGTCCCGCCGTCCAGTGCGGGCTGTCCAACTGCTCACCTTGGGCAGTTGGACGCCTGCTCACGCAAATCGCGATCATGAGCCAGGATGCAGAACGGAGCACAGTGGACCCAGTCGCACAGACCCTTGGTACGCCGACGACACGTCGATGGGGATGAGATGCCAGCCTCGGTATTGCCAGTTGTCCAGCGGGCCCACGGGGTCATGATCCATGACGTCGACGGCCGGGATTACCTCGACGGCTGCTCAGGAACCGTCTGCGTGAACATCGGCCACGGCGTTCCCGAGGTGCTCGACGCGATGGCGTCGCAGGCGCGGCGGGTGACGTTCGCGCACCGCAGCCAGTTCCGCAACGAGCCGCTCACCGACCTGAGCGCGACGATCCTCTCCCTCGCCGGGGAAGGGTTCGAGGAGGTCGTCTACACCAACTCGGGGTCGGAGGCGATGGAGACCGCGCTGCGTCTCATGACTCACCACCACGCGGGGAGCGCCCGCCGGGTCGTGGTGACCCAGCGACCCAGCTATCACGGCATGACGGCCGGCGCGCTCGCTATCTCCGCCCACCCGCCCCGCCGCGCGAATCTGGAGTCCATGCTGCACGGCGTCGGTGAAGTCGTGCACGTCGAGTCCTCCGACACCGCCGAGATCTTCCCCTCGCTCGAGGACTGGATGCGCGTCCTCAACCGATTCGACCCCGGGGAAGTCGCCGCCGTCTGCTTCGAGCCGGTCGGCGGCGCGGCCGGCGGCGGGGCCGAGGTCAGCACCGAGACGCAGCGCGGCCTTCGTGAGTTCTGCGACAGCTCCGGCGCCCTGATGATCGTTGACGAGGTGATGACGGGCTTCGGCCGGACCGGCGAATGGTTCGGCTTCACGCCGTCCGGTGTGACGCCGGATCTCATCGTCACCGGCAAGGGGCTGAGCGCGGGGTACATCCCGATCGGTGCCTGCATCGTGGCCGCGACGGTCCTCCCGGGCCGGTCCGCGAACGATTTCTCGCTCGGCCACACGATGAGCGGCAATCCGTTGTCCGCCGCGACCGCCCTCGCCGTGCTGAACTACACGATCGACAACAAGCTCGTCGAGTGCGCCCGCGAGCGCGGGCGCCGGCTGCGGGACGAACTGACAGCGCTCGCCCGCGACGTTGACTTCCTCCGGCCGCCGCGCGGTCGCGGGCTGCTGCTCGGCGCGCCGATCGACCAGGATCCGGCCGGGTACGCGACCGCCCCGCTCAACCTGCTCTTCACCGCGAACGCCCGGCAGTGCGGGCTGCTGGTCTATCCGTCGGGGGTCGACGCACATACCCAATCCGTGCTGGTCTGTCCTCCGCTGACGATCAGCGATGCCGAGCTGGACGTCCTGATCGCCCGGCTTGCCGACGCGGCTCGCCGGACGTCGCAAGCCCGCACCCGCTGAGAAGGGATGGATGTCGATGACTTCGCCAGGTCGGGGTGAGGGCTGGTTCCCGAACGTGCTCGACGGGCCGTCGCACGGCTATCCTGGTCGCCTGCTCGCGATCGAGGGCTCGGACGGCTCCGGCAAGACGCGGTTCGTGAACTGGCTGACGGCCACCGTGGGCGATCGCATCCCGTGCTTGCACGTGCTGGCGCCGGGCGAGTACCTGCGCCGCTACCGCTACTGGTACCGCGACTGGAACGAGCCGGGCGACGAGCCGGTCGCCTGGAGGACGGACCCCGTCGCCGATGTCGGCCTGGCGCTGATGGGCATCGGTGACCGGCTGGTGCGGCAGAGCGCCGTCATCGAGCCCGCTCTGCGGCAGGGCCACCTGGTCATCTGCGAGCGGTTCGCGCTCACTCCGCTGGTTTTCAAGTCGGACCGGATCTTCCTGGAACCGTTGCGTCGACTCTTCCGGCCGGACGCCGGCGTCCTGTTCGACGCACCAACCGAGGTCCTGGTCGAACGGGTCCGCGCCCGAGCAGACATCCCGGTGCCACCGGATTTCGTGGCGGGCAAGCGCCGCGAGGCGGAGCGCTTCCGGCGCCTGGCCGAGTCGAACGGCTACGCCGTCGTCGACACCAGCCGCTCCGACGACTACCCCGAACTGCGACCGATCCTGGAGAAACTGCTGGACGGCTCCATGAGAGAGGAAGTACACCCATGACCGACCAAGCGATCGCCGCGCCCTGGGACGACGTTCTCCCGGAGACTGACCGCGCCGTCTTCGACGCCGCCGGCTGGGGCCGGCCGGCGGGATTCGGGGAGCGTCCGGCCGTCCTGGTGGTCGATGTGAACTACAACTTCTGCGGCGACCGCCCCGAACCGATCCTGAAGTCGATCGAGAGGTGGCGCTACTCTTGTGGCGAAGTCGCCTGGACCGAAGGGATCCCGGCGATCCAGAGGGTCCTGAACGCCGCACGGGCCAAGCGGCTGCCGGTCATCTACACCACGAGTCCACGCCGCGAGGATGGTTTCGATCTCGGGGTCTGGATGGACAAGAGCTACCGCAGCGACGATCCGGTGGATGTCGTCGGCCATCGGGGCAACGACATCGTCGATGCGATCTGCCCCTTCCCCGGTGACCTGTTCATCGAGAAGCGGAAGCCGTCGGCGTTCTTCGGTACGACGTTGGTGAGCCACCTGACCCATCTGCGCGCCGACTCGCTGATCGTGATGGGCAGCACCACGAGCGGATGCGTGCGAGCCAGCGCCGTCGACGCGGTCTCCTACGACTTCCGGGTCGTTATACCGCAGGAAGCGGTCTTCGACCGGTCAGTACTCTCGCACAAGGTCTCGCTCCTGGACATCCACATGAAGTACGCGGACGTGACGACGACGTCCTCGGTCCTGGCGTACCTGGAAGGCCTGGAGACCGGGCTGTTCGACGCGGTCTTCCCGCCCTTCGCCAACGCCCTCGCCGCTCAGCCGTCCTGACCCATCCTCCTGTCCACAGTCGCGAATAGGTAGGAACATGGAAGACAGCCGTGAGAAGCTCGACCTGATCGTCGCGAACGGAATCGTCGTCACCGGAAACGGGCGGCATTCGGTGGCGGTCGGCGTCCGCGACGGAAAGGTCGTCGCCCTCGCCCCGGAGCACCTGCTGCCGCCGGCCCGGGAGCGGATCGACGCCCGCGGGAACTACATCCTGCCCGGCCTGGTCGATTCCGAGGCGCACCCCGGTTGCTACGTCCCGTTCGACTACGACATCCGCACGGAATCGCGGGCCGCCGCCTGCGCCGGCGTCACCACGTGGGGCATCCAGGCGCCGGTGACCCGCCTCGGCACCAAGCCGTTCAAGGAGGTCGTCCAGCGACCGGACGTGGTGTCCTTCAACCACTCCTTCCCGGCCGCCCGTGACATCCTCAACTCCGTCTCGCACGTCGACGCCTTCCTGACCTACATGCTGGAGACCGACGAGCAGGCCAACGAGATCCCGGAGTACGCGGAGCGCCACGGGGTCACCGACTTCAAGCTGTACCTGCAGACCCGCAGCCTCAAGGGGATGGCCGACAACTCCGACAGCAACTGGCCGTCCCGGCGGGCCGGCCTCGGCGCGGGCATCGATGACGGCACCGTGTACCAGGTGATGGAGCAGGTCGCCCACCTGGGCCACCCCGGCATGGTGCACATCCACGCCGAGAACTGGGAGATCGGGCGCGTCTTCGAGGACCGCCTGAAGGCGGCCGGCCGCACGGACTTCGCCGCCTGGACCGACCGGTCGCCCGACTTCCTTGAGGCGCAGCACATCCGGGCGTACGCGTACCTGGCGCAGCAGACGCCGGGGCGGGTGCCGCTCTACATCCAGCACTGCACCACTCCGCTGAGCTTCGAGGAGATCGTCAAGGCGCGGGCCGAAGGGGTGGAGATCTTCGCGCAGACCGGGCCGGCCTGGCTGTGGGGCGACGGTGGCTTCGCGTGGCGTATCAACGTCCCGCTGCGGCGCCGCGAGACCGTCGAGGCGCTGTGGAACGCGCTGGCCGACGGCATCGTCGACGTCGTCGGGTCCGACCACGTGGTCGGCTGGGAGCCCGCGTCGTATGAGGACATGCACGACCCGAACATCTGGCACTGCCGCACCGGGTTCAGCCGGGTCGAGCTGTTCCTGCCGGTACTGCTGACCGAGGGCGTGCATCAGGGCCGGATCACGCTGGAGCGCCTGGTGCAGATCAGCTGCGAGAACCCGGCCCGGACCAGTGGCCTGTGGGGCCGCAAGGGTGCGCTGATGCCAGGCTTCGACGCCGACATGGTGATCGTCGACGCCGGACGTGAGGTCACCGTCGGCAAGGAACACATCAATACACGTACGGGCTGGTCGGTCATGGAGGGGCACCGCTTCACCGGGTGGCCGGTGAAGACGATCCTCGGCGGCCGAGTCATCGCGGAGTGGGCGGACGACTCGCCCGGCATGCGGCCGGTCGGCGACCCGCTCGGTCAGTACATCCCGCGCAGCCTAAGCGGGCCGGACAAGCACTTCGAGGTCTCCGGACGGCGCGTCATCCGGCGCGGCACGGGCAGCGGCGCCGACTTCCGGCGGCCCGGGTTCAGCGAGGCCACGCAGCTGTACTCCGGCGTCCGCGGTGACCTGGACCCCGTCGGCCGATGATGAGGTCACCTCAGGTCACCCCGACGGTCGCCGGCTCCCGGATCGTGGGAGTCGGCGCCTACCGGCCCAGCCGTACGGTGCGCAACGCCGAGCTGGCCGGCCGGATCAACTCCAGTGACGAGTGGATCCGGCGCCGCTCCGGCATCACCGCACGCCGCTTCGCCGCACCGGACGAGACCGTCGTCAGCATGGCGGTAGGGGCATCGCTCAAGGCGCTCGCCCAGGCCGGCGTGGCAGCCGACGAGGTCGACATGGTGCTGCTGGCCACCATGTCGCACCTGGAGCAGTCGCCCGCGGCAGCGCCCCAGATCGCCCACCTCCTGGGTGCCCGCAACGCCGGAGCCATCGACGTGAGCGCGGCCTGCGCCGGGTTCTGCTACGCCCTCGCCCTGGCTGATTCACTGGTGCGCACCGGCGTCTGCCGATCCGTGCTCGTCGTCGGCTCGGAGAAGATGAGCGACATCGTCGACCCGCAGGACCGGGGGACGGCGTTCCTCTTCGGTGACGGCGCCGGCGCCGTGGTCGTCGGCCCCGCCGCTACTCCGGGCATCGGGCCGGTGGTCTGGGCGACCGACGGCGAGCACCGGGACCTCATCATGCACTCCGCGTCCTGGCTCGCCCTGCGCGATGAGCAGGTACCCTGGCCGACGCTGCGGATGAACGGCTCCAGCGTCTACCGTTGGGCGGTCCGGACCGTCCCTCAGGTCGGGCGTCAGGCGCTCGCCGCGGCCAAGGTCGAGCTGTCGGACCTGGCCGCGTTCATCCCGCACCAGGCCAACCTCCGCATCATCGACTCGGCGGCGGCAGCCCTTCGGCTGCCGCCGCACGTCGCGGTCGCGCGGGACGTGATCGACGCCGGCAACACCTCTGCGGCCTCCATCCCGCTGGCCATGGAACGCATGATCGCCACGGGTGCGGTCGAGAGCGGAGGCTTGGCCCTGCTCGTCGGATTCGGTGGCGGACTGACCCACGCCGCCATGGTCGTGACTCTGCCCTGAACCCGAGTCAATGCCCTGAGCTTTCGTAGCGGGAGAGACCACGTCTGAACAGCCAGGTGCCCACGGCGACGCTGTAGATGCCGACGACCGGGGTGAGTAGGCCGGCCCAGACCGGGGCGCCCCGGTGCAGGACAGTCGTGGCCGGGAAGAAGCTCATGAAGGCGTACGGCAGGAAGACCGAGAGCACGATCCGTACCCCGACGCCGTAGATGGTGATCGGGAACCTGGCCAGCTCGCCGAGCGTGTGCATGGAGAAGGCGAACGCCGAGAACGGTGACTTGAGCCAGAACGCGGCACAGTTGGTCGCCAGGTTCAGGCCGATCTTGGTGAGGGTGGCCCCGGCGAGCAGGCCCACCGCGAGCAGGATGAGGCCCGGCGACCAGTGGACATCCACCCGCGCGATGGCGTTGCCGAGCAGCAGGCAGCCCAGCAGCAGGTTACCGAGACCGTTGATACCGATCGCGGAGGCGAGCACCTGGAGCACGGCCGGGTACGGGCGCACCAGGACGGCGTCCAGCTCGCCCAGGTTCACCGTCATGGCCAGCTGCCAGGCGCCCTGGGCGACGAGGACGCTGAGACCTTCGGTGACGACGACCAGTGAGTAGATGAGCACGATGTCCCAGAACCGCCACCCGTTGATCTGGGGGATCGCCCGGAAGATCGCCCACAGGAACACGATGCCGACCACCTGAGTGGTCAGCGCCGATGCCACCATCAGCCAGAAGTCGCCAGGCTCCTCCATCGCCGCGCGCAGGCGGACGCCCAGGCAGCGGCGGTAGAGCCGGGCGGTCCACAGCACGCCACCCACCGGGCTACCCACCGTGCACCGTCAATCGGCGGCTCGCGGCCTGCCAGCAGAGCCGCGCCCCCCACCACATGCCGACGGCCCAGGCGAGCTGAACCGCGACAGCCTCCACGGCCCTCGCCCCCTGGACGGCGCCGGAGAACACCAGCGCGGGAGTGGCGGCCATCCCCGCGAACGGCAGCAGCGTACAGGTCGTGGCCAGCCAACCGGGCAGGAAAGCGAACGGGACCATCGTTCCGCTGAACAGCGTCACCAGCGCGATCCGGGCGGCCTGCACCCCCACGTAGTTCTGCGTCCAGAAGGTGGCCAGGCCGCTGATGTACACCAGCCCGAACCGCAGCGGCACCACCAGCACCAGGCTGACCGTGGCCAGCGCCGCTGAGGCCGGTGACGGCGGCAGGGTCAGTCCACCGAAGGCGAGCGCCCCCAGCGTCACCACGATGACCCCGACCACGACCTCGAAGCAGACGACGCCCATGGTCTCGGCGAACCTAGAACGCTGGAAGTCAGCGGGCCGGACCAGGTCGAGAGCGATGTCGCCGCGCTGGATGCGGCCGGCCATCCGGTAGTCGTTGTAGCTGGAGACCAGCGAGCCGGCGAAGTACGTCACGAGGAGGTACGTCCTCAGGTGCGGCCAGTCGAAGCCATTCGCCCGGTGGCCGTGGCTGAGCACGGCCCGCCACAGGTACAGCATCGCGAAGCTGCCGAAGGTGCTTGCCAGCAATCCGAACAGGAAGCTGGTCCGGTAGGCGATCACGGTCCGCAGGTGGGCACGCCCCATGGCGAGGTACGCCCGCCACAGGGCACCGCGGGGCCGGGGCTGGGAGAAGTCGCGCCGGTCGGGCCAGTCCTGGACCGGTGCGGCCTGCGCCGTCATGCCGCGGCCTCGACAGGACCGTCGTGCGACTGGCCGGCGCTCAGTTGGCCGGCGTACACCAGGCGCACGACGTGCTCGATCGCCGGTTCGTCGATGTGCACGTCGAGTAGCTCGCCGTACCGCATGACGGTACTCAGCACCTGCGTGGCCGACAGCTGGAACCGGTCGAAGGTGACGGTGACTTCGCGATCGTGGTCACCGGGCGCCACGCTCGCCGCGGGCAGCGACGCCGACAGCGCCTCCAGTGAGGCCGGCGGCGCCGCGAGCTCCAGTCGCATGCATCGGTCCCGGGCGTAGGCGTCCTTGACCTGAGCCAGGGCTCCGTCGAAGGCCATGCGGCCGTCGTCGACGATCACGATGCGGCGGCAGATGTCCTCGATGTCACCGAGATCGTGGGTGGTCAGGACGACGGTGGTGCCCTCGGCCACGATCTCCTTGACGAAGGCGCGGATGCGGTCCTTCACCTCGATGTCCAGCCCGATGGTGGGCTCGTCCAGGTAGACCAGCGGCGGCTCGTGCAGCAGCGCGGCGGCCAGGTCCGCCCGCATCCGTTGCCCCAGGGACAAGCGGCGGGCCGTCACGGGCAGCAGCGGTGCGAGCTCCAGGACAGCGTCCAGCCGCTCCAGTGTGCGATCGTACCGGCATTGCTCCACGCCGTGCATGTCCCGCAGCAGTTCCAGCGAATCGCGCACCGGGATGTCCCACCACAGCTGCGTCCGCTGGCCGAAGACCACGCCGATCCGGCGGGCGTTCTCCACCCGGTCGCGGTGCGGGACGATCCCGTTGACCCGGATCTCGCCGGACGTCGGGACCAGGATCCCGGTCATCATCTTGATCGTGGTGGACTTGCCGGCACCGTTGGGGCCGACGTAGGCCAGCGCCTCGCCCTCCTCCACCACCAGGTCCAGGCGATCGACCGCGACGCGCTCGGCGTACCGGCGCTCGAAAAGATGCCGTGCCGCGCCGGTCAGGCCGGGACGCCGATCAGGTCGGCGGAAGACTTTCGTGAGCTGCTTCGCGACGATCAACGGCTTCGAAGAATGCTGCATGGCTCTCCACTGGGCAGGGATGCGTCCGGAACGGCTTGTGCGGGCGCCTTAGTGGTCCTGGCGGCCGGCCACCGGCCGTCGTTCCTGATAGAAGGTCACCAACTCGCGCACCGTCTGCGGGTAGGCGTCACCGGCGTAATCTCCGAACGGGTCATAGCCGAGTCGGTCCTCCAGTCGCGTGACCACCACGGCCAGCCCCAGGCTGTCCAATCCGCTCTCGATGACGCGGTCGTCCAGATCGAGGACCGTTCGTTCCCGCCCCTCTTCGGTGAGGTACGCGGTGATCTCTTCCAGGATGACGATCTGGAGCTCTTCGTGGTCGGCCACGGTGATCCTCTCCTTATGCGACAGGGTGGGGGCACACGTCAGGCGGTGGCGCCGGCGTCCACCTTCAGAACGGTGCCGGTGACTCCGGCGGCCCCCGGGGAGAGCAGGTAGGCAACTGCGGCCGCGACCTCCGCGACGGTGGCGAATCGGGACAGTGCGCTGCGTGCCCGGACGCGCTCACGGTTGCCTTCCCCGAGGCCATCCGTCATCTCGGTGTCCAGGAAGCCGGGGGCGATGGCGTTCACGGTCACGCCACGCCTGCCCAGGTCGCGGGCCAGCGACCGGGTGAAGCCCTCCAGGCCGGCCTTGGTGGCGGCGTAGACCGACAATCCGCGGTACCCGGTCGAGGCGACAACGGAGGAGACGTTGACGATGCGGCCGCGTCCCGCCGAGATCATCGGCCGGGAGAGGTACTTGGCGAGCAGCATCGGCGAGATCAGATTGAGCCCGACCGCGTCGACCAGCCGCACGTCCCGCATGGTGGGCAGGAGCCCGTCCACACCGGTCGCCGCGTTGTTGATGAGCGCGTACGGCGTCCCCGCCGCGCTCAGGATGCGCCGCGCGATGTCCGGAATGGCGTCGCAGTCGGTCAGATCGGCGCGTACGTGCCGGTATCCCGCACCGATGTCCTCCTCGGCCACGTCGCGCCGGGCCACCCCCACGACCTGATAGCCCGCGGCGTGCAGCAGGCGGGCCAGACCGTGTCCCAGCCCGCTACTGCTTCCGGTAATGACGACGGACGCGGCCGCGTCGGGGCCGTCCTGGTTCCTCATTGCCGCAACGCCTTCCCGGTCGTCGACGAGCGCAGTTGGCTTACCAGCACAACCCGCGCCGGCACGTGGGCCGGCCCCAGTTCCTCGCGCACCTGCCGGCGCAGTTCACCCGCGAGCTGCCCGTCCTCGGCACCGTCCGGCACGACCTCGGCGTGCAGGATCCATCCGCTGAAGGCGTTGCGCCGGGGGACCACGAGAGCGTCGTGCACCCGTGGATGACGGCGCAGCGCCTCCTCGACGCGTTCCGGGACGACGGTCTCCCCGCCGACGTTGACCACGCCGTCCACCCGACCTTCGAAGTGGACCCGGTCGTCGACAACCGTCACGCGGTCGCCGGTGGAGACAAAGCCGTCCGGCTCGGCGCGACTGCTGCCGGGGTTGTGCACGTGCAGCACGCCGTCGCGTATCTCCAGCCGGATTCCTCGTGGACCACGGTGCAGGAACGCCCGGGGAAAGCCGGCGCGGCCGTCGCTGACGGAAAACGCCACCCCGGCCTCGGTGGAGGCGAACACGTGGCTGACCCGACACCCGAACCGGTCTCCCATCGCATCCAGCAATCGCTGGTCAGCGATCTCCCCACCGAGCGTGGCCTGTTTCAGGCGCAGGCCGGAGGCGTGTCCCAACTGCAGGATCTGCCGCCAGAGCGTCGGCGTCGCGGACAGGGCGTTCACGTCCCAGGCCGCGAACCACTCCAGACGCTGCTCGAGGCCTGCCAGGTGGGCGGCGTCGACCACGCTCTCCCCGCCGAACAGGGCCTGGAGCACGACCTGTACCCCAGCCATCCTGGTCGGGGGGTAGAGCAGGCCCCAGCGGTACGCCCCGGCGGATCCCGGTCCGTCGGGGCGCCTGACCGTACGGGCAAGCGCGCTGATGCTGTGATCGGTGGTCTTCCCGGCTCCGGTGGTGCCTGAGGAGCGAAGGCGCCAGCGGGTGGCCGCCTCACCCGGGGGCGGGGCAGTGCCCGACATCACCGCTGCGTGGGCGCCGAGGTCGTCCACCAGGACCACCGCACTGTCGGGTGCCGAGCCGAGCCCTTCAGGGCCGACCAGGTCGACACGGGCCGCCCAGCCATCGAGTGCGGCGAACACCGCGGCTACCGGCAGCGCCCCTCGACTTGCGACGACGACCGTGCCACCTGGCGGCACGATCTGGCGTAGCCCGAAGCCGTCGCGCTCCAGGAAACTTCGGTCGATCACCTGGTCGGGCGCGCAGATGACGGCAGCACGCTCCTCACGCATGCCGACCGCCATCGTTTGAGGCCAATGGTCGCGTGATCCAGGCGTTCGCTGGAATTGAGGCACAGTCGGCAGGGCGGAATGATGCGCAAATCGCGAACACAGATTCCCCAGACACGTTGTCCGTCATTCCAAGTGCGTGCGACAACGTAGCACGGCGATTGATGAAGGTGAAGGTGAAGGTGGAGCTGCTCCGGAGCCGTGGACGGGTGCTATATCCGAGGTGATCTGGTATTAACTGTGTGTCCTTGGACCTGGACGGTCCATCGTGCTACGCAGGGTGACCATCGATCAGGCTCGATACGAGCGCTTGACAGAAGTCAGAAATGAAGCGTGAATCGTGTCGAGTGACAGCGCAATGCATTGGTCCTTGTCGTCGTGTACAGGTGACTGAGGGGGAATGACGGTGAGTGCGGATTCTGCGACCATGAGTATTGTTGACCGCGTCGAGCACCTGGCGCCGTTCGAGGGGAGTCGCTCCGGAACAGCGAATCTCAGCTGGGGTCAGCAATGGGTATGGGACGCACTTTCCAAGCTGCCGGACAGTCGGCACTTGTGCATCAACATCGTCGTGCCGATCCCGGCGAACCGCTCGCTGTCACTTGAACAGGTAGGCGAGGTGGTCGCCGGCCTGGTGAGTCGGTTCGAGTCGCTGCGGACGACGTACGTCCCGGACGGCGAGGGCGGCCTGCGCCAGCACGTGCAGCGGACCGGGCGCCTGCCCGTGGACGTTCGCGCGGTCGAGGTGTTCGATCCGGATGGAGCGGACTCGCTCATCGCGGACTTCTACGAAACCGGCTTCGAAGTGGATGAGTTGCCGGTCAGGGCAGTGGTGGTCGCCGACCGGCGGGGTGCTCGGTTGGTAGCTCTGCGGTTCAGCCACATGGCCATCGACGCCTGGTCGAGGACGATACTGATGGGCGAGCTGAACGCCGCCCTGGGGCTGGGCGACGCGTCGTCACCGGTCAGGTCCGGGTCGGCGGACTGGCACCCGTTCGACCAGGCCGCATACGAGTCGACCGAGGAGGGTCGGCGGGCCTGCGACCGATCTCTGGCGTTCTGGCGTCGGCAGCTGCACCGCTTCCCGGACTCGCTGTTTCCAACGTCGCGCCGTGCGCCGGACACGCCGCCGTTCTGCGAGGCGCGTATGGAATCCGCCGCCGGAGGGGCGGCGGTGGACCTGCTGGCCAGGCGCTGGAGATGCTCCCACCAGTCGGTGCTGATGGGCACGGTGGTCAGCCTCGTCGCGGCCTGGTCGGACGTGTCAGGTGTGGGACTTCCCATGATTGTCAGCAACCGCCTGACCCGGCGGGCACAGGGCATGGTGGGACCGTTGGCCGGCATGGCACCGCTCTACGTCGACGTGGCCGGGCGGGGGCTCCGGGACGTGGTGCAGGCCACGGCCCAGGCATCCGCCGCGTCGATACGGCACGGGCAGTACGAGGTCGCCAGGTTCGACGCGATGAAGCAGGAGGTCAGGGACGAGCGGGCGGGAGCGCCGGATACCTCCAGCTTCCTGAACGTTCGGATGCATGCCCCCTTAGCGGTGGCGGTGACCGACGACCCGGCGGGCGAGGACGCGGTCGCTCGCGCCGCCCGCCGCACCACCGTGACGTGGGAAGCGGGCTTCGACTCTGAGAACGTGGCGCTCGGCATCCTCGCCGATATCTGGAGTGACGCGGTCTCCCTCACGCTGCGCACGGACACCGCGATCCTGCCGAAGAACGAGGTGGCCGGCATCCTTCGCGCCATGGACCGGGTCCTGATCGCGGCGGTGCGGGGCGAAACCGTCGAACAGGACTTCGTCAAGCGGGAACTCCGGGAGGAAGGGTGACAGCGCAGACATCCACCACGGCTGGCCCACAGCGGCCGCAGCTCGGTGGAGCAGAGGACCAGACCGATCGCCTGGCCGAACTTCCCGCCAATGTGCGGGAGGAACTGGCTGCGATAACTGGTGACCTGGCGGACGGGGCCTCCGCCTTCATCACGGGCTCGCTCGTCGAGGGGTTCGGCAACGAGCACTCCGACATCGATCTGTACGTGGTGCGGGACGAGCGACCGGCGCAGGCGGTGGCCATCGGTATCCGACCCACCCGCTACGTCGATTGCGAGTACTTCGATCTGCGTGGTCTGGAAGCGCTCGCAACGCGACTGATGAACGCCGGTTGGCCCCAGGTCGACAGCCTGCGCCAGCGCGACATCGATCGGCATTACCGGCTGAGCGTCGGCGTACCCCTGCGGGTGACCGACGGCTGCCGCCCGGTCCTGGCCCGCTTCGACGCTGACGTGGCGCGCACCGCCTACGCGCGGTTCACCCTGGCACGCGCGCACGCGTCGCTCGGGTCCGCGGCGTTCCGGCTGTCGAAGGGACACGATCGGCCGGCTCGGATGATGCTCCGCGACGCGGCCGCGTGGCTGGGCAACAGCGAACTGGCGCTCGAGGGCGAGGGCTACCCCTCGTGGAAGTGGCTGGGCGAGAAGGCCGCCCGGCGGTACGGGCGGGGCAGCGACCGCTTCCGCGCCGTGGTCGACCCCTATCTCGCTCCTGGCCCGGACCCGGTGCGGCAGGCCGAAGCCTTGCGGCTGAGAATGCGGCTGCCGGACGGTTTCCGGGCGCTGCTGCATGACCGCGTCGCCCGGCTGCCCGACACTGTCCGGTGCGTCGAGGCAGACCGTTCCATCCTGCTGGTGAAGGGCGCCGATGCGGTAGCCCGGGCCGACGGGCTCGCTGAGGTCGTGATCCGCGAATTGGCGCGAGGCGCCGCATGGCCTGAGGCCGTGGCGGCAGCCGCCCGCCGGACCGGGATGGACGAACTGGAGTTGCGCTCCGGGGTTTGGCGAGAGACCGCCGGGCTACGGCTGTCAGGATTCCTTGTCGAGGAGGGAACCCAGTGAGCGCGCGGGGCGATTCGTTGCTGGAGTGGGTGAAGTCGCAACGCGACGCGAACGCCCACCAGCAGGAGCTGATGTCGCACTGGTTCGACCTCGATGGTGCGGTCCGTGCCGGGCAGTGGGAGCTCGCGTGGCGGGCACGGCAGGGCCTCCTGATGGAGGCCATCGAACTCTTCCTCCACGAGCGTGGGGTCCGGCTGCCAGGATCCCTGGACGTGACGGAACAGCTCTGCATCGCGCTCGATGCAGTAGCGGCGTTGAACCCTGCGCTCGCCGACACGCTCTGGGACCTTGTCCTGCGGGACGGCCCGTCGGATGAGCTGGCGATGCGGCGGGAAGTCGATGAGATGCTGCGCGTTGTCCGGAGCGAGTTGTCGATACCCCTGAGCGACCGGCTCGACTCCATTGAGATGTGGGCCGATGGCGTACGCGTGCTGCGTGAGGTTGCCGCGGGCATGCGGCTGACCGGTTCCGACGCCTGGTACCTCAGCGCCGCGGACCCGTCGGCGCAGTTGGGCTGGTACGACGAGGTACTGGCCCTCCTTGAGGAGCAGCGGCGCAGAGGGTGAACGCGCGTTGAGTGGTCGTGGAGCGGGAGGTCACGGTATGCCTGGTCAGGAGCTCGTAATCGAGATCGCCGAAGCGGTCTTCGGGCAGCGGGTGGCGATGGACGACAACCTGTTCGACCTGGGGGTCGACTCCATCCAGATCGCCGAGTACTGCGACCGGCTGGAGCGGGCACTGGGGCGCCGGATCGACATGGTGGCGCTGATGAACGCGGACTCCTTCGGGAGTTTCAGTCGCACCGTGATGACGGCGGACCGCTGACGTGGTGGGCGTAACCGCAGCCGATACGCCGGAGTGTCTCACCGACCTCCTGCTCGCCCGGCGTGAGTCGCCGAAACGGCTGACCGCGATCCGGGGCGATCAGGAGACCTCGTACTCCTTCGCAGAGCTGTGTACCCGTTCGTTGACAGCATCGGCCGCCCTGCGGGACCGGGCCGGGACCGATCTCGCCGGAGCACGGGTGGTGATCTGCCTGGCCGATACGCTCGCCTTCGCGGTCGCCTTCTTCGGGGCCGTCATGGCTGGGGCTGTCCCGGTCCCGGGACCGAGCCGCCTCGGCGTGCAGGCCTCGCACGACCGGCGGCTACGGGCCATCCTCCGCAGCGCCGGACCGGCTGCGGTCGTGGCGGACTCGGCGGCGATCGGGCGAGTCCAGGCCGTGTCAGGCGGCCGCTTCCTGGTTATCGACGGAGCGGAGCTGAATTCGGCTGGCCCGACTCCGCCGGGTCCGGACGCCCCGTCGCCGGTGGCCTATCTCCAGTACACCTCAGGATCCGTCAGTGACCCGGAGCCAGTCTCCATCTCCAGCCGGAACGTGGTGGCACAGCTCGCCCAGGCAGCAACCGTCTTCGCCGAGGACCACGGCTGCGTCTGCGTCAACTGGGTGCCGGTGTATCACGACATGGGCCTCGTGACGAGCATCCTGCGTCCCCTGTGGTCCAACTACGACTCGGTCCTGCTCGACCCCATGGACTTCGTGCGCGACCCCGGCACCTGGCTCCGGGCGATCAGCCGGCACCGGGCTACGCACGTCTCCGCGCCCGACTTCGGATATGCCTTGTGCGCGCGGAAGGTGACCGACCACAGCGGAGTCGAGCTGAGCAGCCTGCGGGTGGCGCGTAACGCGGGTGAGATGGTGCGCGTGACAACGATGGAGGAGTTCAGCAATGCGTTCGCCCCCGACGGCTTCCGCTATGAGATGTTCGCGCCCTCCTACGGCCTGGCCGAGGCAACCCTCACCGTCACCACGTGTCTCCCGCACGAGCGGCCACGCCTCATCCCGGTCTCGAAGTGGGCGCTCAGTCTCGGGACAGTGGCGCGCCCCGAATCCGAGGCTGACGCCGTCCAGCTGGTTTCGGCCGGGCCTCCGCTACCGGGCACCTCGGTATGGATCCAACCCGACGGCGGCCCTGCCACGGACCGTGACCGGGTCCTGGGGGAGGTCGTGATAAGTGGACCTCAGGTCGCCGGGGATGAAACGACCTACGCCACCGGCGACATCGGATTCCTTGCTGATGGTGAGCTGGTGCTCATCGGCCGGGCGCGGCACCGGTTTCAGGTCCGGGGGCAGAACTACTACAGCACTGAGCTGGAGGCGTGCGTGGCGGACGAGGAGCCGCTCGTCCGTAGGGGCAGGATCGCCGTGTTCGCCTGCGAGCGTGCTGACCGCGATCAGGAAGTCGTTGTCCTGGCTGAACTCCGTCGTGGCGTCACCGTGCAGCCATCGGACGAAGCCCGCGCGCAGGCTGCCATCAGGGATGCTCTGCGCCGCGCCTTCGGCCTCACCCCCGACACCGTTGCGCTGGTCCCGTGCGGCTCTTTGCCGGTGACCACGAGCGGAAAGCTGGAGCGGGACCGTTGCCGGGCCGACTACCAGGAGCGTGGCAGCCCGCTCGCCGCCGCGCCGGTTGGTCACTCCGTCCCGTCGTGAAAGGTAGTCCGTGCAGTGAACGACATCGACACCCGCTCAGCTACGGCAGCGACCGCGCTTGTCCCCACGCCAGTGGAGTACGTCGACGTGGTCGACGACCAGTGGGCACAAGGCCAGCTCCGGTGCTCGTCCGAGGAGCTCGCCAACCTCGCGGGCAGCGTGTTGCCGCGGTACAGCGGCGGCTTCGACCAGTATGACGTGCTCAACGCCGGACTGCTGGGCGGCTCAGGGCGTAGCCGATCCGAGCTGGAGATGCTGCTGTACGCCAGGGCCCTGCGTAACTACGGCGGGGACTGGCTGTCACCGCAGAGTTTTGCGGTGCGGGTCCAGGCCAACTGCCTCTCGACCTCGTGCACGAGCGACCAGTGGCAACCCCCGCCGTTCGTCGGCGTGCGCTGGAACGACAGCGAGACCGCGCAGGGGAGGGCGGCGTGGTCCGGCCGACTGGAGCTGACCGGCCGATCGGGCAAGGTGGTGGACGAGCGGATCCACCGCGTCTGGGCGCAGCTCATGGCGAACTACCGTTTCCAGCTGACACCGCTGCCGGTCTCCGTCGATACCACACTGACGCGTGCCCGTGGGGTAGGCGACTGCCAGGCCATCTCGCTGCTGCTGTTGGAGGAGTTGCGGATGCTCGGCGTTGCCGGCGAGTTCCGGGCCGGTTATCTCTTCGGTGGAAGACGATGCATCAACCACTACTGGATCGAGGTGACCGATACGGACGGCCGCATCAAGACTCTCGACCCGGCGATGGCCATGCTCAGTAGCCGCTTCTTCGACGACAGGTATGCGGCGTTCTGCTTCGGCTCCCGAGTGAACAAGCTCATCGAGCTGGCGACGCCGGACGGAACCTACGCCGGTCATCCGTGCCCGCGCCGCGACCGACGAGGATTTCTGTTGGTGGAGCTCATGCCCGAGCGCCCGGCGAGCCAGAGATCGGCCTGACGCTCAGCAACGCTGTGCGCCTGCCGAAAACCTCGTCCGTGTAGCTCAAGCCGCATGTTGATACTCGTGAAGGACACCGCCGAGGCGGTCTCGTCGGCGTATGTCGAGGTGGGCGATTCGTCCTCGATCCGTGATCGGCGTGGGGGCAGCTCGTAGGGGTGCGGCTTGCGTCATGGCCTGGTGGGCTCGATGGGTGTTGTAGAACTGCTCGTACTGGTGCAGAGCGTGGCGTAGGTGGCGTTCGTTCCAGATCAGGGTGCGGTCGAGTAGCTCGTGGCGGCAGGACTGTACCCATCTCTCCATGATCGCGTTCATTCTCGGGACCCGAATGCCGCAGAGGACGGTTTGGATGCTGGCGTTGGCGAGGATTTCGTCGATGAGGGCGGGGAACTTCCCGTCGCGGTCTCTGATCAGGTAGCGCGCCCGGCAGCTCGCGTTCTCGAGGTCCATCACGA
>NZ_JBFAIC010000054.1:0-80827 GCF_040654515.1 Dactylosporangium sp. NPDC050688
ACCCGCGGCGCGATCGACACGTTCCCGTGGAACGGCAAGCAGGTCATGGACATGCAGTTCGGCCCCGACGGCGCCCTGTACGTCCTGGACTACGGTGCGGGCTTCGGCAACGGCGACGCCAACTCGGCCCTGTACCGCTTCGACTACGTCGGCAGCGGCAACAACCGGGCACCGACCGCGGTGGCGAGCGCGAACAAGACCTCGGGCCCCGCGCCGTTGACGGTCAACTTCTCCTCGACCGGCAGCAGCGACCCGGAGGGCGGCACCCTGTCCTACACGTGGGCGTTCGGCGACGGCACCACCTCGACCGCGGCGAACCCGACGAAGACCTACACCACCAACGGCACCTACAGCGCCACGCTGACGGTGCGCGACCCGCAGGGTGCCACCGGATCGGCCAGTGTGCAGATCAGTGTCGGCAACACCGCGCCCACCGTCGTGGTCAACACGCCGCCGGCAGGACAGCTGGTGTCCTTCGGCGACAGCGTGCCGTGGAGCGTCACGGTCAGCGACCCGGAGGACGGCACGATCGACTGCACCAAGGTCACCATGACCTACGTGCTCGGTCACGACCAGCACGCCCACCAGATCACGTCGCAGACCGGCTGCTCCGGCACGATCACGATCCCGGTGGACGGTGAGCACGACGACGCGGCGAACATCTTCCCGGTCTTCGACGCGCAGTACACGGACAACGGCGGGCTGACGGTCCACGCGCAGAACATCCTGCAGCCGCGGCACCGCCAGGCGGAGCACTACAAGAGCTCCTCCGGCATCAACCAGTACTCCAAGACGACGGCCGAGGGCGGCAAGACCGTCGGTGACATCCACAACGGCGACTGGATCTCCTTCGACCCGTACAAGCTCAACAACGCCACCTCGATCCAGGTCCGCGCGTCCTCCGCGGGCGCCGGTGGCACCGTGCAGGTCCGCACCGGCTCGCCGACGGGCACCGTCATCGGCTCCGCCACGATCCCCGTCACCGGCTCGTGGGAGACGTTCACGACCGTCACGGCGGCGATCTCCGGCGCACCTACCGGTACCACGTCGCTCTATTTGACGTTCGCCGGCAGCGGCACCGGGCTGCTGTTCGACGTGGACAGCTTCACCTTCGGCACCGGCACCGCGCCGTCCGGCGTCGGCCCGGTCAAGGGCCTGGCCGGCAAGTGCCTCGACGTGCGCGGCGGCGCCTCGGCGGACGGCACGCAGATCCAGCTGTACACCTGCTCGGGTAGTGCCGGACAGACGTGGACGCGCAACGGCCAGACGCTGCGGGCGTTCGGCAAGTGCCTGGACATCAACGGCGGCTCGTCCGCCGACGGCGCGAAGGTGCAGTTGTGGACGTGCAACGGCGGCGGCAACCAGAACTGGGCGCCGCAGTCGGACGGCACGCTGCGCAACCCGCAGTCCGGCAAGTGCCTGGACGTATCGGGTAACAACTCCGCCGACGGCACGGTCGTGCACCTGTGGACCTGCATCTCCGGTGCGGCGAACCAGAAGTGGACCCTGCCCTGACCTGACGATCCCGGGCCGCCCGTGGATGCGGGCGGCCCGGCCCCACCTTCCGCAACCGGAGGAACCATGCGCAGACTTCTCGCCGGTGCGAGCGCCGTCCTGGCCCTCGCCGCCGGCTCCCTCGCCGCGGCGCAGCCGGCCTCGGCCGCCGACGCCCCGTACGACGTCCTCGTGTTCTCCAAGACCGCCGGCTTCCGGCACGACTCGATCCCGGCCGGGATCCAGGCGATCCGGGACCTGGGCGCGGCGAACAACTTCACCGTCACCGCGACCGAGGACGCCGCCGCGTTCACCGCCGCGAACCTGGCCCAGTACGAGACGGTGGTCTTCCTCAGCACCACCGGCGACGTGCTCAACACCACGCAGCAGGCCGCGTTCGAGTCCTACATCCGGGCCGGCGGCGGCTACGTCGGCATCCACTCCGCCGCCGACACCGAGTACGACTGGTCCTTCTACGGCACGCTGGTCGGCGCGTACTTCGCGTCGCACCCGGCCATCCAGCAGGCGAACGTCAAGGTGGAGAACCGGGCCCACCCGGCCACGGCGCACCTGCCGCAGACCTGGACCCGCACGGACGAGCTGTACAACTACCGCTCCAACCCGCGCTCCACCGCCCGGGTGCTCGCCACGCTGGACGAGTCGTCCTACTCCGGCGGCTCGATGGGCGCCGACCACCCGATCACTTGGTGCAAGACGATCGACAGCGGCCGGTCGTTCTACACCGGCCTTGGGCACAGCCAGGCGTCCTACGCGGAGTCGGCGTTGCGCGCCCAGCTGCTCGGCGGCATCCGGTACGCGGCCAAGCGGGCCCAGGCCGACTGCCGGCCCGAGAGCGGGTACACGACGCTGTACAACGGCTCGACCACCGGCTGGTCGCAGGCGGGCCCCGGCGGATTCACCAACACCGACGCCACCCTCACCTCCACGGGCGGGCTCGGCCTGCTCTGGTACAACGCCCGGCAGTACACCTCCTACTCGCTGAAGGCGGACTGGCGGCTGACCGGCGACAGCAACTCCGGGGTCCAGGTGGGGTTCCCCAACCCGGGCACCGACCCGAACGTCGCGATGAACCAGGGCTACGAGATCCAGATCGACGCCACGGACTCCGCGGACCGCACGACGGGCGCGATCTACGGGGTCAAGTCCGCCGACATCGCAGCCCGCGACGCGGCGCTGAACCCCGCGGGGGAGTGGAACACCTTCGAGGTGCTCGTGGAGGGGCAGCGGATCCGGGTGTACCTCAACGGCAGCCTGATCAACGACTTCACCAACACCGACCCGAACCGCAACCTCGACGGCTACATCGGCATCCAGAACCACGGCAGCGGCGACGTCGCCGCCTTCCGCAACATCCGGATCAAGGAGCTCGGCACCCAGCCGTCCGGCGTCGGCCCGGTGAAGGGGCTGGCCGGCAAGTGCCTCGACGTGCGCGGCGGCAGCTCGGCCAACGGCACGCAGATCCAGCTGTACACCTGCCAGGGCAACGCGGCGCAGACGTGGACCCGCTCGGGTCAGACGCTGCAGGCGCTCGGCAAGTGCCTGGACGTCAACGGCGGGAGTACGGCGAACGGCGCGAAGGTGCAGTTGTGGACGTGCAACGGCGGCGGCAACCAGAACTGGGCGGCGCAGTCGGACGGCACACTGCGCAACCCGCAGTCCGGCAAGTGCCTGGACGTGTCGGGTAACAACTCCGCCGACGGCACGGTCGTGCACCTGTGGACCTGCATCTCCGGTGCGGCGAACCAGAAGTGGACCCTGCCCTGACCTGTCCGACGTGCGGAGGGCGGCCGGTTCGCCGGCCGCCCTCGAGTCTTCATACCTGCGACGTAGCCCACCCCGCCGAAGGAGTTACCGTGCCCCCCAGACCCGCTTCCCCGCCGCCAGGCAGGGCCGCCGCGCTCGTCAGGATCGCCGCCGCCGCCGTCCTCATCGCCGGCGGCGCCGCGACCCTCTCACCGCCGGCCGCCGCCGCCGTCATGCAGACGCTGTACGCCGCGCCGTCCGGCGCCGGCACCGCCTGCACCGCAGCCCAGCCGTGCTCGCTGTCCCAGGTGCAGACCGCCGTCAGGGCAAGCGCAGCGAACATGACGGGCGACATCGTCGTGCAGCTCGCCGGCGGCACGTACACCCTCAACGCGCCGCTCACCTTTACCGCCGCCGATTCCGGCACCAACGGCAACACCGTCATCTGGCAGGCCGCCGCCGGCGCCCGTCCGATCATCTCCGGTGCCCGGAAGATCACCGGATGGACGGTGTCGGACTCCGCCCAGAACATCTGGCGGGCCGACGTCGGCACCGGTTTCGACACCCGCCAGCTGTACGTCGACGGCCGCATCGCCACCAGGGCCCGTACCCAGGTCAACCGCGCGGACTTCACCGCCTCGACGACCGGGCTCAGCTTCACCAGCGGGGCACTGGGCTACCTCAACAACCTCGCCAACAAGAGCCGGGTCGAGCTGGAATCGGTCGACTCGTTCACCGACCGGTACGTGCCGGTGCAGACCATCGCCAACAACACGCTCACGATGCAGCAGCCCGCGTGGAACAACAACACCTGGGGCTACGACACGCTCACCAAACCGTTCCGCAGTGGGCCGATGTATCTGGTGAACGCCCGTGAGTTCCTGGACGCCGCGGGCGAGTGGTACCTGGACGCCGCCGCCGGCGTGCTGTACTACAAGCCGCTTTCCGGGCAGACCATGGCCACCGCCGACGTCCAGCTGCCGCGGCTGGAGTCGCTGCTGCGTGTCGGCGGCACCTACGCGGCGCCCGCCCACCACCTGACCTTCTCCGGCCTGCAGTTCTCCGGCACCAGCTGGCTGCAGCCCAGCAGCAACCAGGGCTACGCCGATCAGCAGACCGGCGCGTACATGTACGGCACCTGGAGCCGCCCGGCCGACGCGCTCACCTCGTGCCAGTCCGGCTGCCAGCTGTTCGAGGCGACCCGCCCCGCCTGGCGGCAGATGCCCGCCGCGGTGCAGGTGTCCGCGGCCAGCACCGTGTCCTTCACCGGCAACCGGTTCACCAACCTCGGCCAGGTCGGTCTCGGCATCGGCAACGACGCCAACGCGCACGGCACCGGCGTCGGGCTCGGCGCCCGCGACATCACCGTGACCGGCAACGTGTTCGAGTACATGTCGGCCGGGGCGGTCATCGCGGGTGGTGTGCAGGCCGACGCGCACCACCCGAGCGACAGCCGGATGACCAACAGCAACATCACCGTCAGCAACAACGTCGTGCACGACGTCGCCAGCGAGTACCGCAGCCACGTCGGGCTGCTCATGACCTACACCGCCGGCTCGACGATGGCGCACAACGAGCTGTACAACCTGCCCTACTCCGGGATCGCCCTCGGCTACGGGTGGGGTGCCAACGACGCCGGCGGCAGCCAGGACTACACCGACCGAGGGCTGTACAACTACCAGCCCAGGTACACCACCG
Organism: Dactylosporangium sp. NPDC050688; assembly: GCF_040654515.1. NCBI lineage: Bacteria > Bacillati > Actinomycetota > Actinomycetes > Micromonosporales > Micromonosporaceae > Dactylosporangium > Dactylosporangium sp. NPDC050688. The sequence goes on from NZ_JBFAIC010000054.1 coordinate 4,957, forward strand.
CCACCGTCGCGGCGAACAACCGCGTCACGGCGAACTTCGTGCACGACGTGGTCCAGCAGATGACCGACGCCGGCGCGTTCTACCACCTCTCGGCGAGCCCCGGCACGACGGTCAACGAGAACTACTTCCGCAACAGCAACGGCTGGCTCGGCCTGTACTTCGACGAGGGCTCACGCTACGTCTCCGCGGCGAACAACGTCTTCGACAACACCGGCACCTGGGCGTACACCCAGGAATGGGCGAACAACAACACCGGCAACCTGACCCTGACCGGCAACTGGACCACCAACAACGGCAGCAACGTCAAGACCGGCACCCGCGGCAACACCAACAGCGGCACGGTCGTGGTCAGCGGCGGCAACTGGCCCAGCGGCGCCCGGGCGGTCATGGCGGCGGCCGGCGTGCAGGGCACCCAGCAGCCGGCGGATACCTTCGCGCTGCGCGGCCAGGCGTCCGGCCGGTGCCTGGACATTGCCGGAGCGTCGCAGGCCAACGGCGCACTCGCGCAGATCTGGGACTGCCACGGCGGCGCCAACCAGCGGCTCACCCTGACCGCCGCCGGTGAGTTGCGGCTGTACAACGGCAGCAAGTGTCTCGACGTGCTCGGCCGCGGCACCGCCAACGGCACCGCGGTGGAGATCTGGGACTGCAACGGCCAGACCAATCAGCAGTTCCGGCTCAACGCCGACGGCAGTGTGACGGCCGTCGGGGCGAACAAGTGCCTGGACGTCAGCGCCTTCGGCACCGCCAACGGGACGAAGGTCCAGATCTGGGACTGTCTCGGCGCCACCAACCAGCAGTGGAGCAGGGTCACGTCGTAGCCGCCTGCCCGCGGTCGCGGGCCGGGTGGCTCACCGCTGCAGCCGCAGCGCGTCGCCCGGCCCGCCACGGCGGGCCAGCCAGGCATCGGTGATGTGGGCGAACATCGCCTCCGCGGCGCCGTGCGGGTCGTGGGCGACGATGCGCTCGTACACGCGCCGATGACCCAGGTTCGACGCCACGCACAAGGCCCGCTCGGTGCGCCCCACGTACCGCGCGGTGTGGATGACCTGGCTCTGCAGCGCCTTGACCACCCCGCGGGCGATGCGGTTGCCGGATGCGTGCATGACGATGTCGTGGAAGGCGCGGTCGTGCTCCTCGTATGTGACGTGGTCGTCGACGAGTTGGTCCATGCGGTCCACGAGCGCGCGGAGCTGGTCGACGGTGTCCTGATCGGCGCGCCGGCTGGCGACGCCGGCCATGTCGGACTCCAGCAGCCGGCGGGTGACGACGACGTCGTCGAGGACACTGAGGGTGTCGTCCTCGGCGATGCTCGCGGCGAGCACGAGCTCGTCGAGCATGTTCCACGTGCCCGGCGCGGTGACGATGGTGCCGCTGCCCTGGCGGACCTGCACCAGCCCCTTCTCCTGCAGCAGCTTCACCGCCTCTCGGACCACGGTGCGGCTCACCGAGAACGTCTCGCACAGCGCTGGCTCCGGCGGCAGCGGCGTGCCGGGGAGGTGCAGCCCACGCACGATCCGGCCCACGAGCTCGGCGGTGATGGCCTTGGCGAGATTCGCCGGCCGCCGCGTCCAGGCAGGCGATGGCGCGGCCATCTGCGGTCCCGTCATGGCGCCTCCCGACCTTCCTGGCGTTCACGGCGTCGCGACGCCACCCAAGTATATGGGGCCGATGACGTCAGACGTAATACGAATACGTTACTGGCTCTTGTAGACGTCATACGTATGCCCTATATTTTGGGCGCGAAGAACCGGTGATCCTCACAGCGTTCGACACAAGGGGCACGAATATGGTCGGAAACGCACGGCAAGGACAGCTCCGGCGATGGACCGGTGCAGCCGCGCTGGCCCTCACCCTCACCGCTGCCGCCTGCGGCAGCGACAGCGGCACCACCTCCGGTTCCTACGGATTCCCGCAGGCCGCGCAGGACGACAAGGCGAAGATCACAGTGTGGGTCGACGCCGACCGGTCCTCGGCGGTCGACGCGTTCAAGAAGGCCCACCCGGACGTGCAGGTGGAGGCCGTCACCTACGACGGGTCGGCCAACGGCTCGAACTCGTTCCGCACCAAGATGCAGCTGTTCGACCGCGCCGGCAGCGGCTGGCCCGACGTGGTCTTCTCCACGCAGAACAACGACGCGGCCTGGGCCAGCCAGCAGAGCAACGGCAAGCAGGCCTTCGCCGCCGTGCTCAACCAGGGCCTCGTCGCCAAGGAGACCCTGGACCGCTTCACCACCGGCGCACTCAACCCGTGCACCGTCGAGGGCAAGCTGTACTGCCTGCGCAACGACCTCGCCCAGGTGGTGCTCTGGCACAACAAGGCCCTGTTGGACCAGTTCGGCTACACCCTGCCGACCACCTGGGAGGACTACCAGGCCCTCGGCGAGAAGGTGGCCCGCGAACACCCCGGCTACATCGTGGGCGCGGCCGGCGACGCCTTCACCCCGGAGATCTACCTCTGGAGCAGCAAGTGCCAGGCCAACGGCATTACCGGACCGAAGACGGTGACCGTCAACACCGCCACCACGGAGTGCAAGCGCGCCGCCTCGATGCTCGACACCCTGATCAAGAACGGCACGGTGCCCACCGTCAGCGTTTTCTCACCCGAGTTCGTGAAGAACTACGCGAACAAGGTCCTGCTGATGCCGGGCCCGGCGTGGTACGCCGGCGCCATCTTCAACAACCCGCAGTCGCTCAACGTCCCGAAGGGGCAGCTCGGCGTGGCCGCGCCGCTGGCATGGAAGGGTGAGGAGGCGGCGACCGGCAACGTCGGCGGCGCCACCTGGTTCATCAGCAGCCACTCCAAGAACCTCAAGGCCGCGCAGCGGTTCGTCGAGTTCGTCACCACGGCCGACGACTACCAGGTGAACCTCGCACCGGGGTATCCCGCGTACGCGCCCGCCGCCGACAAATGGATCAAGAAACAGGAGTCCAGCGGGTACTACGCCACCGACCTGCAGGCGATGGTCAAGGCCGGATCGCAGATCTGGAGCGGATGGGGCTCGGGCATCTTCAGCCAGGAAGCCATCTGGGCCAAGACCGTCACCCCCGCGATCGTCAGCGGCAAGAGCCTGGTCGGCCTGCTCCCTGAATGGCAGACCGCCATCAAGAACCAGGCCCAGGTCGACGGATACACCGTCACATGACAATGGCATACGAGGCCGCCCGCCGACCCGGCGGGCGGCCCCGCCCGACGCAGCACCGCAGCGCGGTCAGCTATGCCTTTGTCGCGCTCTACGCCGTGCTCGCGATCGCCTTCGGCATCCTGCCGGCCGCCTACGCCCTCTATCTCGCGTTCACCAACGGCGACGGCACCTTCGCCGGCATCACCAACTTCACCAAGGTCGTCGACGACTTCCGGTTCCTGCCCGCCGTCGGGCACGTCGCCTGGTACCTGGCGATCTGGCTGATCTCGCTGGTGGTGCTGGTGACGTTCCTGGCGATCGCGGTGCACGCCGTCGGCGTCCGCTGGCTGAGCCGCACCCTCCGGCTGGTGTTCTACCTGCCGGGCGCGGTCGCCGGCGCGTCCAGCGTGCTGCTGTGGCTGTTCGTGCTCGACCCGACCGCCAGCCCGGTCGCAGGGCTGCTGCGGCTGTTCGGGTTCGACAGCTTCAACCAGGTCATCGCGCCCGGACACCTGCCACTCATCTTCGCCGTCATCGCGTTCTGGACCGGCGCCGGCGGCTGGATCGTCATCATGTACGGCGCGCTCAACAACATCAGCGCCGACGTGATCGAGGCGGCGCGCATCGACGGCGCCGGGCCGGTCCAGATCGCCTGGCGCATCCAGCTGCCGCTGCTGCGCAAGTGGATCTCGTACATGGGCATCATGTCCCTGGCCGCCGGCACGCAGCTGTTCGTCGAGCCGCAACTGCTGTCCCAGGCCAGCAACGCGATCGTGCCCAACGACTACTCGCTCAACCAGCTCGCGTACCTGTACGCGTTCCAGCAGAACGACTTCAACGCCGCAGCCGCCATCTCGCTGCTGCTGCTCGTCATCGCCCTCGCGTTGTCGGCCGTCTTCGTGACGCGCGGCGGCCTGTTCGAAAGGGACTGAGCCATGACGACAGTGCTCACCCGGCGCCCGCACCACGTGTCGTCCGGCCCTTCCAGAGGCCACCGTGCCGGTGCCGGCGGCGGCGCGGGCCGCGCGCTCGTTGCAGTCGTGCTCGCCGTCTTCGTGCTGTTCTTCGTCATCCCGATGGTCTGGCTGCTGCTGGCCACGACGAAGTCGGCGCACGAACTCCTCGTCGGCAGCCCGTTCCTGCCCGGCACCCCGGCCGACCTGGCCGCCAACTGGCGTCAGCTGTTCGACTTCCAGGACGGCGCGGTGACCGCGTGGGTCGGCAACTCCGCGCTCTATGCGGTGGGCGCCCTGGTGATGACGCTCGTCGCGAGCATCCCGGCGGGCTATGCCATGGCCATGACGGACTTCCGGTTCCGCCGCTCGCTGCTGGTGCTGACGCTGATCATCATGCTCATTCCGAACACCGCGCTGGTACTGCCGATCTTCCTCGAACTCAATGTGGTCGGGCTGATCGGCAGCCCGCTGTCGGTGATCCTGCCCATGTCGTTCTTCCCGTTCGGGGTGTACCTCACCTACATCTACTTCTCCACCAGCGTCCCGCGGGACCTGCTCTCGGCGGCGCGCATCGACGGATGCTCCGAGCTCGAGGTCTTCACCAAGGTCGCGCTGCCGCTGGCGACGCCCATCGTCGCCCTGGTCGCTTTCTTCAGCTTCGTGCAGAGCTGGAACAACTTCTTCCTGCCCTTCGTGATGCTGCCGTCCAGCGACGGCTACCCGGTCCAGGTCGGACTGACGTCGCTGCTCGCCTCAACACCGGCGTTCAACCCCAGTTCCGCCGGTGCCCAGTCGGTGCAGCTGCCGACGCTCGCCCTGGCGACCGTCGTGTCCGTGCTGCCGGTGCTGATCGTCTTCGTGTTCGCCCAGCGGTTTCTGGTCGCGGGCATGACGGCGGGCGGCACCAAAGAGTGAAACCGAACCACGCCGAGAAGGAGCACGTGTGAAAGTCACCGGATACCGCAGCCTGACGACGAAACATGACTGGGGGCGGCTGATCGGCGACGCCAACGGGGTGATGTCGGAGCCGCGTACCGACGTGCACGTGCTGATCGTGGAGACCGACACGGGACTGGAAGGCATCGGGCTCGGCCAGCACGGCGACATCGACCGGGTCTTCGGCGCGGTCGAGGGCGAGGATCCGCGGGCAGTCTCGGCCCTGTACGACCGGATGCTGAACTGGGTGTTCAAGACCGGGCACGCGGGCGCCGCCTTCGGCGCGATCGGCGCGATCGACATGGCGCTGTGGGATCTCAAGGCGAAGGCGGCCGGCGAGCCGTTGTGGCGCACGCTGGGCGCGCTGGACCGGTTCGTGCCCGGCTACGCCTCCGGGCTGGACATCGCCTTGGACGACGACGCCCTGATGCGCCTGTACGAGGGGTTCGCCGACCGGGGTTTCAGCGCCGCCAAGCTCAAGGGCGGCCACGACGTCCAGCGGGACCTGCACAGGCTGGAAATGCTGCACGAGGTGCTGCGACGCAACTCGACGCAGCCGGCCCTCATGTTCGACGCGAACGAATCATGGAACCGCACCCAGGCGGTACGGTTCGTGACCGCCCTGGAACGCAGCGTCGACCTCACCTGGATCGAGGAGCCCGTGCGCCGCTGGGACGCCGCCGGCCTCGCCGCGGTCCGCCGCGGCGTCCGGGCCGCCGTGGCCACCGGGGAGAACCTCACGGGACTGGAGCAGTACCGGCCGCTGCTGGACGCCGACGCCGTCGACATCGTCCAGGTCGGCAACGTCTGGGGCATCACCCACTTCCTGCGGGTGGCCGCGCTCGCGCACGGGCACGACCTGCCGGTCAGCGCGGTCGCCTACCACGCCAACCCGTCGGCGCACGCCGCCGCGGCCGTACCCAACCATCTGGTTTTCGAGGTGCAGGACGTCACCTCACCGATCGGCCTCACCGTCGACCAGCAGTACGAGGACGGCGGCATCGTGCTCGGCGACGAGCCCGGCCTGGGCATCCGCGTCGACGAGCCGGCCATCGCCGCCCTGCGGGTCACGGCCCCGCCGGTCGTGGTCGCCGGCCCGCACGTCCGGCCGTCCCGGGCCGGGCTGAGGATCACCCCGGAGGCCCGCCGCGACGAGCGTCAGGGCGTGCCGGCGGCAGACGGGGTGAGCCGGTGAGCGCGCAGCGGCGGGTTGAGCGGCACGCGTTCATCGTCGGCGTCCGGCCGGAGCGGCGGGAGGAGTACCTGCGGCTGCACCGCAACGTGTGGCCGCAGGTCGAGCAGACGCTGCGCGACGCGCACATCACCAACTACTCGATCTTCATCGTCGGCGACCTCCTGTTCGCCTACTACGAGTACGCCGGTGACGACCACGCCGCCGACCTGGCCGGCATCGCCGAGGATCCGGTGACCCGCGAGTGGTGGACGCACACCGACCCGTGCCAGATCCGTGTCGTGGAGGAGCGGGACGTTGGCGCGCTGTGGCAGCCGCTGGAGGAGATCTGGCACCTGGCGTGAGCGGGGTGGGTGTTCAGAGCATGGCGAAGCGGCGAGCGGGACGCCACATCCGCCCGCGTCGCTCGGTAGACTCTGGCCCACCCGCAGCACCTGGCCGCGGCGGGCCGGCGGAGGGCACATGACGGCAGCACAGCATTCAACCGTGGAGGGTTCACCACCCCCTGGGTGGGTTCGAGGACCCGCCAGTCTCGCGAAGGCGCTCACTGCCGAACTGGTGCAGCGCATCGTCGGCGGGACCTACCCGCCGGGCAGCGCGCTGCCCCCGGAGCCCGTGCTCTGCGAGACGTACTCGGTCAGCCGGACCGTGGTGCGCGAGAGCGTGAAGATCCTGCAGGAGAAGCGGCTGGTCCAGGTCCGGCAGGGCAGCGGCACGGTCGTCAACCCGCCGGCGATGTGGGACCTGCTCGACGAGCAGGTGCTCGCCGCAGCGATCGCCGTGGACGAGGGCCTGACGGTCCTCGACGACGTGGTGGTGACCCGCCGGCTCCTGGAGGCCGACATGGCCAACGTCGCCGCCCGGCTGGCCGACGCGCAGGTCCTGCAGCGGATCCTCGCGTTCGTGGAGCTCATGGACGAGCACGTCGAGGATGCCGACACGTTCCACGAGCACGACGCCGCCTTCCACGACGTCATCATGCAGGCGTCCGGTAACCGGATCGGCCGGGCCGTGGTGCGCTCGTTGCAGCACCAGGTCGCCAACATCGACCGCTACGTGGGCAGGACGGACCGCGCGCTGCGGGAGGAGGCCAACCGCGGCCACCGGCGCATCTACGAGCGCATCGCCGCCAAGGACGCGGCGGGCGCGGCGGAGGCGATGTTCGCGCACATCACGGACGCGTGGCTGGTCCGGCGCGGCGGTAGCGCGGACCCGGACCGGCTGCACCGGTAACGGCGCCCCGACGGTCGCTGGTACCGCACCGTGACCCTGCGGCCAGGCCTCCCGCACCGGGCCGCGGGTGGGGGCAGGGCGTCGAGCGGCGGGCCGGCCGGTCGGCTGCGCGGTACCACCCGCGCCGGCTCGGTGCCTGATCATCATCAACGCTCTTCCGCAAGCAGTGCTGTCGGTGCTGCCGACCGGCCGCGTGGCCACGGACGGTCCTTCTGGAGGTGGCGTGCCTCGAGTTTCCAATGTGCGGGAAAGGCGCTACCGAGTCAAGGGATCGCTGGTACGCATTTCATTTATAGGGGAGGCGACTCGCTCGTCGTCCTTCAAGTAACAGAAAACGCGTGAAATTCGTTTCCGGAATTCTGTTATCCCTGACCGGGCCGTCGAGTCGTCGCGAATTTCTCGGGACCGTGCGGTCGGCGAATGCGGTCACACGGGTGGCGAAGCCGCCGATGGGGTTGTGTCATTGGCGGCCGAGAGCTGCAACGTTTGCAGGTGGCGAGTCGCGGTTCGCGCCTGGATTGTCCTCGCTCTGTTACCCACCCGGCCGAGCCAGCATGCTGCTGCGTTTGCCGGAAACAGCCTTGGCGTAGTTCGTCGAATTCCGCCGTCGTGTGTTGTCCCAATCGGTATTCGTTGACGTCGCTGGCGTCGTGGATGCAAGGTCAGCGGCGTGGTGACGGTGCGAAGGTTCCGCGATACCGACGCGCCCGTGTTGTGGGTGCCGTGACCGGTCGGACATCCCGTGTTCACGCCAAGCCCTTCCGGGAAGTGGGCGGGTGCCGGACCGGGCGCGAAGATCGCGCGGACGCGTGATGACCGGGAATGGTGCAGCTTCAAGACTTGCCTGTGGACGCCACCAGACACTCGGACCCGACAGGCAGGTGGACGCGATGCGACCGAATCCGATCTTGTTCTTCGGGGTCGTCACGGCGCTCGCGGTGGCGATCCATCTCTACCTGTGGTGGCGCCTGGTGCGCTCCACCGCGCGGTCCCGCCGCAACCGTCGCATCGGCGCGGCCGTCATCGGTGGGCTCGGCGCGTTCGGGCTCGTCGGACTGCTGGTCACCCGGACCGTCGGGGTGGATACCCGCTGGCTGGCGTGGATCGGCTACGGCTGGATCGCGGTCATGTTCTACCTGCTGCTCACCCTGCTCGTGCTGGAGATCCCGCGCGGCGCGTACGCGCTGTGGCTGCGCCGCACGGCAGCCACGGCACCGGACGGCACACAGCAGCACAGTACGCAGGAGCAGCAGGACAGCGCGCCGGCGACCGCCGCCGCGCACGGCGGGCCGGTCGTCACGGCACCTGCGCGCACCCGGCCGCGACCGACGGCGGAGGAACCCGGGGACGCCCCGGACCCGGGCCGGCGGTTGTTCATCGCCCGGGCGTGCGCGCTCGCCGCGTGCGGCGTCGCCGCCGGCGCCGTCGGGGCCGGGATGCGCACCGCATTCGGTGACCTGCGCACGGTCCGGGTGACGACACCGATCACCGGTCTCGACCCGCGCCTCGCCGGGTTCCGCATCGCGGCCGTGAGCGACACGCACTTCGGCCCGTTCATGCGCGAGCCGCTCGCCGAGCGGATCGTCACGGCGATCAACCGTGAACAGGTGGACATGGTCGTGGTCCTCGGCGACCTCGCCGACGGGTCCGTGGAGGAGGTCGGCTACGCCGCCGAGCCGATGCGCCGCTTCGAGTCCCGCAAAGGCACGTTCTTCGTCACCGGCAACCACGACTACTCCTCCGGCGTCGACCCGTGGGTGGAGCGGGTCCGTGAGCTCGGGATGCGGCCGCTGCTCAACGAGCGGGTCGAGATCACCTCCGGCGGTGCGGCGTTCGACCTCGCCGGCGTCAACGACCTGTTCGCCACCATGTACGACAAGCAGGGGCCGGACTTCGCGGCGGCGCTGAACGGACGGGACCCGGCACGCGCCCTGGTGCTGCTGGCCCACCAGCCGGTGCAGGTGCACGAGGCCGTCAAGTACGGCGTCGACCTGCAGCTGTCAGGGCACACCCACGGCGGGCAGACGGTGCCCTTCGACCGCATCGCCGGGCTGCAGCAGCCGGTGCTCGCGGGCCTGGCGAGGCGGGGCGACACGTCACTGTTCGTCACCCGCGGCGCCGGCTTCTTCGGCCCGCCGATCCGCGCCGGCATCCCGCCGGAGGTCGCGATCGTGCAGCTGCAGCCGCGTGGCTGAACGCCGGCACCGGCCGGCACCGCAACCAGATGGGGGAGTAGCAGTATGAGGTTCACCGGTCCGCGGGTGAAGCTTGCGCGGGGCGCGAGTCCGTGGCTCGTCCCGGTCGTCGCCGCCACGGCCACCGCCGTGCTCAGGTCCCGCCGGTCCCGCGCCTGGGCTGTGGCCGCGCCGCCACTGGTGACGCTGACAGGTCTGATGCTGTGGTTCTTCCGCGACCCGGAGCGGCAGCCCGCCGACGGCGTCGTGCTGTCCCCCGCCGACGGGGTCGTGCAGAGCATCGACCCGTGGCCCGACGGCCGGACCAGGGTGGCGATCTTCATGAACCCGCTGAACGTGCACGTGAACCGGGCGCCGTGCGCCGGGACGGTCAAGTCCGTCCAGCACATCCCGGGCGGTTTCCTGCCCGCGTTCGACAAGGAGAGCGACCGCAACGAACGGGTCGTGTGGCACCTGGACACCGACCTCGGCGACGTCGAGGTGGTCCAGATCGCCGGGGCCGTGGCGCGGCGCATCGTGCCGTACGCGAGCGCCGGGCAGCCCGTCGAGCAGGGCGACCGGATCGGGCTGATCCGGTTCGGCTCGAGGGTCGACGTGTACCTGCCACCCGGCCTCACTCCCGCCGTCACCGTCCGGCAGCGGACCCTCGCCGCCCGGACGCCGCTGGTCTGAGGAGCCCGAGGAGGCACCTTGCGCACGGACGCCGACACGACCGCCACCCTGCCGCACGACCCGCGCGCCGCGTACCTGGCCGTGCAGCGCGGCGCCGCCTTCACCCGCCTGCGGTCCAGGTCGCGCCGGTACGTGACCGCGATGACCGCCCTGGTGCTCGGCCTGTTCACCGGCGCCGTCGTGGTCGCGGGCTGGTTCCCGGGCGTCCTCGCCGCGCGGGTCGCCGGCAACGTCACCGCGGGCATCGTGCTCGCCGCGGGGCTGATCGTCCTGCCGGCCGTCACGTGCGCCGTCCACCTGCGCTACGCCGGCCGGCGGCTCGACCCGCTCGTCGAGCGGATCCGCGACGGGCTCGACGGGGGACGGCGGTGACGGCCGGCGTGGCGCACCTGCCCGCACGCCGCTCATGATCTTCAGCCTGGTCATCTTCTTCCTGGTGTCGAGGCTCGGCCGGGCCCGCGACACCCGGTCGGACTTCTACACCGCCGACCGCACGTTCACCGCGCCGCAGAACGGCGCCGCGCTGTTCGGCACGTTCATGATGATGACGTCGTTCCTCGCCGCCGCCGACGAGGTGGCCCGCAACGGCTACGACGGTGTCCTCGTCACGGCCGGCCTCGCCGTGTCGTGGGTCGCCGCGCTGCTGCTGGCCGAGCCGATGCGCAACACCGGCCGGTACACCCTCGGCGACACGTTGAGCATCCGGATGCGGCAACGCCCGGTCCGCCTCGCCGCTGCCACCGTCACGCTGCTGGTGTGCTGCTGCACCACAACCGTCCAGCTGGTGGGTGCGGGCCGGCTGCTCACCCAGCTGCTGCACCTGCCCGGCACCGCCGGCGAGGCGCTGGTCATCGCGACCATCGGCGGGCTCGCCGCGATGACCGTCTACTACGGCGGCATGCGCGGCACGACCTGGACCCAGATCATCAATGCGGTGCTGCTGTTCGCCGCGGTGCTCGTGCTGGCCGGCGCGCTGCTCGTACGGTACCGCTTCGACGTCTCGGCGCTGCTCGGCGACGCGGCGACGCAGGCCGGCCCGGGTGATGGGGATCCGCTGGCGCCCGGCGCGAAGTTCGGCGCGGGCACGCACCGGACGCAGTTCGTGTCCGAGCTGCTGACCTCGGTCCTCGGCTACGCCGCGCTGCCGTACCTGTTCATCCATCACCTCACGGTGCCCAGCGCGGCCACCGCACGGCGCTCGGTCGCCTGGGCCGTCTGGCTCATCACACCGTTCTACCTGCTCGTCGTGGTCCTCGGTGTCGGCGCGGCGGCGCTCGGCGGCGTGGATCCCCGCCAGTCCGCCGTGCCGCAGCTGGCGTCGAGACTCGGCGGGTTCCCGCTGGCCGCCGCCGTCGCCTCGGTCGTGTTCACCACGATCATCGCGGTCACCGCCGGACTGGCGATCAGCGCCGCGGCGAGCTTCACCCGCGACGGCTACGCCACCGTGGTGCGGCGCGGGCCGCTCGACGAGGCGCGGGAGATCACGGTGGCCCGGCGGGCGATCGTCGTGCTGTGCGTGCTGCAGACGCTCTGCGCGATCCTGCTGATGCACCAGGACATCGGGTTCCTGCTGTCGCTGGACGTCACCGTGGTCGCCTCGACGATCCTGCCGACCCTGCTGCTGTCGTGGCTGTGGCGGGGCTTCAACACCGCGGGCGCGCTGTGGAGCATGTACGGCGGCGCCGCCGCGTCCCTGGCGTTGCTCGCCGTGTCGCCGGCTGTCTCCGGCTCCCCGGGGTCGCTGCTGCCGGGCGTCGACTTCGCGTACTTCCCGTGGACGTCCGTCGGCCTCGTCTCGATCCCGCTGGGCTTTGTGTTCGGCTACCTCGGTGCCGGCCTGAGCCGGGAGCGTACGGAGACGGGCTATGCGGTGATGGAGGTGCGGGCCCTGACGGGCGCAGGCGCCGCCGAGGCGGTCCCGGCCGCCGCGACGACGGAACGAGGATCACGGTTCCGCCGGCGCCGAACCGCGGCGCGCGGCGACGGCCTGCGCCATCACGCAGACGGCGACGGTGACGGTGACACCGAGCAGCAGCCCGCCGGCGACGTCGTGCGGGTAGTGGACGCCGGTGAGGAGCCGGGCGGCGGCGACGACGAGCGCCAGGACCGGCGCCGCCCACCGGTACCGCGGCGACAGCAGCAGCACCGCCGAGGCGAGGGCGGCGGCGGTGGTCGCGTGGTTGCTCGGGAATGACCACCGTCCCGGCGGCGGGCACGTCACGGCGGCGACGACGGCGCGGCAGGGCCGTTCCTCCGCGACGAGCCGCTTGAGCAGCTCACCGGCGAGATAGGCGGCGACCACGCCGGCGAGGACGCCGGGCCGCAGTCCCCGGACAGGGCCGGCTGCCCCGCGCCGTATGGCGAAGGCGAGCAGGACGAGCAGGCCGAGCAGCCCGGCCGTGCCGGCACCGTCCAGGGCCGGTGCAACCCAGCCCGGCGCGGCTGCCACCACGGCGGCGATGTGCCGGTACTGCCCGGTCGACACCTGGCCGATCGGACCCACGGGTCCGGGCGAGACCAGCAGCAGGCCCGCGCCGGCGACGGCGACGGTGACGAGCGCGGTGCCGGGTGACGGTCGCATCACTGGGCGCCGGACAGGTTGAGGGTCACGACACCACCGATGATGAGCAGCAGGCCGGCGATCTTGGCGGCGGTGAGGGGCTCGTCGAACGCGTACAGGCCGATGACGGTGATGGCCGCGGTGCCGACCCCGGACCAGATCGCGTACGCCACGCTGATCTGCAGCTGTTTGACGGCCAGGGCGAGCAGCCCGAAGGACAGCAGGTAGCCGACGCCGACGACGACCGTCGGCACGAGCCTGGTGAAGCCGGCGCTCTGCTTGAGCGCCGACGTGGCGGTGACCTCGGCGGCGATGGCACCGATGAGCAGGATCCAGGCCATGGACGGCGTCCTTTCCGAAAAGATGCGGGTGAGCGACGTTACGGGGTGGCGGGTCCGAGGCTGCGCCGGCGGGTGAGCATCTCGCTCAACAGGAACGGCACGCCGACGACGATCTGCGACACCACCTGCTGGGTGTGGAAGATCAGGGCGAACGCGACCGCGGCGGCGGTCTGGCCACCCAGCGCGTCGAAGGCGGCCAGGACGCCGACCTCGAACGTGCCGGCGTGCGCGGGTGCCGACGGGAACAGGTTCGAGGTGTCCACGACGAACAGGATCACCGCCGCGGCGATCAGCGGCACGTCGATGTCCAGGGCGTACAGCACGGCCACGACAGCGGCGAGGTCGGCGAGCTCACCGACCACGGCGAGGGCGATCGCGGCGCCGACCCGCCGCATGTCGCGCAGGAACGTCAGCCCGGCGGTGAAGCGCCCCCACCGGGTCGCCGGCGCGTCCGCCCGGATCCGCCGGCCCGCGACGACGAGCGCCACGGTCAGCGCCGCCATCGCCGCGGCGAACACCCAGATGGTGCCGGTGAGCCAGCCGGGCAGGCCGGGCAGCAGCCACGGGGCGGCGAGCGCGAGCAGGGCCAGGCCCAGACCCTCGTACAGCTTCTTCACCCCGACCAGCGCGGCCGTGGTGCCCGGCGGCACGCCGTCGCGGCGCAGCAGCCACACCCGCAGCATCTCACCCGCCCGCGCGGGCATCAGGGCCGAGGCGGCCTGGGCGGTGAACTCGTAGCGGACCTGCCGGCCGAACGGGATCCGGTACCGGGGGCCGAGCATGACGGACCAGCCGAGGGCACGCACGTAGTGGCTGCCGATCCCGACACCCACGGCGACGACCAGCGGTGCGGGGCTGGTGCGGGCGAACGCGGCCCGCAGGTGATGCAGGTCCAGGCCGCGGACGAACCACACCAGCGCCACCGCCGTGCCGATGATCGACACCCAGCGCAGGATCGTCCCGGCCCGCTGCCGTACCTGCGGCCGGCGCAGCCAGGCGATCACCCGGCGGCGCGCGGCTGCGGCGCGGCGGTCGGCAGGCGGCGGGCCGCCTCGGTGCCCGGCAGCAGTCGCCGCTCGCGGGCGTACGCGTCGAGCAGGCCCGCGCGGGAGATCCCGGCGGCGGCCCGGATCTCGCCGAGCGGGCGGTCGAGCAGCTCGTGCCACGGCAGCGACTGCAGCGGCGGCAGCCGGTGCAGCTTCGCGAACGCGACACCGAGGTCGAACACGAGCAGGTCCGCCGGTCCGAGCCGGTACGGGCCGCGGTACAGGCGCCGGGCCGCGGTGGCGTACAGGCGGTGCTGCCAACCGGACAGCCGGCCGGTGGCGCCCATGGTGACGCCGATGACGAACGCCTCGTCCTGGGGCAGCATGCCGCGGCCGAGCGTGATGTGGACGCAGTCGTGACCGAACAGGTCGATCGCGCCGGGCAGCGCGACCGGGCTCGCCGGGTTCTCCAGCAGTCGCACGTACCAGGGGATCGCCGCCTGCGGGTCGCCGGGCATCGTCGCGTACACCGTGCGCAGCGTCGGCCGGTCGTCCAGGCCTGGCGTCCAGGCCCCGATGCGTGCCGGTGGCGGTGCGGTGCCGTTCGGTGCGGTGCTCATCTGGGTGCCTCCCCGTCGGTGGACCGGTCAGTGGACCCGGCCGCGGTCGCCGTCGACGGTCACGACCTGGCCGTCGACGATGTGCCGGGTCGCATCGGTGGTGCCCATGACGGCCGGGATGCCGTACTCACGGGCCACGATCGAGCCGTGCGACAGCACCCCGCCGACGTCGGTGACGACCGCGCCGGCGATCGCCAGCAGCGACGACCAGGCCGGCGTGATGTGCGGGGCGACGAGCACGTCGCCCGGCCGGAGCCGGCCGAAGTCGTCGGTGGAGCGCACGACCCGGGCGGTGCCGGTGACCCGGCCGGGGCTGACGGCGGCGCCGCGCAGCCCGCCGGGCTCGCCGTCGTCGGTGTCGGCGCCGAACACGGCCAGCGCGGTGATGTCGAACGGCCCGAGGTGGATGCGGGCGTCCGGCGGGACCTGCCGCGGCGGGTTGAGCCGGCGCTGCCGCTCACGTTCGCCGCGGCGGCGCCGCACGTCGTCGCGCCGGTCGGTGGGATCGCCGTGCACCGCCGCGCGCAGCTCGTCACCGCTCAGGTGGAACACGTCGGCGGGCGCGCCGAGGACACCGGTCGTGGCCAGCCGCCGGCCGAGCTCCAGGTACCCGCGCCGCAGCACCGGCCAGCCGAGGGTGAAGGCGAACAGGGTCTCGTCGCGCACCTGGGCGTAGCGGCGGCTCCAGCGCAGCAGCCCGCGAAGGACGCGCCGGCGCAGCGGCGAACGGCGCAGCGCGTGGAACACCGCGGCCTCGGCGCGTTCCCGCCGCCCGGCGAGGTCACGCAGCCGCTCGTGCGGGTCCGTGGCGTGGCCCTGCCGGTAGGCGTCGAGGGCCGCGGTGAAGGCCACCGGGTCCTCGGCCGGTGTCGGTTCGGCGAAGTCGAGGTTGTGGACCTGATGGCCGTACCGGGCGAGGAACGCCGCGAACGCCGCCGTGTCCGGGCCGCCCCCGTCGCGGGCGAGGTGGTACAGCTCCTGCTCCGCCCGCGAGGTGGTGGTGGGGTAGCCCAGCAGCAGCGGCGTGTGACTGTCGCCGGAGCCGCTCAGCCGGCGGAACGCGGCCGCGAGCAGCCACTCGCCGACGTTCCAGTACCAGGCCAGCCCGCCGATGATGGCCCAGTACTCGGCGCTGAGCCGCTCCACGTCACCGAGCAGGCGCAGGACGGCCTCGCCGTCCATGGCGGCCAGGTCGGCGGCGGCCGCCTCGGCGATCCGCTCGACGTGCCGGGGCAGGATCGTGCCGCGCCAGCGCCGCTCGAGCCGGGCGAGGTGGAACCGGAACCACCCGGCGACGAGCCTCGCCGTCCACAGTGGATGGCGGTTCAGCGGGAAGTCCAGCCGCAGGTAGGCGAAGCCGTTGATCACGCCGGCCATCGGTCTGGGCAGCAGCGGGTTGCGCAGCGCGGCACGTTCGCCGCCGGCCCAGTTCCAGGTCCACCGTTGCACCATGCTCGGGTAGAGCGTGGTGGCGAAGAGGGTCGACAGTGGCTCGGGCAGCCAGGCGTCGCAGATGCTGATGCGCGCCCACCAGGCACCCTCGACCGGGCTGTGCCAGGCCACGTCGGGCACCGCGACGCTGCGGGTGACGGGCCGCGCCTGCAACACCGCCGGCCGTCCGGCCGCGTACGCCCACTCCACGTCCTGCGGGGCGCCGAAATGACGCTCGATCTCCAGCGCCAGCCGGGCCAGCTCCGCGACCTGCACCGCGGTCAGCGACGGGTGTGCCTGCCGTTCGTCGGCGACGTCGACAGGGCCGCCCGGCCCGACCGCGACCGTCTTGCGCGACAGCTCGGCGCGCACGATCCGGCCGCCGGCCCGCGCGACGTGGAACCGGTCGGGGTTGACCAGGCCACCGACGACCGCCTCGCCGTAGCCCCAGCTGGACTCGATGACCAGCTCCCCGGACCCGGCGGCCCCGGGATCGGCGGTGAACAGCACGCCGGCGGCGTCGGCCTCGACCATCACCTGCACGACCACGGCCATCGCGGCGTCGGTGTGCGCGATGCCCTGCCGCTGCCGGTACCTGACGGCCTGCGGCTGCCACAGCGAAGCCCAGCAGCGCCGCACGGCGTCGAGGAGCCGTTCGGCGGTGACGGCCAGTTCCGTGTGGTACTGCCCGGCAAAGCTGGCCCCGGCGGAGTCCTCCGACGTCCCGGACGAGCGCACGGCCACCGGGCCGCCGTCCGGGCTGATGCGGCGGTACGCGGCGACGAGCTCCGCCTGGATCGTCGCGGGCAGGTCGATCCGCTCCACGGCGCGCCGCAGCCGGTCGGCGTCGCCCTCCACGTCACCGTCGAGCAGCCCGGCCAGGGCCGGCGTGACGACCTCGCGGTAGACGGCGACAGGCAGGCAGAAACCGGCGGGGATCGGCAGCCCGGCGTGGATGAGCTCGCCGAGGTTCGCCGCCTTCGCCCCGGCGACGCCGGCGTCGCCGGCCCGCAGGTCGGCGAGCGCGACCACACGGTCAGGCATGCGCCGGCTCGTGCGTCGTGGCGGGTGCCGCCCGGTCGACCCACTCCTGGTAGTACCGGCGGAACCGGCGCACCCCGTGATCGCCCTCGACGTAGATGCCGTGGTGGTCCCCGGGCCGGATCGTGTCGAAGATCGGCAGGTCCTGGTTGGAGGCGACCGTCACCTCGATCCGGTTGACCAGGTAGTGCCACAGGTCGCGCCAGTAGCGGCCGGACCGCTCCACGGCCACGGCGATGTGCTGCACCGTCCTGTTCGCGGCGACCGGGGTGGCCGCCAGCAGCAGCCGGTACTGGGGGACACCGTCGGCGTAGTACGTGATCCGCTGGCCGGCGGGCCAGCCGTCGACCCGCAGCACGAACTGGGCCGCGTTGGTGCCCATGAGCCGGGTCAGCGCGCCGAGCCGGCCGCTGTACCGGGGCCAGCCGAGCTCGGCGCCGAACCACGCCTCGGCCGGGATGGCCGGACCGTGCTCGGCGGGGAAGTCGGCGGGCGTCAGCAGCCGCAGCCGCAGCGGACCGGCGACCTGCAGCCCGTGCAGCTCGACCAGATGGTCGGGGTCGTAGGTGTTCTCCATGATGCGCCGCACGGTGGCGCCGGTCGTGTCGGCGAAGCGGAACCGGCGGTGGCCGCGGCCGGCGGGGTCGAGGGCGGGCAGGTGCGGCAGCGGGAACATCGGCTCGGCGCTGCCGTACCAGACCCAGATGTAGCCGTACCGTTCGACCGCCGGGTACACGAGCCGGTGCGCCCGCACGGGGATGCGGTCCGCGCCGGGGACCGCCACGCACGTGCCACCGGCGTCGAAGCGCCAGTGGTGGAACGGGCACTGCAGCGCGCCGCCCACGACGCGGCCCTGGGCCAGGCTGGCGCCCATGTGCGGGCAGGCACGCGGCATGACCGTGACCCGGCCCGACCCGTCACGCCACACCACCATCGGGCGGCCGAACAGCGTGACCGGCTTCGGCGACCGCCCCAGCTCGCGCGAGGGCATGGCGACGTACCAGCTCGCGGCGAGGTTGAGCGCGGCATCGGCGGCAGGATGTGCCCGGCGGCGCATGTCACGCTGCCCCGGCCGGTGCGGTGGCGGCCTCGGTGGCCTCGGCTCTGTCCACCCAGCCTGCCCAGAACCGGCGGAAGCGCAGCACGCTGCGGTCGTAGCGGACCGGCACCGGCGTGTCCACGTCGGCGGCGTGGCGGTACACCGCCAGGTCCTCCCGGGTGCCCTGCCAGTGCTGCGCGCGGTACATCAGCAGCAGCGTGAGGTCCCGCGGCAGGAACCCGGAGCGCGGCACGAGCGTCCAGCCCTGCATGACGGTGCGGCCGGCCGCGACGGGTGTCACGCCGAGCAGCTCCTTGGCGACCATCCTGCCGTCGAGGTAGAACGTGAGACGCTGCCCACCGGGCCAGCCGTCCACCAGCAGGCTGAAGGTGTCGGTCCGCAGGCCCAGCGCCCGGATCGGCGCCGGCACGTGCAGTCCGCGGGACCGCAGGCGCGCGCCGATCCACGCCTCGGCCGGGATCGGCGGGCCGTTGTCGGCAGCCTCGGACGGGTCGTCGAGCAGGTCCAGCTCGACCGGCTCCCGGGAGCGGACCTGGTGCAACGTCATGAAGTGGTAGAAGTCGAACGCGTTTTCCAGCACGCGGCGCGGCGAGGCGGGGGTGCTGTGCCGGAACCGGTAGGTGAGGTACCGCTCCGGCGTGTCCAGCGCCGGCACCTCCGGCAGCTCGTAGGCCGGCCGGGGCCCGCCGTACCAGGCCCACAGGTAGCCGTGACGTTCCCGGAGCGGGTACGTGCGCAGCCGCGCGGTGCGGGTCAGGCCGGTGGCGCCGGGGATGTCGACGCACGTGCCGGTGGCGTCGTAGCGCCAGTGGTGGAAAGGGCAGCGCAGGCAGCCGTCCACGACCTTGCCGAGGGCGAGGCTGGCGCCGAGGTGCGCGCAGTGGCGCGGCATGAGCACAGCTCGTCCGGTGCCGTCGCGCCAGGCGACGAGCTGCCGGCCGAACAGGTCCAGCGGAACGGGCCGCCGGCGCACGGTGTCGGCGCGGGCCGCGATGTACCAGCCGGCGGCGAGGTCGAGGTCGCCGGCCACGGTGGTGCCGTGCCGTGCGCCGGTCATGACTGCACCTCCGCCGTGCCGCGGGCCGGTTGGGCGGCGCGCTCCACCCAGTGCTGGTACTGCCGCCGGAACTTGAGCACCCCACGGTCGTAGGGCACGTGGAAGCCACCGCCGGTGGCCTCGGTCGTGTCGTAGATCGGGATGTCCTGCCAGGTGCCGCCGCGGCTCTGCCCGTACAGCAGCAGCAGGTTGAGCAGCGTGCGCCAGGGCCGGCCGGTGCGGCGGACCAGCGCCCAGCCGACCTGGGTCGTGCGCCGCTCGTCGGTGGGGACGAGCGCCAGCAGGACCTTGTAGACCTCCCGGCCGTCGATGTACCCGGTGAACCGCTGCCCGCCGGGCCAGCCGTCGACGAGCAGCTGGAATCGGCGGCCGGAGCCGTAGGTGGCGGCGGTGTGCAGCAACCACCGGGCCGGGCTGCGCCACCAGCGGTACGACGGCACGGTGCCGTCCAGCCACGCGCCGAAGAAGGCGTCGGCGTCGATCGGGGTGCCGTTGTCGCCGGCCTCGGCGGGGTCGTCCAGGACGCGGAACTCCAGGGGATCCAGCTGCAGGCCGTGCAGCGTCAGGAAGTGGAAGTAGTCCACGGCGTTCTCGATGAGCTGCCGGGCGGTGCCGGCGGTCACGTCGGTGTACCGGAAACCGGCGTAGCGGTGCCGGTGCTCGCCGAGTGCGGGGAAGTCCGGCAGGTCGAACAGGGGCTGCCCGCCGCCGAACCAGACCCAGACGTAGCCGTAGCGCTCCTGCACCGGATACGTCGCGAGCCGCGCGGTGGACGGGATGCGGTCGGTGCCGGGGATGTGGGCGCACTCGCCGGACGGCTCGAACCGCCAGCCGTGGAACGGGCAGCGCAGGCACCCGTCGACGACGGCGCCGATGGCAAGGCTGGCGCCCTGGTGCGGGCAGTAGCGGGCGGCGACGACCGCGCGGCCGGCCATGCCCCGCCATGCGACGAGGTCGGCGCCGAACAGCCGGACCGGCACCGGCCGCCGCCGCAGCCGTGCCGACGGCATCGCGACGTACCAGCTGGCCGCCAGGCCGGACATGCCGTTGGGCGCGGCAGCGCCCTCGTCGGACCGGTGCATCGCCGCTCAGCTCGATCGTGCGCAGACGTAGTCGGCCATCGACAGCAGCGCGGCCGCGCCGCCGGCGAGCGGCAGCAGCTCCGTCTTGGCCCGCTCCACCAGGTCCCGGGCCCGCCGCACCGACTCCTCGACGCCCAGCAGCCGGGGGAAGGTCGCCTTGCGCGCGGCCTGGTCCTTGTTCGGCGTCTTGCCCAGCTGCTCGCGGCTCGCGGTGACGTCCAGGACGTCGTCCACGATCTGGAACGCCAGGCCGAGATCCTGCGCGAACCGTGACATCCTCGCGATGAGGTCCTCGTCCGCGCCGGACAGCACCGCACCGGTGACGACGGCCGCCTCCAGCAGCGCCCCGGTCTTGTGCGTGTGGATGAACTCCAGGGTGGCGAGGTCGACGTCGTCGCGGCCCTCGGACTCCATGTCCACGGCCTGCCCGCCGACCGCGCCGTGCACGCCGACCATGTGGATCAGCGTCCGCATGACCCGCAGCAGCCGGTCGGACGGCACGTCGCGGGTGTTGTCGATGATGAACTCCAGCGAGTACGCGAGCAGCGCGTCCCCGGCCAGCAGGGCCATGCCCTCACCGAACACCTTGTGGTTGGACAGGCGGCCACGGCGGTAGTCGTCGTCGTCCATCGCGGGCAGGTCGTCGTGGATGAGCGTCGCCGTGTGCAGCATCTCCAGCGCGCAGGCCGTCGGCAGCGCGGTGGCGGCGCTGCCACCGGTCGCCTCGCAGGCGGCGATGCACAGCACGGGCCGCAGCCGCTTGCCGCCGGACATCAGCGAGTAGCGCATGGCGTCGTAGAGCCGCTCCGGGTACGCCGACGCGACGGCCCGCTCGAGCTCCCGGTTGACGAGTCCCTGCCGCATCCGTAGGTAGTCGAACAGGTCGAATTGTGCGGCGAATTGCACGCTGCTTTCCCCCGAATAGCCCACGGCAACGGAAGCTAGCACCGTTACGAGAGGACCGTCAATCGTCTGGACGGGAATTTGCGCAGCAGTGAACGCCAGGTAATCAAGATCGACATAAGTCGATCAATGAATGCGGGTTGACAATGGTTGGAAGACCTCTGAGTCTGAATGCTGCCGCAATTCGGATGCCTGCACCACGGGGAGTGGAATGGTGTTGAGCAATGACGGCGACACGCGATGAGTAATGGGACCGGGCGGTGAGCGCGCCGTGGCGCAGGCGGCTGCGCGCGAGCGGTCTGGACGCACCGCGCAAGGCGTGGCGCATCTACCGCGACTACGTCCAGCGCTGGTACTTCCCGCTGCATGGCCTGACGGTGTCGCAGCGCGTGCGGTGTGCGCCGCTGCTGCTGCTCGTCGAGGTGCTGGTGTACCAGGTGGACGCGGTCAGCGAGGGGGCCAAGGACGTCGACCTGGACGTGGTGCGGAACGACGACTACGCCAAGCTGCACCGCTACAAGGCAGCGTTCGAGGCGTTGCTGCGGCGGGCGCACGCCTACAACGACGCCGTCGCCCGCCAGCTGCAGATGGGTGAGCAGTACGTCCGCCTCGAGAACAAGGTCACCGCCACCCGCACCGCGGCGCGTGAGGACGTGCTGCGCCTCGCCGAGCTGCGCCCCTCTGACGTGCGGCTGCTGCACGCGATGATCTTCGCGCTGCTGCGCCAGCCCGCCGACGAGGAGCTGCTCGACCTCGCCTGGCCGGTCGAGGTGCTCGCCGACATCGGCAATGACCTGCGGCATTACCACGACGACGTGGCCAGCGGCCGCTACAACACCTACGCGGCCTTCGTGGCGCTGTACGGCGCCGACGCCCCGGCCCGCATGCGCGCCGAGATCCAGCGGTACGAGGAGGCCTTCCGCAGCCGCCTGCACCGCGTCCCGATGCCCCGCCGCGCCGCGGTCGAGCAGCTCTGCCTGCGCCGATACGCACGCGACGTCGCGAGCCTGCCCGAGATCGTCCGGAGCTGAAGGAGCACGGTGGCGGTTGGTACCCAGTCGGTCGTCTTGACCGGCGTCATCTGCGTGCTGTTCTGGATGGTCGCCTACGTTGCGATCATCTACCGCGGGTTCAAGGACCGGACCTACGGCATGCCGGTGGCCGCGCTGGCGGCGAACCTGTCCTGGGAGTTCGCCTACGGGTTCCTGCTCGATCCGTTCGGTGACCACATCCACACGCTGAGCATCCCGTGCTTCGTGATCGACCTGGTCATCGCCTGGCAGTGCCTGCGCTACGGCCGCAAGGAGCAGGACCTGCCGCTCGTGCGCCGGCACTTCCCGGCCGTGGTCACCGCCGCGGTCGCCATCGCCTTCCCCATCGTCTACCTGGGGTTCTCCGAGTTCGACGACCCCGACGGCGAGTACACCGGCTTCGGCATCAACTTCATGATGTCGCTGCTGTTCATCGGGATGCTGCTGCGCCGCGACAGCCCCGTGGGCCAGTCGATGTACATCGCGATCGGCAAGTGGCTGGGCACGCTGTTCGCCTGGATCGCCACTGCCCTGACCGTGACCACCGGCCCGGACCAGCAGTGGCCGCGCAGCCTCGGGTCCTTCCTGCACGGCAGCCTGACCAGCACCGACTATCCGCTCACCCCGCTGATCAACGTGCTGTACGGCGTCACGTTCGTGGTCGACGTGGTCTACATCGTGCTGCTGCACCGCATGCTGCGCCGGGACGGCATCGCGCCCTTCGGGAGGCTCTGACCGCACCGGCGGGGAGCCTCCCTGACGCCGCGGCGCTACCCCTGCCGCGGCGGGCGGAAACCGGCGACGAACCGGCGCTGCCAGGGCGTCTCCACCGCGTGCCGGGAGTAGTGCGCGCGGACGTAGCGGACGGCCTCGTCCGCGGGGACGCCGTCGAGCACCGCCAGCAGCGCCATCGCCGTGCCGGTGCGCCCCTTGCCGCCGCTGCAGGCGATCTCGACGCGCTCGTCGCCGGCCCGCTTCAGCGCCTCGGACAGTGCGTCCACCGCGTCGGTGCGATCGGACGGCAGCCAGAAATCGGGCCACCGGATCCAGCGGCTCTGCCACGGCACTTCCGGTGGCCGGCGGCCCAGCAGATATAGGCCGAACGACGGCTGCTGCCCGGCTGGAAATGGATTGCGCAACCCTCGACCGCGGATGCGTCGACCCGAGGGCAGTTGTAGCACGCCGTCGGTTTCGGAGTCCCATGTCTCGGTCATGAGAAAACCCTAACGCAACGTCAAACGTCAATCACGCACCTCCCCGGGAAGCGCGCGTCAAGAATTGCGCATGACGCATTCACCGCGCACTTCCCGGGAGTGATCCCGGCGCGGCGCGGTGACTGCCCGGCGGCACGACGAGCCGGAGCCTCCCCGGGTCGGAGCATAGCATCGAATGTGATTGCTTCAAATGGCTTTGCTGGATCCTTGCGCGATGCGCCTGGCTTCGCCGGCCGCCGGCCGCCGGGTGCCGTCCGGTTGGGAGGGCGGACCGCTGAGCCGGGCGGACTCGCATCCGTGGCGGTGCCGAAGGGTCGTCGTCGACGCGTGCCGCGGCGCCGCACCGGTGCCCGCCGGCCCGCCGGTGCGTGTCTGCCTGCCCGGCTCTTGTTCGCGGGCCCGGTCCTGGTCCGCGCTGTTGTCCGGGCCCGTTGTCGTCCGCGGGCCCGGTCGCGGCGGCCGCTTTCTGCCTCCGCCTGCCGCTGCATCACCGTGCCGCACCCCGGTCGGGGCGGGATGTCGCCGCGCAGCCACCGGCGGCGCGACCAGCCACCGCGTCCGGCCCGCCACTTCCGGGGCGCTGTGGCCGGCAACGTTGTGCCCTGTCGCGGCCGTCGTGCCGGCGTCGGCCGACGGTCAGGCGGGGCGCAGGGCGCCCGTCAGGCGGTCGCGGATCGCGGCCGCCGCGCGTGCCACGTCCTCGGTGGATCCGGACTGCGGCGCGGCCAGGAAGGTGGTGCCGCGCAACGGGTTCGTGGCCGCGCGTGGGTACAGCCAGGCGTGGAAGTGCTGGACCCGGTCGCGGGTGGAGACGAGGTGCACCCGCTCCGCGTCCACCGTCGCGTGCACGGCGGCGTCGAGCAGGGCGATCAGCGGCCCGAACGACGCCTGCTCGGCGGGGGTCATCTCGGCGAAGTCGGTGAAGTGCCGGACCGACCGGATCAGCAGCCCGCCCGGGGCCGTGCTCTCCGCCGGCCCGTGGGCGACCGCCCAGTGCGCGTCCCGGTACACCCAGCCGTCACGATCGTCGCCGGCCACCAGGGCGCAGTAGGGGCAGTCATCCGTCATCTCCATGTGTCCTCCTCGCGTCGACCGGGCCCGGCATCCCGCCCGGCCGTCATCCGGTCGCCGGCAGACTCGTCAGGCGGTGCAGCAGGAACCCGATCCGCTCGGCGAGTTCGGTCGCCGTGCGGCGGAACGCGGCCACCCCGTCGGACTGCTCGGCCGGATCGGGAATGGACCAGTGCACCGCGTCGGGGTTGCCGGAGAACTCCGGGCACACCTCGCGGACCCGGTCGCACAGGGTGATCACATGGTCGAACCGCTCGTCGTGCAGCTCGTCGACGTGTTTGCTCCGCGCGTCGGTGAGGTCGACGCCGAACTCGCCCATCACCTTGACCGCGTGCTGGTGCACGGGCTTGGGGCGGATGCCCGCGCTGCGCACGAGCACGCGGTCGCCGCCGCGGCTGCGCAGCAGGCCCTCCGCCATCTGGGAACGGGCGCTGTTTCCGGTGCAGAGGAACAGCACGGACGCGCCGGCCGGCGCGGTGTCGGCGGGCGCGGCGGCCGGTGGCAGCGCCGGATGCAGTGACCTGCCTGCCTCGGCCAGCAGGTCGGCGCAGCGCCGCAGGTCGATGGCGTAGTAGGTGTCCCGGCCGTCGGCCGAGCTGCGCCGGAACCGCACCAGCCCGCCCTTGCGCAGCACGCCGAGGTGGTAGGAGACGAGATTCTGCTGCTTGTCGACCAGCTCGGTCAGCTCGGTCACCTGGCGGTCGCTGTGGGCCAGCTCGACGAGCAGCTGCCAGCGCAGCGGATGCCCTGCGAGGCGAAGGAATTCCGGGGGCTCCAGACCGCTGCTGGTCGGCTTCTGTCGCGGCACATCCGGATCATACATCAAATTGATATGATGCATCAGCCGGTGTACTCACCCGCTCGCGACACCGCCGGCGTGCGCTGCGCCGGGGTGCTCTTGCCCCATGCCTCGATGAGCTCCGTCGCCTGGTCGAGGTTGAGTCTCGGGTCGCACAGGGACGAGTAGTGCCGGGGCAGGTCCTCCTCGCCCGGCACCGGCCCGCCGATGCACTCGGTGACGCCGCCCGCGGCGACCTCGATGTGCAGACCGGCGGCGCGCTGGCCGTGCCCCTCGACGATGTCCCGGAACGCCAGGGCCTCCGCGACGATGTCGGTGAGGTATCGCGTCTTCAGGCCTGTCCGGCGGGACATGACGGTGTTGCCGTGCATCGGGTCGCTGAGCCAGATCACCGGGTGGCCGGCGGTGGCGACGGCCCGCACGATCGGCGGCAGGACCCGGCCGATCCGGTCCCGGCCCATCCGCGGGATCAGCGTCAGCCGTCCGGGCGTGCGGCCCGGGTCGAGCGCGTCGCACAGGCGGAGCACGTCCTCGGGGGTGGCCGTGGGGCCGATCTTGCATCCGACGGGGTTCGCGACGGCACCGAGCAGCGCGACGTGGGCGCCGTGGACGTGGCGCGTGCGCTCGCCGACCCAGGGCAGGTGGGTGGAGGCGAGGTACACCGCGCCGGAGTCCGGGTCGCGCCGCAGCAGCCGGGCCTCGTAGTCGATGATCAGTGCCTCGTGGCTCGACCACGGGCCGGTGGCGTCGGGTGTGTCGCCGGTCGGCCCGCGGTGTGCCCGCATGACGCGCTGCACGGCGTCGCTGGCCCGGTATGCCCGCCACATCCGCTGCGGGTCGGCCACGCGGGCGGCCGGCGTCGCGGTCTCGGAGTTCAGCATGTGCCCGCGGAACGCCGGGATGCTCAGGGCGCCCCGCTGTTCGACCGCCTGAGACCGCGGTTTGGCGAACTGGCCGGCCATGCGCCCGACCCGGACGACCGGCGAGCCGGTCAGATCGTGGAGGCGGTCCGCGAGCCGGTCCAGGACGTCGAGCTTCGCGGCGGTGTGGGTATCGGTGCACTCGTGGAAGCTCTCGGCGCAGTCGCCGCCCTGCAGCACGAGGGTGTCGGACGTGGTCACGGTCGACAGGGTCTGCGACAGGTGCCGCAGTTCCGCGGGTGTCACCAGGGCGTCGGCGGCAAGGAGCTTGCGGCAGGTCTCCTCGAACGCGGGGTGATCGTGCCAGTCCGGCTGCTGCTGGGCAGGCAGCCGGTCCCACGGTCGGAGGTCGGTCGGGTCGCCAGTGGCACCGGCGTTGTGCATGTCTACTCCCGTCGAGAAAACGAGGCCGTGCGGTCCAGTCCACGTCCTGAGGAGCGGTGCCGGTGCCTTGCTCCTCACCCGGTTGCGGTGTCTCGGCACAGCTTCGCCCACCGCCGTGTGGCGACACATCACGTCTTCGCGCTGTCGGGTCTGCGGGCCGGACGGCCTCCGTCGCCGGCTTCCGAGGTTGAACGGGTGCCCGGCTGGGGCGGCCCCGCGGTGCGCGGAGCTGGTGCCGAGGGCCGGTGCCGGGAGGGTCTGGCTCCGGCGGCGCCCGGAATGTAAGATTGATGAACTTTCAGCTGATACTTCCCATCGGTTCCTTCACGCAGCAACTGCATCAAAACGATTTGATGTAACGCGTTCACGCCATCTTCGCTTAAAACCAGCGATGTTCGTCTATAACCTAGGTAGGTTCGCAGGAGGGATCATGAGTCTCGACGCATGGGGGTAGTCATGTATCCAATTGCTGGACGTGAATACGTCTTGTCAGTGCTCACGGGGTACTTGGATGCCACGCTCGGCGGCTCCGGCGCCTGTGTTCTGCTCGAAGGAGCGGTCGGGACGGGCAAGAGTCGCATGCTCAGAGCCGTCGCCCTCGAAGGGGCGGAGCGCGGCCTGGCGGTGGCGCACATGCGCGCGGGTGCAATTGATGGAGCGCCGATACTCCGCGAGATGGCGGCTTTTCTGCACCACGTGACCTCGGGTCAGGGTCAATTCGAGGACACCGATTGGGCCGGCCTGTTCGGATCCCACGTCAACCCTTTCGTGGCGGCGGACCACCTCGGTGAAATGATCGAGAAGGCGGCACGACGGCGTCCGTTGCTGATCCTCATCGACGACGCCCAGGAGGCGGACGAGGTCAGCGGGGTGGCGCTGCAGGCACTGGTGCGCTCGCACGCCGCCGCCCCGGTGCTGTGGGTCCTCGCCCGTACGCCCGTGCCTGCGCAGTCGCTCGCCCAGCACGCACTCGGCTGGCTGTGCGGCAGGGTCGCCGTCCAGTTGCACCTCGGCCTGCTCGACGACGAGGCGGCGGCCGCGTTGTGCGGCAACGTGCTCGGCGCCAAGCCTGACGCGTCCGTGCTCGCCTGGGCGGCGCGCTGCGGCGGGCACCCGTTGCTGCTCGAGCGACTGATGAACGCGTTCATTGACGCGGGGAGGGTCGTCATCGTCGACGGCACCGCCTCAGTGCTGGCCGAGCGGCTCCCCGATGGTGTTCTCAGGTCAGTGCAGCAGATCCTGGACGTGGTCCCGGCCGATGTGCGCGACCTGCTGCTGCCCGGCCGGCGAGGTGCGGCACCGGCACGGGTCCCGGACACCGCCACGCCGGTCCCGCCTCCGGCCGACGCCACACGGCTGCCCGCCCGCACGGCGCCGAGGGCGGAACTGTGGCTGCCCGGCCGGTTCGACGAGTGGGCGTCCAAGGAGACGCCGCCGTTCGTCACCCCGCGTCTCGACCCGCCCCGCGCCGGGCAGCCGGCGCGCCCGCTGCCGTCGCACCGGCGGTGCGGGTGCGATGAGGTCGGGGCGCGGGTGCTGGCCGCCCTCGGGCAGCCGTTCGAGGCGCCGGCGAGACTCGCCCGGGCGCTGAGCCTGCTCGCCGGTGCCGGTCGCGGCGCCGAGGCCGCCCGGCTCGCCGACGCCGTCGTGCGCACCGGGATGGAGCCGGTCGCCGAGGCGCAGCTGACGATGACGTTCGTGCCGGGCCTGCAGAGCGCCGCGCGGCACGACATCGCGATCGAGCAGCTGCGGCGCACGCTGGGGCGCCGCGATCTCTTCGAGGCCGACCGGACCAACCTGGAAGGACTGCTGACGGGCGCCGTGCGGCGTTCGGCGATCGGCCGTGCCGCGGACACCTCGAGCCCCGGGCCAGGGGACGCCGCCGCCGGCGCGGCGCAGGCCGGCCCGGCGCCGTCGGAGGCCGGCTGCGAGGTGTGCGGATCGCCGTCGTGGGCGTGGATCGTCCACGCGTTGATCGCCGCGGACCGGTTCGAGGACGCCGAGACCGTCGCCGCCGCGGTCAGGACCGCCGGAAGCGCCGGCGACGTGTACCCCGAGGTGCAGTGGCACGGTCACCGCGCCGAGATCCTGATGGCCCTCGGACGCCTGGGCGAGGCGCGCGTCGCGGCCGAGACCGGGCTGCGCCTCAGCGACCGGTCCGCCCCGGCCACGTCGATGCTGACGCACGCGGTGCTCGCCCGGATCAGCCTGCACTATGGCGACACGGCAACCGCGAGCGAGCATCTGCGGGCGGCCGAGCGGCTGGTGACCGATGACGCCGGCGCTGACCGGACCCGCCTGGACTGGGCTCTCGCGCAGTTCCACGCGGCATGCGGCCGCCCCCGGATGGCCGTGCAGACGCTGATCAAGGTGGACGCGAAGGTGGACGCGGACGTCCTGCTGTTCACGGAAGCGCCGGCGGCCGCGGCGACCCTGGTCCGCCTGGCGGGCAAGGCGGGTCTCACCATCGAGGCGGAGCGGGCCGCGGAGTACGCCCGTCAGGTGGCCGGGCGCAACCCCGGCGTGGCGTCGCTGGCCGGTGCCGCCGAGCACGCCGACGGGCTGGTGCGCCGCGACCTCGACGCGCTGCGCCGGGCGGTGGAATGCTACCGGCGCAGCGGACGGCCCTTGGCGGCCGGCACCGCGCTGGAGGACAGGGCTCAGGAGGAGCAGCACCACCAGCGTCAGTCCGCGGCGGTTGAGTCGCTCAGCTCCGCGCTCGACCTGTACTCCCAGTGCGACGCCCGGCGTGACGTCGCCCGGGTCCAGAAGAAGCTGCGCCGTCTCGGTGCGCCCGACGTGGGCGACCCGGGTCTGGACCGGCCCACGTCCGGCTGGGAGAGCCTGACGACCGCGGAGCTGCG
The DNA here is from genome assembly GCF_040654515.1 of Dactylosporangium sp. NPDC050688. Classification (NCBI taxonomy): domain Bacteria; kingdom Bacillati; phylum Actinomycetota; class Actinomycetes; order Micromonosporales; family Micromonosporaceae; genus Dactylosporangium; species Dactylosporangium sp. NPDC050688. The sequence goes on from NZ_JBFAIC010000054.1 coordinate 34,629, forward strand.
GGTGGTCCGGGCGATCGTCGACGGCAAGACCAACAAGGAGGCGGCCAGCACCCTGTTCCTGTCGCCGCACACGGTCGACAGCCATCTGCGGCGGGTGTTCGGCAAGCTCGGCATCAACACGCGGGTCGAGCTCACGAAGCACTTCCTCACCCGTGGAGCGGCGTGAAACCACCCGCAGGAGCAGATCCACCTAACCAGTTTGATGTAGTCTGGCGTTGTGGCAGTGACGACGACCCCCTCGGCCGTGGCGGCCGCACCGCCCGGCGTCCTGCGCCTGACGAGCCACCCCGTGCGGTGGCAGCTGCTCAGCGAGCTGGCGCGCAGCGACCGGCAGGTGCGTGAGCTGGTGGAGCTCACCGGTCAGCGGCAGAGCCTGACCTCCTACCACCTCGGCCAGCTGCGTGAGGGCGGGCTGGTGACGACGCGGCGCAGCTCGGCGGACGGGCGCGACACCTATTACAGCCTGGACCTGGCGGCGTGCCGCGAGCAGCTCGCCGTGGCGGGTGTCGGGCTGCACCCGGGGCTGCGCCTCGTCCCGCCCGGGCTGACGCCGTCGCCCGGCCCGCTGCGGCGCGGGACCGGCTCACCGGTGCGGGTGCTGTTCCTGTGCACCGGAAACAGCGCCCGGTCCCAGATGGCCGAGGCGCTGCTGGAGCGGCTGGGCGGGGCCCGCGTCGAGGCGGCCAGCGCCGGCAGCCACCCCAAGCCGCTGCACCCCGACGCCGTGCGGGCCATGCGTGAGCGCGGCATCGACATCGGCGGTCGCCACTCCAAGCACCTGGACATCTTCGCGGGCCAGCGCTTCGACTACGTGATCAGCCTGTGCGACCGCGTGCGGGAGGTGTGCCCGCAGTTTCCCGGATCGCCCGCCGTCGTGCACTGGAGCATGGCCGATCCGGCGGCCGCCGCGGCGCCGGGCGAGGCCGGCTACCCGCAGTTCGTGCGCACCGCCGACGAGCTGAGGACCCGCATCGAATTCCTGTTGCACGCGATCGACGAGGTCGCGGCAGGCCCAGAGAGGAAGTAGCAATGGCTGAGGACTTCACCGACATGGTGCACGTCCGGTACATGGTCGACGACGTGGAAGCCGCGATCGAGTTCTATACGAAACATCTGGGGTTCCGCCTCAGGATGAGCGCGGCCCCCGCCTTCGCCGACGTCCTGCGGGGCAAGCTGCGGCTGCTGCTGAGCGGGCCGAGCAGCTCCGCCGGCCGCCCGATGCCGGACGGTGCGAAGCCGGTGCCCGGCGGGTGGAACAGGATCCACCTGCCCGTCGAGGACATCGCCGCCGAGGTGGACCGGCTGCGCGCGGCGGGCCTCACGTTCCGCAACGACATCGTCAGCGGCCCCGGCGGCAAGCAGATTCTGCTGGAGGATCCCGCCGGCAATGTTGTGGAGTTGTTCGAGCCCGCAGGCTGACGCAGACCACGGGCGCCCGGCGGCCTCGCGGGCCGCGGCTCCCGCAGGGAAGGCGGCGGTGACCGGCACGTGGTCGGTCGTCGCCGCCTTTGTCGTGCCTGGCGCGTGGGTGATCCGGGCGCCACCAGAAATTCGACCAAACAGCTTTGATGGAACGAACTGATTTGATGTATTGTGATGGTGTGGGCTGCGCCACTTCGCGCTGTCGCCGGCATCGGCGTGCCGACCGGCCGTGAGTTGGCGAACGCGTCCCGGACAACCCGTCGGATCGTTGCAGCAAGCCGGGCTCAGGCCTGTTACCACCAGGGAGATCGTTGCCATGGCCGAGGAAACCGACCGCCGCGAGCGTCCCGCGCCTCCGGGCGACGCGGCCGCGCCGCAGGGCGGTCCGCAGAAGAACCAATGGTGGCTCGTGATCGCCGCCGCGCTGGCGGTCTTCATGGCATCCGTCGACATGAGCATCGTCAACGTCGCGCTGCCTGCGATCGAGCACGACCTGAAGATCGGCACCAGCATGACCGAGTGGGTCGTGCTGGCCTACCTGCTGCCGCTCGCCGGCCTGGCCCTGCCGAGCGGTCGCTGGCTCGACACCGTCGGGCGCCGGCCGGCCCTCCTGTTCTCACTCGGCGGCTTCGCGCTCGCCAGCCTCGCCGCCGGCCTCTCGCCCAACCTGATCTGGCTGATCGCCGCGCGGTTGCTGCAGGGCACCTTCGGCGCGCTGCTGTTCTCGCTCGTACCGGCCCTGGCCACGACGGCCGTCCAGCCGAAGGCCCGCGGCCGGGCGATGGGACTGATCACGACCCTCGGCCCGCTCGGGCTCATCAGCGGGCCCGGGCTCGGCGGCGTGATCGTCGACGGCCTGGGCTGGGCCTGGATCTTCTTCGTCAACGTCCCCGTCAGCGTGGTCGTCATGGCCGTCGGCCTGCGCACCCTGCAGGCCGGCAAGCCGTTGCGGGCCCCGGACCGCGCATGGTTCACCGAGGCGCTCCTGCTCAGCGCCGCCGTCGCCGCGTTGTTGCTCGCCCTGTCCTTCGCCGCGAGTGAGGGCCCGGCGTGGCTGCTGCTGGGGCTCGTCGCCGTGGGGCTGCTCGTCATCTGGCTCCGCATGCCCGTCAGCCGCGCCGTGCGGGGCCTGCTGCGGTCGCCCGGCGAGGCCGGGCCGCACCTGGCGCTGCTCGCCGCCGCGACCGCCATCGGCACCGTCTTCTTCATCACGCCGTTCTTCATGCAGCGGGAGCTCGGCGTGTCGGCGTCCGCCGTCGGTGCGACCGTCCTGCTGTTCCCGGCCGGCATGGCCATCACCGGACCGATCGGCGGCATGCTCGGCGACTGGTGGGGCGCGCGCCGGGTCGCCGTGCTCGGCACGGTGCTGTTCACCGCCGGACTGGCGCTGCTGCTGCCGATGGACGGCTCGTGGGGAGTGGGCGACCTCGCGTGGCGGCTGTTCCTCGCCGGCGCCGGCAACGGGCTCTTCAACGCGCCCAACATGGCCATGGCGATGACCAACGCGCCGGCACCGTTGCTGGCGACGACCGGCTCCTCGACGAACCTGTCCCGGACCCTGGGCTTCGCGCTCGGACCGGCGCTCGCCACGGCGGTGTGGGCGGCGTTCTCCTACGAGCGCGCCGGCATGCAGGCTTCGGTGGTCATGGCGGCGGTGTTCAGCGCCCTGTCGATCGCCGCCGTCATGTGGACGCGGACGCCCACCAAGCAGCCGGACGTGACGGCCGCGCAGCCGGCCGCCGGCACCGCCGCCCGCGGCTGACCGGCCAGGGCCGTCGGCGCGCGGTCCGCGGCGACCGACCGGGAGCGCCGGCACCGCCGCCCGCGGCAACCGGCCCGGGGCGGCGGGGACGCCGGGCCGGTTGCCGCGGTGACCCGGGCCCGGGCCGCCGGCGCGGCCGTTCGTGCCCGACGGCGCTCCCGGCGCTCGCTGCGCTCCCGGCGCTCGCTGCGCTCGCTGCGCTCGCTGCGCTCGCTGCGCTCGCTGCGCTCCCGGCGCTCGCTGCGCTCGCTGCGCTCGCTGCGCTCGCTGCGCTCGCTGCGCTCGCTGCGCTCGCTGCGCCGGCCGCCGGCGCCGCACCACCTCGCTGTCGCACTACCACCACCGCACCGCCGCCATCACCGCACCACCTCGCTGCTGCCCTGCCGCGGCGCCGCCACCGCCGCACCGGCGCGGAGATGCCGGCGTCGTGCTGGGGGAGACCCGGCCGCCCGCCAATCCGAACAGAAACCGAAAGGGAGTTCCACATGCACGTCACCGTCGACGAGGACCTGTGCTGCGGCGCAGGTCAGTGCGCGCTCGCGGCGCCGGAGGTCTTCGCCCAGCGGGAGGACCGGACCGTCATGCTGCTGCAGCCGGCACCCCAGGAGCAGCACCGCGACGCGGTCCTCGACGCGGTCGGGTCCTGCCCCAAGGGCGCCATCACCCTGAGCGACGCCGCGCCGGTGCCGTTCGCCGACGCTGCCGGCGAGGCGCCCGCAGCGCCGCCGGCATAGCCGCGTCACAGCGAAATCCCGCGGCGCCGGACGCCGCGGGATTTCGCATTTCCGGGCGCGTATTCGCCGGGACGCCCGGCATCGCGCCCAACCCCGGGACCGGCTGGCGTGCTACCCGGCGCGGCGGGTCAAAACACCAGGTCAGTGCCCGTTCGGGTAGTGGTGGATGACGAAGTCGAGTAGTTTCCCGGCCGGTTCGGCATCGATAAAATCGAATTGTTTCCTGCTGGGTGCCGCAATGCGGCGGCCGTAACCATCACGGCGACGCGCCGATCGGCGACGTACGAATGAGTGGACGGAGAATCAACGGTGTCGAATCCGCGACGGTCTTCGCGTCGGCCCTCCGCCCTGCCGGGCGGTACGTCATGAGCGGCGAGCGGGCCATCTTCCTGCGCGAGTTCCTGCGGCACCCGCTGCGGACCGCGGCGATCATGCCGAGCCCGCCACCGGTCGCGAGGAACATGGCGGCGGCGGTGCCCGCGCACGGCGACCCGGTGGTCGTGGAGCTCGGCCCTGGCACCGGACCGTTCACACTGGAGATCCAGCGCCGGCTCGCGGGACGGGGCCGCCACCTCGCCGTCGAGCTCAACGAACGGTTCGCCGCCCAACTGCGCAGGCGGTTCCCCGACGTCGAGGTCGCCGACGGCGACGCGGTCCAGCTGCGGCGGATCCTCGACGAGCGAGGGCTGGCCCATGCCGACGTGATCGTCAGCGGCCTGCCGCACGGGCTGTTCTCCCACGCGCTGCAGCGCCGGTTCGTGGAGACGTTCCGGTCCTGCCTGGCACCCGACGGCAGGCTGACGGCGTACGCGTACCTGCACGCGGTCTGGTCGCCGCCGGCGCGGCACTTCCACCGGCTGGTCCACACCGGCTTCCAGGAGGTCATGACCGGGCAGGTGCACTGGTCGTACTTCCCGCCGGCGTACGTGTACACGGCCAGCCACCCGATGCGGCCGCACGCCGGTGAGACGACCGCCGTCGAGGCGTTGCGCACCGGTCACGGCCGGGCGAACCCCTGACCCGGCGCCGCCGGGCGCACGACGCCGGCCCTCCCGGTGCGGTCGCACTGGGAGGGCCGGCGCCTTTGTGGCCGCGGCGGCGGGAACTGCGCGGGGCAACGGGGGAGAGACCCCGCGGGTCACCCGCTGACGGCCACCGGGATCAGCGCGTGCAGCATCTCGCTGAGGATCTGCGGTCCGTGCTGGGTCAGCACTGACTCCGGATGGAACTGCACCGAGCGGAAACCCGGTCCACGCAACGCGTGTACCTCGCCCGAGTCCCGGTCCCGGCTGGCCCGGACGATCTCCGGCAGGGACGCGCAGGCTACGACGTCCTCGGCGGCGACCGCACTGAAACTGTTGTAGAAACCGACCTGCTGCACGACGCCGAACAGGTCGATCGACCGTTGGACCCCCTGGTTGGGCCGGGCCCGGCGGACGACCTCGAAGCCCAGCTCGGCGGCGAGGATCTGATGACCCAGGCAGATGGACAGGAACGGGACGTCGCCGTCGAGCAGCTCGCGGGTGAGCGCGTGCAGCGCGCCGATCCGCGGGTCGGTCGTGTCGCGCGGGTCGCCCGGCCCCGGGCCGACCACGACGAGCTCGTGCGCCGCAGGCTCCAGCGGGTCGTCGTGCCGCGCGATCGTGGTCCGCAGCCCGAGCGCGCGCAGCTGGTGGCCGAGCATCGCGGTGAAGGTGTCCTCACCGTCCACGACGAGGACGCTCCTGCCGAGCAGCGCCGGCTCCGGCGCCGTCGAGCCCGCACCGTCGAGCCAGAAGCGCGACAGGGTCGTGTTGCGCTCGGCCAGCGCCCGCCGCACCCGCGGGTCCGCCGTCGGCGCGTCGCGGCCGGCGCGCGCGACGGGCTCGGGGTGCGCGGCGGGCTGTAGGTGCGTACCACGCGCGTCCTGGGAGAGCCCGAGCGCCTGCAGCATGCCGGCGACCTTGGCGTGGGTCTCGGCCACCTCGGATTCGGGGTCGGAGTCGCGCACGAGCGTGGCGCCGACGCCGATGCCGAGCCTGCCGCCGGGGTCGAGCTCCGCCGTACGGATCATGATGGACGAGTCGAGGGTGCGCCCGCCGTCCGCGTCGTGCCCGATGACGGCGAGCACGCCGCCGTAGTACCGGCGCCCGGTGCGTTCGTGCCGGCTGATGACCCGGAACGCGTTCTGCAGGGGACTGCCCGTCACGGTCGGCGCGAGCAGGGTCTCGGACAGCACGTCGCGCACGTCGAGGTCGCAGTCGCCGCTGAGCAGGTACTCGGTGTGGGTGAGCCGCGCCATCTGCTTGAGGAACGGGCCGTGCACCCGCCCGCCGCCCCGGGAGCACATGCGGGCCATCATCTTGAGCTCCTCGTCGACGACCATGTACAGCTCGTTCGCCTCCTTCGCGTCGTCGAGGAAGCCCAGCAGGCCGGCCGGGTCGGGACCGCCGGGCGGGTGCCGGTAGGTGCCGCTGATCGGGTTCATCACGACCGTGCCGCCGGCCAGGCTGACGTGGCGCTCCGGTGAGGCGCCGATGAAGGTGCCGGCGCCGGTGTGGAACAGGAACGTCCAGTACGCGCCGAGCTCGCCGGTCAGCAGGCGCCGGAAGATGCTGAGCTCCTTGCGCACGCCGAAGTCGTCGATCTGCGCGACGAAGGACCGCCGGATCACGAAGTTGGACCCGGAACCCTGCGCGATCTCCTCACGCATCACCTGCCGCACGATCGCGGCGTACGTCGCGTCGTCGATGTCGAAGCCCGCGCCGGACAGGTGGACGTCCTCGTCCGGCAGCGCCGCGAGCGCCTGCGGCAGGCTCAGCGCGGCGCGCTGCCGGATCTGCATGGCGAGCAGCGGCGCGGCGTCGTCGCGGCAGTCGAACCCGCGCTCGGTGATCTGCCGGTACGGCACCGCGACGAGCAGGTCCTGGCCGGGCCCGTCCGGTGCGGACCGCACGTCCGGCAGTGGCAGGTCGGCGAGGCGGCCGACCGTGCGGACGGCGCCGGCCAGCACCTCGATCTGCGGTTGCGGCCCGGAATGCGGTCGATGGAGCAGGGCGAAAGCCTGCCCGCGTCCGCCGAGGCCGGTCAGATAGCCCATGAAATCGGCCGAGCCTGGCATTTCCCCGACCATGTCTCGCCCTTTCGCGTGGCATCGGATGTGCTTTTCGAGCTGCGGAGGTGTCACGGGCAGGACGATGTCCAGAATCCCCGACGACGGCAGACCGGGGTATCACGTGGAAACGCGATGATGCGGCCCGGTGCCATTGGCGCAAACACCTGCAAGTCGCGGCACTACCCGCCCGAGTAGTGGGCAAAGCGGAGGGTCGCGATTACGGTCGGACTGGCGTCAATCGATGTCGAGCCGCGATTCGACCACCTCGTGCTGGCTGGACCTGCGGTGATGTCTCTCGGGAGAGGAGGTGGGCAGCATGAGCAACGACGTCGCCGTCGAGCAGACCACGACCCGGAGCCGTATCGGCAACAGGGTGCTGTGGGTGATGCAGGTCGTGGTCGGTGTCGACTTCATCGTCGGCGGCCTGGCGAAGCTCGGCGGGTTGCAGCGGATGGTGGACCTGTTCGACCACATCGGTGCGGGCCACTGGCTTCGCTACTTCGTCGGGGTGGTCGAGATCTTCGGCGGGATCGGCATTCTGATCCCGAAACTGTCAGGGCTCGCCGCGACGGGTCTGGCGCTGCTGATGGTGGGGGCCCTGTACACCAACGTGGTGCTCATCGACGAGTCGTGGGCGCCGCTGGCCTGGCTGGTCATCGTCGCCATCATCGCGTGGCGTCGCTGGCCGCAGACCAAGGCGCTGCTCAGCCGGTTCAGACGCTGACCCGTGATCCTCGACCTCCACCGGTCCCCGGCCGGTGGAGGTCTTCTTCATGGGCGGTGCACACGGCCCCGGAAGCGGTCGATCCGCCTCCGGGGCCGTGTGCACCGCCCCTCAGTGCGGGGCGCCGCCGCCCAGCACGTAGTTCTCGCGGTCGAACCGGCGGGTCCGCCGGCGGAACGTGCGGGTCAGGCCGGGCCACAGCGTGGTGTTGCGGCCGCGGGCGTCGAGGTACCAGCTGCGGCAGCCGGACACCCAGACGGTGCCGATGCTCTTGCGCTGCACCTCCGAGACGAAGGACGTCTGCGCGTCGGCGCGGACCTCCACCGTCGGCACACCCGCCCGCTGCATGAACCGCACCGCGTCGATGACGTAGTCCACCTGCGCCTCCATCGTCAGCAGCGACGAGTTCTGCCCGGACACGCTGTTGGGGCCGAGCAGCATGAACAGGTTGGGGTAACCGGTCACGGCGGTGCCCAGGTACGCCTGCGCCCCGTCGCTCCACGCGTCGGCGAGCAGCCGGCCGTCGCGGCCGCGCAGCCGGGCGGCGACCGGCATGTTCGCCGACTCGTAGCCGGTGCTGAAGATGATCGCGTCGACCGGCCGTCGCGTGCCGTCGGCGCAGACGATCGAGTCGCGCCGCACCTCCAGGATCGGGCTGCGCACCAGCTCGGTGTTCGGCTGGGTGATCGCCGGATAGTAGGAGTTGGAGAGCACCACCCGCTTGCAGCCGAGCCGGTAGTCCGGGGTGAGCGCCGCCCGCAGCTGTGGGTTCTCGACCTGCCGGCGCAGGTGCCGCCGGGCCAGCCACTCCGCGGGCTTGAGCATCCGCTGGTCGAACGTGAGGCCGAGGATGAGCGTCTCCCGCCACAGGTAGACCGCCGTGCGGGCCAGGCGCTGCACGAACGGCAGCGCGCGGAAGACGCCCTGCTCGACGGGGCTCTTGTGGCGGTCCCAGCGGGGGATGACCCACGGAGGGGTGCGCTGGAAGACGTACAGCTGCGCCACCTCCGGCTGGATCTCCGGGATGAACTGCACCGCCGACGCGCCCGTGCCGATCACCGCGACCCGCTTGCCGTGCAGGTCGTAGGAATGGTCCCAGGCCGCGGAGTGGAAGGCGGCGCCGGCGAACTGTTCCAGCCCGGGCAGGTACGGGACGGCCGGCTTGCTCAGCGGGCCGGTGGCGACCACCAGCACGTCCGCGGTCACCGTGCCCCGCGAGGTGGTGACCGTCCAGCGGGCGGACTCGTCGCTCCACCGCGCCTCGAGCATCTCGTGCCCGGCGCGCAGGTGCGGGTCCAGGCCGAACTGGGTGGCGCAGCGGAGCAGGTACGCCTGGATCTCCGGCTGCGACGGGAACGTCCTGGTCCAGTGCGGGTCCGGCGCGAACGAGTACGAGTAGAGGTTGGACGGCACGTCGCTGGCGGCGCCGGGATAGATGCTGTCGCGCCACGTGCCGCCCACGTCGCCGGCGCGTTCGAGGACGACGAAGTCGTCGATGTCGGCCTGCTTGAGCCGGATCGCCATGCCCAGGCCGGCGAACCCGGCACCGACCACGGCGATGCGCACGTGCGGCGGCAGTGTCGGCACGCAGGCATCCGCGCCGGCTCCGCGCGTGCTCCACTGCTGCGCGGGGACCGGCCGCGCGGCGTTGCGCAGCACCGCCAGGACCGGCCCTGACGTGAGATACGCGCCGATCGCGCCGGCGAAGGTGAGCGTCGGCCGGACGGCGGCAGCGGCGACCGCCGGCAGCCACACCCACCACGGCAGCGCGGCGAGCGGGCCGAACTTCGCGTAGGGGATCGTGGTGATCATCAGGAAGGCCAGGCCGGCGACGATGCCGAGGTGGCTGCCGACCGGCGCGACGTCCAGCAGGATGGCGAGCGCCAGGATGACCGCCGGCATCGCGGCGGGCAGGCCCGCGAAGCATCGCGCGTCCTTCGGCACGACGTTGAAGCGGGCGAGCCGGATCATCGCGCAGGCGGACAGCATGGCGCACGCCGACGCCGTCGCGTAGTCGGGCGCGGCGCCGTCGAGCCAGTGGTAGGCGAGCAGCGGCGTGGCCACCCCGAACCCGCAGAGGTCGGCGAGGGAGTCCATCTGCGCGCCGAACGGGCTCGCCACACCGAACCTGCGGGCCAGCGCGCCGTCTAGGCCGTCCATGCAGAAGCAGCCGAGGATGCACGCGGCCGCCCACCGCAGGTGGCCGCTCTCGGCGAGCAGGATCGCGCAGACGCCGAGGAGCAGCACGGCCACGGTGCACAGGTTGACCACGGCGAAGCGCAGCAGGCGCCCCGGCGCCGGGTCTCCGGGCAGCAGGGTGCTGAGCCACCGCGCCGGGCCCCGGGCCGCGCGCCTGGCGGTCATCCCGGGCGGCTGTCCCGCCGGGGGAGCGGCGACGGGACGCCGGTTGACGGAACGCTGACCGGTGGAGCCCTGCCCGGCGGTGCGGCGCCCCACCGGGCGGTGGTTGGCCGGAGGTTGTCTGATAGGCATGCGAGCGCCTTCCAAATTGTGAATGGCACGCTCTTTCGCCTCAGAGTCTCCGTGTCGCGACCGCCGGGTGGCGTCACTGATTTCCGCGATTTCCCGCGTATTCGCGTGAACTGGTGGCGTCCCCGCCCGTCAAACGGTGTTGGCGTGAATACCTGGGTGGCGCGGCACCACTCGCGTGAGTAGTAGGTGCATCGATGTTCGGCGATTACTGTCGATTTCAGCGCGAGGCTCGAAACGGGGCGGTGACCGACCATGGACGTGCTGGTGCAGAAATACGGCGGAACCTCACTGGAAACCCTCGACCGGGTGCGCAACGCCGCCCTGCGCGTCGCCGGGCAGTGGCGCGACGGACGTTCGATGGTCGTGGTCGTCTCCGCCCGGGGCGGCCGGACCGACGACCTGCTCCGCCTCGCGGCGGACGTCGGGCCGACGCAGCCGTCGCGGGAGCTGGACCAGCTGCTGGCCGTCGGGGAGGCGGAGTCGGCAGCGCTGATGGCGCTGACGTTGCGCGGCCTGGGTGTGCCGGCACGGTCGCTGACGGGGCACCAGGCCGGCATCCGTACCACTGAACGGCACGGTGACGCGCTCATTGCCGGGATCGGGGCGGACCCGGTCCTGGCGGCGCTGCGCGAGCGCCACGTCGCCGTCGTCGCCGGTTTCCAGGGCGTCAACGGCGCCGGAGATCTCGCCACCCTCGGGCGGGGCGGCTCGGACACGACCGCCGTCGCGCTGGCCGCGCAGCTGCGGGCGGCGTGCGAGATCTACACCGACGTGGACGGGGTCTTCACCGCCGATCCCCGCATCATGCCCGCCGCCCGGTGCCTGCCGTGGGTGCATCCGGACGTCATGGCGGAGATGGCGTTCGCCGGCGCCCGCATCCTGCACACCCGCTGTGTCGAGCTCGCCGCAATGGAAAGGGTCGAGGTGTCGGTCAGAAACGCATTGTCGCAGTCGCCGGGGACGACGATCGCCGAGTCGCCGCGGGACCGGTCGCTGGAGACCCGTCGCGCGGTGGTGGCGGTGACCCACGACACCGACGTCGCCCGGGTGCTCGTGCACTGCCGCAGCGGCAGGCACGACGTCGCGCCCGAGGTGTTCAAGGTGCTCGCGGCGCAGGGCACGGTGGTCGACCTGGTCGCCCGGTCCGGGCCGTACGAGAACGAGTTCCGGATGGGTTTCACGATCCGCCGCAGCGAGGCCAGCCGGGTCAGGGACGCCCTGTACGAGGTGGCGGTCGGCTTCGGCGGCGGGGTCCACTTCGACGAGAACGTCGGCAAGGTGTCGGTCGTCGGCATGGGCCTGCTGAGCCGCCCGGAGTACACGGCAAGGCTCATGGCGGCGCTTGCCGACGCGCGGATCCCGACCAGCTGGATCTCCACGTCCCAGGCGCGGCTGTCGGTCATCGTGCCGCAGGACCTGGCGGTCGCCGCCGTCGACGCCCTGCACACCGCCTTCCAGCTCGACCGCGCCGAGCCGCCCGCCCCGGCGGCCCCCCGAACAGCACCGACCTCCGAGCACGTATCCACGGTTCGAGACAGGTAGGACACCATGACCGTCAACAACGCCTCCTTCGCCCGGCGGCTGCGGGTACGACGTCTGTTCCGCCACGGTGACGGACGCCTGTTCGTGGTCCCCCTGGACCATTCCGTCGCTGACGGCCCGCTCGGCTGCGCCGACCTCAACGCGCTGGTCACCGAGCTCACCGGCACCGGCGTGGATGCCGTCGTGCTGCACAAGGGCAGTCTGCGGCACGTCGACCCCGGCTGCTTCACCGACATGTCCCTGATCGTGCACCTGAGCGCCAGCACCCGGCACGCACCGGATCCGAACGCGAAGTACCTGGTGGCCGGCGTCGCCGAGGCGGTGCGGCTCGGCGCCGACGCGGTCAGCGTGCACGTCAACCTCGGCTCGGAGCAGGAGGCCCGGCAGATCGCCGACCTGGCCGCGGTGTCCGGGGAGTGTGACCGCTGGAACGTGCCGTTGCTGGCCATGGTGTACGTCCGCGGCCCGAAGATCAGTGACTCGCGGGCCCCGGACCTGGTGGCGCACGCCGCGTCGCTGGCCGCGGACCTCGGCGCCGACATCGTCAAGACCGACTATGCCGGCTCACCGGAGGCCATGGCCTCGGTTGTGCGCGGCTGCCCGATCCCGCTGATCGTCGCCGGTGGACCGCGGGAGGAGCAGACCGAGGCGGTGCTCGCCCACGTCGCCGACGCCCTGCGCGGCGGGGCCGCCGGTGTCGCGATGGGCCGCAACGTGTTCCAGGCCAGCCAGCCGGGCCGGATGGCCGCCGCGGTCGCCGGGCTCCTGCACGGCCCGCTGCTGCCCTCGCCCCGGCAGCCGCTCGACGACCGGCTTTCGCTCACCAACTGACTCGGAAAAAGAGGAGACCAACTCATGAAGATGTGCTGGGTGGACGTGCGCAGCGCCGGCAGCGCCCGGACGGCGATCGTCGAGGAGGCCGTGCACCAGCGGGTCGACGCCATCGTGGCGGCCGATCCGGGCGACCTGCGGGCACTTCCCCCGACGGTGAAGAAGGTGCTGTTCGCGCAGGGCGACGCCCTGCCCGACGAGCTGGACGCCGCCGATCTGGTCATCGTGGAGCCCGCCCGCCACGGCGAGCCGGCCGAGCTCGCCGAACGCCACCCCGACGTGGAGTTCGGCCGGTTCGTGGAGATCACCGACGCGGCCAGCCTCGAGGAGGCGTGCCGGGCGGCGCAGCTGGACCGCTGGAGCGTGCTGTACTTCCGCGACCCGACCAAGATCCCGCTGGAGATCGTGCTCGCGGCCGCCGCCCGCGCCGACGGGTCCATCATCACGCAGGTCGCCGACGTCGAGGAGGCACAGATCGTCTTCGGGGTGCTGGAGCACGGCTCCGACGGGGTGATGCTCGCGCCGCGGGCGGTCGGGGAGGCCACCGACCTCAAGGCCGCCGCGGCCGGCAGCCCCGACGACCTGTCCCTGGTGGAGCTGGAGATCACCGCGATCAGGCGGGCCGGCCTCGGCGACCGGGTCTGCGTGGACACCTGCTCCCAGTTCCGCCCCGACGAGGGCATCCTGGTCGGCTCGTTCTCCCACGGGATGATCCTGTGCTGCAGCGAGACCCACCCGCTGCCGTACATGCCGACGCGTCCGTTCCGCGTCAACGCCGGCGCGCTGCACTCCTACACGCTGTCAGACCAGGGACGCACCCGGTACCTCAGCGAGCTCGACGCCGGCGGCAAGGTCCTGGCCGTGGACTCCAAGGGCCAGGTCCGCGTCGTGACGGTCGGCCGGGTGAAGATCGAACGCCGGCCGATGCTGGCGATCGACGCGGTGTCGGACTCGGGCGTGCAGGTCAACCTCATCGTCCAGGACGACTGGCACGTGCGGGTGCTCGGCCCGGGCGGCACGGTTCTCAACGTCACCGACCTGACCGCCGGCACGAAGGTCCTCGGCTACCTGCCGGTCGAGCAACGCCACGTCGGCTACCCGATCGACGAGTTCTGCATCGAGAAGTGACCCGTGGCCGCGACCGATTCGCCGCCGGCGACCGGTGTGGCGGGGCAGCCAGTCCTGGACTTCCACGTCCGGCTGGTGCCCCGCCCCGGGGCCCGCGAGCGGCTGCTCGCCGCCCTGGACGAGTGCGGGCTGGAACGCGCGGTGGTGTGCGCCGGCGGCACCATCGCCCTGGACCGCCTGGCCCGGCAGCTCGTCCTCGGTGGGCACGTCGAGACCGACGCTGACAACGCGGCCGTCCAGGCTGCCTGCGAGGGCACCGACGGCCGCCTCGTGCCGTTCTTCTTCGCCAACCCGCACCGGGAACCCGCCCGGTACCGGGACGTCGCCGACCGCTTCCGGGGCCTGGAGATCTCGCCGGCCGTGCACGGCGCCGGCCTCACCGACCCCCGGGTCGTGGCCCTCGTCGACGTCGCCGCCGCGGCCGGCCACCCGGTGTACGTGGTGTGCATCGACCGGCCCGGCGCCGGTGTCGCCGACCTGGTCGAGCTGGCCCGCCGGTTCCCCACGGTGCACTTCGTGCTCGGCCACAGCGGTATCGGCAACATCGACCTGTACGCACTCGCGCTGATCGAGGGCGAGCCCAACATCCTGCTGGAGACGTCGGGCGGCTACACCTGCGTCGCCGAGGCGGCGCTGCGCGACCTCGGCGCCGACCGGGTGGTGTTCGGCTCCGAGTTCCCGCTGCAGCATCCGAGCGTCGAACTGGCCAAGTTCCGCGCCATCCGGATCCCGGCCGAGCAGTGGCGCCGGGTCGCCTGGGACAACGCGCACCGATTGCTGGGGGAGACCAAACCATGAACAGCTTCAGTTCCGCCCTGCCACAGCTCGGCCAATGGCACAGCCTGGAGGACCTGCGAGAGCTGCAGGACAAGCAGCTGCCGCAGACGGTGTCGTGGGCCGCCCGCTCGCCGTTCTACCGCGACCGGCTGGCCTCCGGTGCCCTGCCGGCGACCGGTGCGGAGCTCGCCGGGCTGCCGCTGACCACGAAGCAGGACCTGCGCGACGCCTATCCGTTCGGGCTGCTCGCCGTGCCGAAGGAGCGCCTGGCGACCTATCACGAGTCCAGCGGCACCGCGGGCCGGCCGACGCCCTCGTACTACACCGAGGAGGACTGGGTCGACCTGGCGGAACGTTTCGCCCGCAAGTGGATCGGCATGTCCGACGCCGACCTGTTGCTGGTGCGCACACCGTACGCGCTGATGCTCACCGGGCACCTCGCGCACGCCGCGGGCCGGCTGTGCGGCGCCACCGTCGTGCCCGGCGACAACCGGTCCCTGGCCATGCCCTACGCCCGCGTCGTGCGGGTCCTGCACGACCTGGGCGTGACCCTGACGTGGGCGGTCGCCACGGAGTACCTGCTGTGGGCGGCCGCGGCCGCGGCCGCCGGGCACCGGCCCGACGCCGACTTCCCGCACCTGCGGGCCCTGTTCACCGGCGGTGAGCCGCTCACCGACGCGCGCCGGCGACGGATCAGCCGGATCTGGGGGGTGCCGGTCGTGGAGGAGTACGGCTCCACGGAGACCGGCAGCCTCGCCGGTGAGTGCCCGCACGGGCGGCTGCACCTGTGGGCGGACCGGGCCGTGTTCGAGGTGTACGACCCGGCGACCGGAACCGTGCGCGCCGAAGGCGACGGGCAGCTGGTCGTCACGCCCCTGTACCGCGAAGCCATGCCTCTGCTGCGGTACAACCTCGAGGACAACGTCTCGGTCTCCTACCAGGACTGCGCCTGCGGGTGGGGCCTGCCGACCGTCAACGTGTACGGCCGCGCCGCATTCGGCTATCCGGTCGGCTCGACCACCGTCACCCAGCACCGCCTCGAGGAGCTGGTCTTCTCGCTGCCGGACGCCCACGGGGTGCTGTTCTGGCGGGCCAGGGCCGAACCGCCGCTGCTGCGCATCCAGATCGAGGTGGCCGACGAGCACCGCGACGCCGCCACGGCGGCGCTCACGGCGGCGGTGCGGGCCACGCTCGGCGTCGACTGCGACGTCACCGGCCTGGCACCGGGCACGCTCGTGCCGCACACGGTGCTGACCTCGATGGCCGACGTGGTCAAGCCACGCAGCCTGTTCGGCGCCGACGAGGACTGGGACAAGGCGCTGCTGTACTACTGACCGGCACCGGGACGGGAGAGACATGCCGCGCACGAGTGTGGCCATCGTAGGGGCCGGCCTGGCCGGCCTCACGCTCGGCGCCGCCCTGGACCGGGCCGGTGTCGACTTCCAGCTGTACGAGCAGGCACCGCGACTGACCGAGGTGGGCGCCGGGGTGCAGCTCGCGCCGAACGCCACCAGGCTGCTGCACCGGCTCGGCCTGGGGAAAGGGCTGCGCGCGGCCGCCGTCATGCCGCAGGCGATCGAGATGCGCCGCTGGGACGACGGCGCGCCGCTGCACCGCACCCCGCTCGGCGACGCGTGCCTGAGCAGGTTCGGCGCCCCCTACTACACGGTGCACCGGGCGGACCTGCACAGCTGCCTGCTCTCCATGGTGCCCACCGGCCGGGTGCGGCTGGGCGTGCGGTGCGTCGCGGTCACCCAGACCGCAGACGCCGCGCGACTGGAGCTGTCCGACGGCACGACGGTCGAGGCCGACCTCGTCGTCGGCGCCGACGGCATCCACTCCGTCGTGCGCGAGCACCTCGTCCGCGACCACCCCCGCTACTCGAGGCAGGTGATCTACCGGGGGCTGGTGCCGGCTGCCCGGGTGCCGCACCTGCTCGCCGAGCCGCGGGTGCTGCTGTGGTTCGGGCCGGACCAGCACTGCGTCTGCTATCCGGTGTCCGCGGGCCGGCAGGTGAGCTTCGGCGCGACGGTGCGGGTGCCGCACCGGCACGGGGAGTCGTGGTCGGCGCAGGGCAGCGTGCGGGACCTCGCCGCCGCATACACGGGCTGGCACGAGGACGTCACCCGGCTGATCCACGCGGCGGACGCGGTCGGCAGGTGGGCGCTGCACGACCGGGACGCCCTCCAGCGGCTCAGCGTGGGCCGGGTCGCCGTCGCCGGCGACGCGGCGCACCCGATGCTGCCGTTCCGGGCCCAGGGCGCCAACCAGGCGATCGAGGACGCGGTCACGCTCGCCCGCTGCCTCACCGACTCGGGCGCGGCGGCCGGCGACGGCGCCGCGCTAAGCGCCGCGCTGCGCCGGTACGAGGGGATCCGGCTGCCCCGCACGAGCCGCATCCAGCAGGAGTCGCGCGACAACGTACGCGTCTTCCACCTGCCCGACGGGGCCGAGCAACGGCACCGTGACGCCGCCGCGGCGACCTCGTCGGGCCTGGAAAGCAACGACTGGTTGTTCGGCTACGACGCCGACGCCGACGCTGCCGCCGCGCCGGTCGCCGCCGCCCGCGAGCCCGGCTGAGCCCCACCGAAGGGAGCGCATGATGGAACTGTCCGGCATAGCGTCGAAGGTCGCGCTGGTCACCGGCGCGGCGCAGGGGATCGGCGCGGCAGTCGCCCGCACCTTGGCGGAGGCCGGCGCGCTGGTCGCGGCCGCGGACCGCAACACCGAGCGGCTCGGCACCGCGGTGACGAAGCTGGAAGCGGACGGCCTGACCGCCCGCGGCTACCCGGTCGACGTCAGCGACAGCGCGGCGGTCGATGCACTCGTGCGGCTGGTCGAGGACGAGCAGGGCCCCGTGGACATCCTCGTCAACGCCGCCGGTGTGCTGCACACCGGCAGCATCGTCGAGCTGCCGGACCGGCACTGGAGCGAGGTGTTCTCCGTCAACGCCGGCGGCGTGTTCAACGTCTCCCGGGCCGTCGCCCGCAGGATGATCCCCCGCCGGCGCGGGACGATCGTGACGGTGGCGTCCAACGCGGCCGGGGTGCCGCGGGTCAACATGGCGGCCTACGCGGCGTCCAAGGCGGCGTCCGCCCAGTTCACCCGGTGCCTCGGCCTGGAGCTCGCTGGCCATGGCATCCGGTGCAACGTCGTGTCGCCGGGATCGACCGACACGCCGATGCTGCGCACGATGCTCGGCGAGCACACCGATCCGGCGTTCGCGGTCGAGGGTTCCCTGGCCGCGTACCGGGTCGGCATCCCCCTGCGGAAGCTCGCCCAGCCGTCCGACGTGGCGGATGCGGTCGCGTTCCTCGTGTCCGACCAGGCCGGCCACATCACCATGCACGACATCTACGTCGACGGCGGAGCTGCCCTGCACGTGTGACGCCACGTCACAGCCAGCACGACCGACGAGCCGAACAGGAGCCCGACGATGGCCATGAACAGGATCGCGCCCTACCCGATGCCGGGCGCCGGCGAGCTGCCGGCCGCGGCGGTGCCGTGGCGTCCCCGCGCGGACCGCGCTGCGGTGCTGGTCCACGACATGCAACGGTACTTCCTGCGGCCGTTCCCGGCGGGCGGGTCTCCACTCACCGAGCTGCTGACCAACGTCGCGGTGCTGCTCGCCGCGGCGCGCGGGGCGGGCGTACCGGTCATGTACACCGCCCAGCCGGGCGGCATGAGCCGGCAGGACCGCGGCCTGCTGCACGACTTCTGGGGCGCGGGCATGAGCGGCGATGCAGACGACCGGCAGATCGCCGATGCGCTCGAGCCGGAACCCGGCGAGGTGGTCCTGACGAAGTGGCGATACAGCGCATTCCACCGCAGCGACCTCGAGGAGCGGCTGCGCGGCTCCGGCCGCGACCAGCTCATCGTCTGTGGCGTCTACGCCCACGTGGGCTGCCTGATGACCGCCTGCGACGCGTTCACCCGCGACATCGAGGCGTTCTTCGTCGCCGACGCCATGGGCGACTTCTCGCTCGACCATCACATGCTGGCCCTGTGGTACGCGGCGGCGCGGTGCGCGGTGCCGTTGACGACCGCCGGTGTCGTGGACACGCTGACGGCTCAGCCGGCCGCGTCGATCACGTCGGCCGTCTCGGAGTAGTGCAGCAACGTGAGCCTGGCCAGCTCGACCCTGGAGCGGATGTCGAGCTTGCGGAACATGCGGCGCAGGTGGTAGTTGACCGTGTGCGGGGACCGGAACAGCTGGCTGGCGATCTGCTGGTTCGTGAGCCCCTGGCTGACCAGCCGCGCCACGCGACGCTCGGTGTCGTTGAGCAGCGTCCACTCCGGCGCCTGGCGCGCGGGCGCGGCGAGCCGGATCGCGGCCGGCCGGTCGCGCGCCTCGGCCCGGCCGGCGTCCCATAGGTCGAGGACCCGGTCGGACCCGGGGACCGCGTTGCCGGCCGGCTCCGCCCCCGCGGACTGGGCCAGCGCAACCCGCGCTGGAAGCGGCAGTGCCAGCAGCAGGCACTGCCGGAACAGGTCCTGGGCGAAGGCCAGCCGGTCGCCGTCGCAGACGAGGACGTCGGCGGCGAGTACCTCGTCGAGCGGGGCGAGCAGGTCCGCGGCCGGCCGATGCAGCAGGTGCGCCGCGTCGCTCAGGGTGAACCGGGAGCCGAGGACCGCACCGACCTCGAGCAGCTGCCGGCAGGTGCCACCGAGCTCGGTAACGCACCGCAGGACACACGCCCGCACCCGGGCGGACGGTCCGCGCCGCCACCCGCCCGGGCCGGAGCCGGCGGCGTCGCAGGCCAGCGCGACGGCCAGCGCTGGGTTGCCGCCGGCGGCACGCAGCAGCTCCTGCGCGCCCGTCATCGGGCCACCAGCACGGTCCGCCACCAGCTGGACCAGCACCTGAGGCGGCAACGGTCGCAGGTCGACCCGCCCACCCGGCGCCGAACCGTCCGCGAAGAGCCGGTCCACGACCTGCCCGCCGGCCCGGCGCCGCCGGCTGAGGATCCAGGCGACGGACCGGTCCCGCAGCCGCCCGGGCAGCGAGTACAGGCTGCGGACGAACACCGGGTCGGCGTGGTGCAGGTCGTCGAGCACGACGAGGACAGGCCGTGACGACGAGCCGCGGGTGGTGAGGGCGGCCGGTTCGGCCCCGGCGACCCAGCCGGTGTCCACGACGGCGAAGCCGAGCCGCCCGGCCATGACCGCCACCTCCTCCAGCAGCCGCGTACGGCCGCTGCCCCAGCCGCCCTCGACACGCAGCACAGTGTTCGTCCCCGCCACCACGGTGTGCAGCGCCCGCAGGATCTGCCGCTGCTCGGTCTCCCGGCCCCGCAGGCGTGGCGTCATCGGCGCTCCATTTCGAGAGTTTCTCCGGCGGTACCCGTCCGGCGTCGTCATCCGGAGTCCGCCGGCGCGGTGACCGACGCCGGTGCCGCAGCGGGGGGCCGCGCCTGCCGGAGGCTCCGGGCGAGCGGGACCGCGCCGGCCACCAGGATGAGCGCGGCGGCGAAGAACGCGGCCCGGATCCCGGCGAGCCCGTATCCAGACAGCCCCCAAACGAGCGTCGCCAGCGCCGGGCCGCACGCGAAACCGCTCTGCCGGGCCACGCTCGTCGCGGCGCCGGCGGTGGCGAGCAGACCACCCGGCGGCGCCGACATCGCCGCGCTCATGTTGGGCGCGTTGAACAGGCCCAGGCCCGCACCGGCGACCGCCAGCCGCAGCGCGACGTCCGCCGCGTGCCAGGACCGGTCCGCGGGGATCAGCAGCACCAGGCCGCTCACCATCGTGAGCAGGCCGGTGAGCGCGACCCGCCGGTCGCCGTACCGGTCGGCGAGCACCCCGGCGACCGGCCCGAGCAGCGCGGCGGCGAGCGGGAACGTCAGCATCGTGGCACCGGCGACCGGAGGCGGCATGCGCAGCACCGTGATGAGCTGGAACGGCACGAGGTAGAACAGCAGACCCGTCGCCACGGCGGTGACCGTCAACGCCGCCAGCGGCGCCTGCATCGCGGGCACCCGCAGCAGCCTGCGCACCGGCTCGCCGGCCGGCAACCGCCACCACGCGGCGACCGCCGGCACCGCCACCACCGCCAGCGCGAGCCACAGCGGCGTACCGTCGGCGGCGAGGGTCAACGCGAGCATGACGGCGCAGGCGGCGGCGGTCAGCAGCGCCGCCTCCGCGGCGGTGGCGCGATCCGGCGGGCGCACGCGTGCGCCGCGGGGCAGCTGCACGTACGCCAGGACGACGAGGCCGGCGCACACGGGCACGTTGCAGTAGAAGATCCACGGCCAGCCGACCGAGTCGACGATCAGGCCGCCGAGGCCCGGCCCGCTGATCAGGCCCAGCATGCCGAGCGTGTCGACGGTCCCCATCGCCCGGCCCCGGAACCGGGCCTCGACGGCGGTGGTGGTCAGCACCGGGATCAGGGTCATCAGCGCCGTGCCGGCCACACCCTGCACCACGCGCGCGGCGACGAGCCAGCCGATGCCGGGTGCGAGACCGGCGGCGACGCTCGCGGCCGCGAAGCCGGCGCAGGCGCCGACGAGCACGCCGCGGTGCCCGACCCGGTCCAGCCACCGGCCCGTCGGCAGCGCGAGGGCGACCAGCGGCAGCAGGTAACCGAGCACGACCCACTGGGTCGCCGCGGCCGGCGCCGCGAACGAACTGCCCACGGCGGGCAGCGCCACGTTGACGATGCTCATGTCCAGCGACGCCATGAACACCGCCAGTCCCATGCCGCCGACGATCCACCAGCGGCCGGCGCGAGGTGGACCGGCGGTGGTGTCGTGGCGTGCCTGGGTCATCGCGCACCTCTCGGACGGGTCCGGCCTGCGTGCCGACGGCGGTGCCGGGGCGCCTGCGGCCGCGCCCGGCGACATTGAGCCTCACCGGCCACGCACCCGCTGACCATCGCTCATTCACGTGGTTCGCCGGCGGCCGCGGCCGCCCGCCCTGCCGGACGTGCCGGGCCTGGATACCGCGAACACGTGACGACCGCCGGTCCCGGCCCGGGTACGGTCGGCGGATTCACGTCCAGCGATGCGGTGCACCGCGCCGCAGGGCAGGAAGGAACATCGATGTCTGATCGCACGCAGGTCGTCGTGGTCGGTGGCACCTCAGGGATCGGCCGGCACGTCGCAGAGACGTTCGCCGGCCGCGGCTGCGACGTCCTCGTCACCGGCCGGACGGACGCCCGTGCCAAGGCGGTCGCCGACGAGATCGGCGGGCACGCCCGCGGGCTCGGGCTGGACCTGACCGTCCCGGAGCAGGCGGCGGACACGCTGGCCGGCGTGCAGCGCGTCGACCGGCTGGTGCTCGCCGCCCTCGAACGCGACCACAACACCATCCGCGGGTACCGCCCGGCGGACGCGGTGCGGGTGCTGACGATGAAGCTCGTCGGCTATGCCGCCGTCGTGCACGCGCTCGCGCCGCGTATGCCGGCCGACGCCGCGGCGGTGCTGCTCGGCGGGCTGGCCATGCACCGGCCGTACCCCGGCTCCACCACGGTCACGACCGCCAACGGCGGCATCAGCGCGCTGGTGCGCACCCTGGTGACCGAGCTGGCGCCGATCCGGTTCAACGCCCTGCACCCGAGCCTCGTCGCCGACACCCCACAGTGGCGGGACAAGCGCGAGATCTGCGATGCCGTGCAGGCACGCACGCCGACCGGGCGGCTGGTCACGATGCAGGACTGCACCGACGCGGTCATGTTCCTGCTGGAGAACCGCTCCGTCAACGGCGTCAACCTCAGCATCGACGGCGGCGAGCTGCTCGTGTGACGCCGCTCAGGCCGGCGCCGGGGTCGAGGTGATCCGCCACGGCCCCCACCGGCCTGTCGCGCCCTGCCCGTGCTCACGCTCCGCGCGGGTGTAGCGGCCCAGGTCCCGCGCCGAGAACAGCGCCATGCCGATGTGGAAGCCGTCGACCGGCACTGGCGTGCGCGCCCAGTACGCGACCCGGCCGTCGACGTGGAAGAGGACCTCCGACGTGTCCGCCCGGTACGTCACGGCGTAGCGGTGCGGCACCGCCGGCGCCGTCGGCGTCTCCAGCACCACCCGGTGCACGTAGGGCCCGGTCGCACCGGGGACGGGCAGCCGCTCCACCACCGCGTAGAGCGTGTCGTTGGTGGCGGCGGCGTTGAACACGACCCCGCTGTCGAGGTCGAAGACGTTCACCGTGCCGAAGGCGTCGAGCAGGTCGTGCGGGATCTGCCCGTACGTGCGCACCGCCATGTCGACCTCGACCGTCAGCTGCCCGCCGGCGGGCACCGGGAAGCGCCGCACGGACCGGTACATCTGCTTGGCGTTGTTCTGCCTGCGGTCCGTGTCGTGGAAGCGGGTGAACGGGTGCACGGTGACCTCGAGATGACCGTCGCCGGTGGACACCGTCGCATTCCGGTCGCGGTACGCGTGGTGGGTACCGTCCGCGCCCGGCACCGTCATGACCTCCCAGCGGGCCGGGTCGAGCACGGCGCCGCGGAAGTCATCGTAGGTCCAGGTCTCGGTTGCCGGCGCCGGACGCATCCGGACTCCTTCCGGTCGGGCCGCGGGACGTTCCCGGCAGCGGCGGATCACGTCCACCACGATTGCCCGGGGCCGCGCGGGCCGTACATGGCATCTTCGCGTGGTTTCACGGGCCGGCACCCCGTGGCCGACTCACGCCGCGAATCCCGTGTTTGGGGCATGCCGGGACGGTGGTGGCGGGCAGATGCTGCGTTCCTATCCGTCGCGTCAAGACGAGGAGGTGTCATGGGCACGTCGAACTCGCTGTCGGACGGTGAGCGCTTTGTCGCCATACATGACAGCACCCGGTTCACCGCCCTGCGTCACCAGTACCGGCGTTTCGCCGCACCGGCGAGCGTCGTCTTCATCGGCTGGTGGGTCCTGGCCAGCCTGCTCGGCGCGTACGCGCCGGGCTTCTACCGGCAGACGGTCATCGCGAGCGTGAACGTCGGCATGCTGGTCGTCCTGGGGACCTTCGTCCTCGTGCTCGTCATCGCGGCGATGTACCTGAGGTACGCCCGGACCCAGCTCGATCCCGCCGCCGACCAGATCCGGGCCGATGCCGAAGGAGGGACCCGATGAACAATGGTGCTGCGGCGACGATCGGGACGGTCATCACCGTCGTGCTGATCGTGGCGCTGCTCGGTGTGGGGCTCGCGGCCCGCCGCGCGCAGCGCACGCCGACGGACTTCTACCTCGCGGGCCGGCGCGTCGGCGCCTGGCAGAACGCGCTGGCGTTGTTCGCGGGGTTCATCCTGCTGTCGACCCTGTTCACGATGGTCGGGCACAACGCGCTCAACGGCTTCGACGCCTTCCTGTTCTCGGCGGCGTTCGCGGTGTCGTGGCTGATCGCGCTGCTGGTCTTCGCCGGCCCGCTGCGCAACGTCGGCGGGCACACCATCGGTGACGTGTTCGCGCTGCGCACCGGCCAGCGACCGGCCAGGGTCGCCTCGCTCACCGTCACGCTGCTGCTGTACGTCACGTACACCATCGTCATGCTCAACGCGATCGGCATCGTGAGCCGGGTGGCGTTCGGGGTCGAGTCCACCGCGGTGCAGACCGTGGTCGTCGCGGCCGCCGGCATCTTCGCCACCGTGTTCGTGCTCATCGGCGGCATGCAGGGCCTCACGCGCCTGCTGGTGGTCAAGGCCGCGCTGGTCATCGCCGTCCTGGCGGGGCTGACGGTGGCGGTGCTCGCCAAGTACCGGCTCGACGTGTTCCAGCTGCTGGACGACGCCCAGGCCAACAGGCTGCCGCATCCGGCCGGGTACGACCTGCTCGGCCCGGGCCGCGAGTACGGCGAGGGCGGCCAGCGGGTCGTGCACCTGTCGAAGCTGTTCGCGGCGGTCGTCGGGCACGCGGCACTGCCGTACATGTTCATGCGGCACTTCACGGCCACCTCCGGCCGTGACGCGCGCCGGTCGGCCGGTTGGGCCGGCATCATGTTCGTGCCGTTCTACCTGTGCACGGCCGTCGTGGGCTTCGGCGCGGTCGCGCTGCTCGGCGGGCAGAACATCGGCCCGATCCCGCCGCTGCGCGACCTCACCCTGCCCCGGCTCGGCGACCAGCTGGGCGGGGCGTGGCTCGTCGGGCTGCTCGGCGCGCTCGGCCTGCTCGTCGTCACCGGGGTCCTGGCAGCGCTGCTGATCAGCGCGGTGACCTCACTGACCCGCGACGTGCGCGCCATGCGGCCGCAGCCGGCGGACCCGGCCGAGGAGCTGCGCGCCGCCCGCCGCAACACCGTCATCATCGGCCTCGCCGGTGCCGTGCTCGGCGTCGTGCTGCTGCCGTACAACACCCACGCGCTGATCCCGATCACCGTCGACCTCGGCGGCATCATCCTGCCCGCGGTGCTGTACGCGCTGTTCTGGAAGCGGTTCAACACGGCGGGGCTGCGGTGGACGATCTTCGGCGGCATCGCGGTGACCGGTGCGCTGGTCCTCATCTCCGGCCTCATGTCCGGCACGCCCGTGGCGATGCTGCCCGACGTCGACTTCCACCTCATCGACTTCGACCCGGCCCTGGTCGCGGTCCCGGTGACGTTCCTGCTCGGCTACATCGGCACCGTCAGCAGCCGCGAACGCAACGACGCCGGCTTCGCCGAACTGCAGGTCCGTGCGTTCACCGGCCTCGGCGCCCCGTCCCCGGACGACGACCGGATCCCGGGACAGCCCACGGTCACGCCCGCCCGACTGAGCCAAGCGGGAAGCGACGTCCGCTGAACCGCCCGAACGGCGTGGGGCGGCCGT
The DNA here is from genome assembly GCF_040654515.1 of Dactylosporangium sp. NPDC050688. Lineage (NCBI taxonomy): Bacteria > Bacillati > Actinomycetota > Actinomycetes > Micromonosporales > Micromonosporaceae > Dactylosporangium > Dactylosporangium sp. NPDC050688. The sequence goes on from NZ_JBFAIC010000054.1 coordinate 59,850, forward strand.
CCGGCCGCCCCACGCTCCAGGAGGCAGACATGGAAACCGCACCGGTGCTCGTGGTGGGTGCAGGCCCCGTCGGCATGGTCGCCGCACTCGCCCTCGCCCGATACGGCATACGTTGCATGCTCGTCGACCAGCAGACGGAGACGACGAGGCACCCGAAGCTCGACTACGTCAGCACCCGCAGCATGGAGCTGCTGCGCCCGCTCGGCCTCACCGACGACGTGCGCGCCGCCGGCGTCGCGCCGGAGCATCCGGCGGACGTCATCTGGTCGACCGGTCTCACCGGTGCGCCCATCGCCGTGTGGCGGCTGCCGTCGGTGGACGAGGAGCGGCGGCGCATCGCGGAACGTAACGACGGCACGCAGCCGGTCGAGCCCGGCCAGCGCATCTCACAGATCACGCTGGAACCCGTCCTGCGCGCGCACTGCCGCCGGCATCCGCGCATCGACCTGGCATGCGGCTGGAAACTGGAGTCGCTGACCCAGGACCGCGACGGCGTGACCAGCGACCTGGTCGACGTGCGTACCGGCCGCCGGCGGCAGGTCCGGTCCAGCTACCTGATCGGCTGCGACGGCGCGTCGAGCCAGGTCCGCCGGACAGTGGGCATCGAGCTGGACGGCTTCGACGTGCCCGAATTGCCGGGCGCCTACATGGTGCACTTCAAGAGCCGCGACCTGAGCACCCTGCACCGGCACGGCCAGTTCTGGCACTACTTCGCCTTCAGGTACGTCATCATCGCCCAGGACGAGATCGACACCTGGACCGTGCACGTCAACGGCGCCGACCCGTCGGAGTTCGACCCGCCGCCGCCGGACCCGGCAGGCTTCGTCCGCGACGTCATGCAGGTCGACCTGGAGATCGACAAGGTGCTGCTGGCCTCGCGCTGGCGCCCGAGCTTCCTGATGGCGCAACGGTACCGGGCCGGACGGGTGCTGCTCGCCGGTGACTCCGCACACCAGATGTTCCCGACCGGCGGGTACGGGATGAACTCCGGGATAGCCGACGCGGTCGACGCGGCCTGGAAGCTCGCCGCGCTCCTGACCGGCTTCGGCGGCGCGGCGCTGCTGGACAGTTACGAGCGGGAACGCCGCCCGGTCGGGCTGCACAACATGCACGCCTCACGCCGGCACCTCGGGGTGCACCTGCAGGCCGGACGGATGCTTCGGGAAGGTGTCCCGCCGGAGACCGTCGGCGCGTTCATCGACGCGGAGCGCGGCGAGAACGAGTACGCCGGCATCGAGCTGGGCTACCGCTACGACGAGTCGCCGATCGTCTGCCACGACGAGGGCCCCGAGCCGTTCTGGAGCCCGCAGCAGTACACACCGACGACCTGGCCGGGTGGCCGGCCGCCGAGCGTGCAGCTGCGCGACGGCCGGCAGCTGTACGACCTGCTGGGTCAGTGGTTCACCCTCGTCGACTTCGCCGGTGACGGGCGGGCGGACCCGCTGCTGCGGGAAGCCGCCGCCCAGGGGCTGCCCGTCATGCAGGTCCTGGTGAGTGACCCGGCCGCGCGCAGGCTGTGGGAGCAGGCCCTGGTGCTGGTCCGGCCGGACCAGCACGTCGCCTGGCGGGGCGACTGGTCCCCGCCGGACCCGGCAGCGGTGGTGCGCCGGGTCCGGGGAGCGCTGACCCCCGCGGCGGCGGCACCGGCCACACGCCCCACCTTTCCGCGGACGAACGACTGGAGAGGCACACCGCGATGAGCGCACACCACACCCTCGACCGGCTCCGCGAGTACCTGCTGGGACCGACCCGGTTCGCCAACGTGCTGGCGTGCTTCGAACTCGGCATCATCGACGAGCTGCGCCGCGGACCGGCGATGAGCGCCGCGCAGCTCGCCGCCGCGGCCGGCGCCCGGCCCGATGCCGTCGAGCAGCTGCTGCACCTGCTGGTGAAGGACGACCTCGTCGGCTACGACGAGCGCACGCGCACCTACATCCTCACCGGCCTCGCCGACGTCGCCGAGGAGGACCTGCAGCGGGTCCTGGCGATCATGAACATGGCCAAGACGGTCGTGCTCCGCCAGAGCTACTACCTCACCGACAGCGTCCGCAGCGCCACCACCGTCGGGCTCAAACAGCTGTACGGGCACGACGGCAACCTGTACGAGGCGCTCGCGACGCACCAGGACCTGCGCGAGGCCTGGGGCTCGATGATGGACGCCGTCACCGCGCACATCGACCCCTGGTTCTTCGGCAGTATCGACATCCCCGCCGGGGCCAGGGTCCTGGACCTGGCCGGCAACACGGGCCTGGGCGCGATCCTCGCCCTCCGGCTGGCCGAGGCCCCGGACCTGCACGTGACGACCTTCGACCTCCCTGACAAGGAGGCCGACTGCCTGCGGAACTTCAAGGCCGCCGGCGTGGACGAGCGCTGCTCGTTCATCGGCGGCGACGTCTTCCAGGAGGTGCCGGAGGGCTTCGACGTCGTGCTGATCAAGCACTTCCTGGACATGTTCGACAAGGAGGAGGTCACCAGGATCCTGCGCAACACCTACAAGGCGCTCAACCCCGGCGGCCGGTTGCACATCCTGGGACCGGTGTACCCGGAGAACCTCAAGGACTCCTACGCGGCCGACTTCTTCCCGACCTATTTCCTGGGCTGCACCATGGGCCAGGGCGGGCCGCAGAAGCTGTCGACGTACCAGCAATGGCTGCAGGAGCACGGATTCACCGTGACGCAGGCGATCGCGCAGGACCTGGCCGAGATGCCGGCCGACGCGCTGGCCGCCCACGGCATCGTGTCCGCTACCAAACCGTCGCTGGCGCCACAGTAGCCCGAACATCTGTCGACGACCCGCAAGCAAGCGATGAGGAGCAATGTACATGCACGTGCTGAAGCAGGCCTGGCGGAAGCGCCTCAAGCAGGGCGTGAGCGTCGCGGCGGCCGCGGTGCTGGCCACAACGCTGATCAACGCGGACGCCTCCCCGGCGAAGGTGACGCCGACGTTCGACTTCGACCACGGCAACGCCCTGACCGAGGTGATCTACCCGCACTTCCAGAAGGCCGTGCGCACGATTACCCCCGGCGGCGACGACGCCACCATCGTCGCCGACCACATCCTGCTCGTGGAGGTGGCATGGTTCGACGCCATCGCCCCCTACAACGCCAAAGCCGTCGGTATCTACTCCAACCTCGGCCGCCGCCCGCGCAGCGAGGCGACGACCCGCAACCGCAACATCGCGGTCATCTACTCCGCCTACACGTCGCTGCTCGCGGTCTTCCCGCAGTACAAGGCGGACTTCCGCGAGATGATGGTGTCCGCGGGCCTCGACCCGGACAACCGGTCGCTGAACACCACCACCCCGGCCGGGATCGGCAACCTCGCCGCGACGAAGGTCCTCGAGGCGCGCAGGCACGACGGGTCCAACCGAGACGGCGACGAGGGCGGCCGCAAGTACAACCGGCAGCCCTACGCCGACTACACCGGCTACGAACCGGTCAACACCGCCTACGACCTGAACAACCCGTCGCGCTGGCAGCCCCGGATCATCAACAACAACGGGATCGTCCGCGTCCAGCAGTTCGTGACGCCCTACTACGGCAGGGTCAAGCCGATCTCCTACGGCAGCCCCGCCGAGTTCAGCCTGTCCGCGCCGGTGAACAGCGACTACCAGCACAACCGGGCTGGCTACCGGCGGCAGGCGGCCGAGATCCTCGAGGCGTCGGCGAACCTCGACGACCGCAAGAAGATGACGGCCGAGTTCTTCAACGACAAGATCTTCAGCCTCGGGCGGACCACTGGCACCGCGGCCTTCACGCAGGGCAACTTCGACATCGAGAAGGCCGTCCAGTACGTCGTCACGGTCGACGTCGCCATCTTCGACTCCGCCATCGCCTCGTGGTACTTCAAGCGCAAGTACGACACCGTGCGCCCGTTCAGCGCGATCCGGTTCCTGTACGGCGACAAGAAGATCACCGCGTGGGGCGGTCCCGGCAAGGGCACCGTCAACGACATCACGGGCAATGAGTGGCGCAGCTACCTCAACACCGCCGACCACGCCGATTACCCGTCGACGTCCTCGACGTACTGCCTGGCCTACGCCCAGGCCGCGCGGCGGTTCCTCGGCACCGACAAGCTGTCGGTCTCGACCACCTTCGCCAAAGGTTCCTCGGCGATCGAGCCGGGCGTCACCCCGGCCGCCGACCTGACGCTGCACTGGGACAACCTGACCGACCTCGCCAACGACTGCCGCATGAGCCGGGTCTGGGCCGGCGTGCACTTCCGCGCTGCGATCGAGAACGCCGAGCAGTTCGCACCGAAGGTCGGTGACTCGGTCTACACCTTCATCCAGCGCAAGCTCAACGGCGGCTGACCAGTTCCTCCGCCAGCCCTCCGGGCCGATGCCGGCGACGCTGCTGCACGCGCGTCGCCGGCATCGCGGCGTTCACCGCCGGATGACCCTGCCGAGCAGGTCCTTGACCTCGGCCCGGCGCGCCCAGGCGATCCCGGCCGCCACGACGCCGAGCGCGACCGTCAGCACGGCCATGACGGGCGAGAGCACCAGCACGTTCGCGGCGGTCGCGCCGGCCATGACCCCGACCAGCCCCGTGGCGGCCGGCCCGGCCAGCCTCGGGATCAGCAGACCGACGCCGCCGGCCAGTTCGACGGCGCCGGTGACGAACCGGAGCCACTGGCCGAGCCCGATCTGCTCGAACGTCTCGATTGCCGTCGACGATCCTGTCAATCGGATGATCCCCATGCTCACGAATCCCACTCCCAGCAGGATCTGGGCGGTCCAGAGCAATACCGTGCCCGCCCGCCGCCGGGACGGCGGCGGTTCAGTCGAGAATTTGGTCAGCGGTCGCATTGTCCGCCTCTCTCATGAGATCGACGTGGCCAGGGTCGCGCTGTCCAGCAGTCCGTTGCCCTCGTGCCTTGCAGTGCATCAGTCCAGTTTGATAAGTCTGACGCAGCACCGCAATATCGACGAAGGATAATTCATGCTGCGGTCCGTCGGCGGCTCGTCGAACGGTTCCGCGCCGAGGGCTGGTCCTGCGTCGGCTCGGTGAGAGGCGCAGGCAGGGTCATGCGCGGACATCCCGCGCCTGACCCGTGGCGTTCACTGCAGCATTACTGGAAGCTACGCCTGCGCTGCCGGAGTCCAGGAGAAGATGGCGTTGTTCGCCGTGCTGCACGGGTAGCCCGCCGGGCCGCTGAGCCGCAACAGTCCAGAGCCGCACGCGTCACATCGCAGGTTCTCTGGGCACCTTCCCGGCCGGCCGGGAAGGTGCCCCGGGTGTCCCGCGGGCGAAGGGTCAGCCGCCCCACACGGTCTCGAAGACGCGAACGAGATTGCCGCCCATGACCGCGCCGACCTCGTCCGGAGTGCAGCCGAGCTTGGTGAACAACTCGGCGTAGACGCCGTAGTTGCGCAGGTCGCCGTCGAAGCCGATGGGATAGTTGTGGTACCGGGCCTGGCCGACCACGTCCGGGTTCTCGCGACGGTGCCAGATCCGGCGGGTCTCGTTGTTCTCGTTGATGTCCGTGGCCAGTCCGACGTGCTCGACGCCGACGAGGTTGACCACGTGCTCGAAGTGTTTCGCCAACGCGTCCAGCGGCGCCGCCTCGCCGACCTTCTCCTGCACGAAGCTGCTGAACGGCGTGAGGCAGATGACGCCGCCCTTCTCGGCGATCGCCCGGATCTGGTCGTCGGTGCGGTTGCGCGGGTGGTCGAAGACCGCTCGGGCGTTGGCGTGGGAGAAGATGGAGGGCTGGCTCGACGCCTCGATCGCCTCGGCCGTGGTCCGGTCGCCGCAGTGGGACAGGTCCACGACGATGCCGTACTCGTTCATGGCCTTGACCACCTCGTGGCCGAACAGGCTCAGTCCGGCGTTGCCCGGCTCGAGGCAGCCGTCTCCGAGATAGTTGCGGGTGTTGTAGGTCAGCTGCATCACCCGCAGGCCCATCGAGTGGAACAGTCCCACCGTGTCGATGACGTCTTCCAGCATGTCGGCGTTCTGCGGTCCGAAGATGATGCCGGCCCGCGACTCGCGCTTGGCCCGCCGGATGTCCTCCGCGGTCAGGCACAGGATGGCCTTGTCCGGAGCCGCCTCGATCCATTCGCGATGCGCCTTGAGCTGCTTGATGGCAGCGACGACCGAACTGCCCGACGCCGACCCCTGCGGGACGGTGACGCTGGTCGCGGTGACCCCACCCTGGATCATCTTGTCGAAGAACTCGTCCTGGATCGTCTTCTCCAGCCAGGAGTCCACGATCGCCACGGTGGAGCAGTCGATGACGATCGCGTCGTCGTACGCGGCCTTCGCCGTCGCCCGGTCCGCCACCGACAGATCGAGAGAGTTACCCGTTTGCACGTTGGTTGCCTTCCTGGTTGGGGGGTGTTGCCATGCCTGACGGCACGCCCGGTCGAGGGATCTGCTGGTCGGGTCAGAGCGGCGGACCAAGCCGGCGGGCGAGCGTCGCGCCCACGATGAGCTGGAGCTGGTGGTACAGGATGAGCGGCAGCACGAACACCCCCGCGGTGGCGGTGCTGAACAGCACCGTGGCCATGGGTACGCCCACCGCCGCGCTCTTCGTCGATCCGCAGAACACGGCCGCGATCCGGTCCTCCCGGTTGAAGCCGAGCGCCCGGGTTCCGGCGGCGACGGCGGCCAGCACCGCCGCCAGCAGGACCACCTCCACCGCGAGCAGGGCGAGCACCTGCGCCGCGCTGACGCGCCGCCAGAGGCCGGCGACCACCCCCGCGCTCACCGCCGTGTACACGACGAGCAGGATCGAACCACGGTCCACAGTGGTCAGTAGCCGCTTCTGTCGCTCGATCCAGGCGCCGATCCAGGGCCGCAGCAGTTGTCCGGCCACGAACGGAAGGAGCAGCTGCAGCGCGATGTCCAGCACCGAGCCGGCGGTGATCCGCACACCGTCGGTGCCGCGCATGAGGATCAGCACCAGCACCGCGGTCAGCACGATGCCGGCCGCGCTGGAGAACGAGGCGCTGAAGATCGCGGCCGGGACGTTACCCCGCGCGATCGAGGTCAGCGCGATGGCCGACTGGACCGTGGACGGAACCGCACAGAGGAAGAGCAGGCCCTGGTGGAGGTCGGTCGTGAGGACGGCCGGACTCAGCGGCGTGGCCAGCATGCCGAGGACCGGAAAGAGCACGAACGTGGTGAGCAGCACGGCCAGGTGCAGTCGCCAGTGGCCCGCGCCGTCCCGGGCCTGCGCGGCCGAGATCCGGGCCCCGTACAGGAAGAACAGGAGTCCGACCGCGAGCTTGGTGACGACCGCGGCGACCGGGGCGGCCGCACCCCGGGCCGGCAGGACGGTGGCGATGGCGACCGTGGCCAGCATCAGCGCGACGTAGGGATCGATCGGGATCCAGCGAGGCCACCGCACGTCAGTCGCCCCCGGCCGGCGGGCGCAGGAGATGATGGCGGGTGGCCCGTTGGTAGCGGGCCGCCACCGCGAGCAGCATCCGGTCCCGGTGGCGCGGTCCGACCAGGTGCAGTGAGACCGGCAACCCGTCGTCGTCCAGCCCGCACGGGATGGCCACGCCGGGCAGTCCGGCCAGGTTCGCGGCCGCCAGCAGCCGGTCCGCCACGGACGCCGTGCCCCGTGGCCGGCGCGGCACGTCGCGGCGCTGCGGCTGGTCGGAGACGCTCACTCCGGCGATCAGGTCGACCGAGGCGAAGATCCGCGCGAACTCCCGCCGGGTCAGCTCCTGGACCTCGAGCGCGTGTGCGTAGTCGGCCGGTGTGATGTCGCGGGCCGCCCGCAACCGGGCCAGCTGGCCGGGGTCGGGCAGTTCGGTGTCCGGGCTCCATACCAGCTCCCGCAGCGACCGTTCGGCGTCGACCGACACGATGACCTCGATCGCGGGGCCGTAGCCGATCTCGGGCGCGATCTCCGCCGGCCGGACCTCCCCGACGAGCGCCGACAGCTCGTCCAAGCCCCGCCGGCCCGTGCCCCGCATCGCCGGGGCCACCCGGTCCAAATCGCCCGGCGAGATGCCGACCACGAGCCGGTCGATGGCCGGCTCAGGCGCCGCACCGGCGGGTGGGTCCAGGCAGTCGGCGTCCGTCCCGTCCTGACCGGACAGCGCGTCGGCGACGACCGCGCAGTCCTCGGCCGTCCGGGCGAGCACGCCGACCTTGTCGAGCCCGGATGACAGGCCCATCACCCCGGTACGGGGGATCAGCCCCCAGGTGGGCCGGTAGCCGGTGACGCCGCAGTACGCGGCCGGTTGGATCGTCGAGCCCCCGGTCTCCGAGCCCAATGCGAACGGCACGATCCCGAGGGCCACGGCGATCGCCGAGCCGCTCGACGATCCGCCCGCGTAGCGCTCGGGCGCCCACGGATTGTGGGGTTGGCCGTGCGCCGACAGCCCCGGCCGGTCGGTCCCGCCGCCACCCGCGAGCGGGCTGGTGACCAGCTTGGCGACGAGGACCGCGCCCCGGTGGTGCAGACGGTCCACCACCACCGCGTCCTGGTCGAGGATCTGCTCCAGCAGGCTCGTCACGCCCCAGCTCGTGGGGGCGCCGCGGGCCGCGATGATGTCCTTGGCGCCGTACGGGATGCCGAGCAACGGATCCGACGCTCCGCTGCGGAGCCGGGCGTCGGCCGCGGACGCCTCGGCCTCGGCCCGGGCGGCGGTCAGCGCCGCGATGGCCACATACGGATGGCCGAGCGAGGCCGCGCGCGTCAGGGCCTGGCGGGCCAGCTCGACCGCGGACACGGCACCGGCCCGCAACGCCGCGCCCAGCTCGCCGATCGAGCCGGACCCGATCCGCGTGCCCTCGCCGACGGCAGGACGGAGGTGTCCACCGGTCCTCTGGTCACTGCTCATGTTCCTCCGTCCGTACCGTCAGCTTGGTCTGATCGCCTACTGCGTGAGCCACACCTGCCGCAACGACCGGTAGTTGACCGTCGTCGGGTTGAACTCGTAGCCGTGCACATCGGCGGTCATGACATCGAAGAAGTTGTAGTTGTAGGTGAAGGCCATCGGCCCCGTCTCGGCCAGCCGCTGCTGGACCCGCCGGTAGATGTCGGCCCGCTTCGCCTGGTCCGTGGTCGCCCGGCCCTGGGCGATGAGGTCATCCACCTCGGCGTCGCTGAACTTGGCGTAGTTGGTGCCGCCGCCGGTACCGAAGGTCTGCGTCAGCCGCTCGTCCGGGTCGAGCGTGCCGGAGAACCCGGTCACCACCGCGTCGAACGAGCCGTCCCGCAGCCGCTGCTGCTGCTGGGCCGAATCCACCGTGGTCACCTTGACCGTGATGCCGAGCGGCTGCAGCTGCTGCTGGACCGCCTGACCGGTACGGACATGGAAGTCCGAGCCGCTGAGCACCAGGATCTCCAGCGGGAACCCGGCCGCCTGGCCGGCCTCGGACAGCAACGACTTGGCCCGCGCCACGTCGAACTTGTTGACCGGGGTGGACAGCGCGGCCCAGTGCCCGTCGGGCAGGAAGCCACCGTTGAGCGTCGCGGTCGTGTCGGGCCGGCTGATGGTCCGGATCTCGTCCCGGTTCAGCGCGGTGAAGATGGCCTGACGTACCTTCACGTCGTTGAACGGGGCCTTCTGGATGTTCAGCAACATGTACTGGAACGACGTCGTCCCACTGCCTCCGGCCACCCGCACCGACTTGTCCGCCTTGAGGACGGAGTACAGCTCGGGCGGCGCGTTCCACAGGAAGTCGATCGTCCGGGACCGGACGTTGGCCGCCCGGGCATTGGAGTCCGCGTTGAAGGAGATGTCGATACCGTTGAGGTACGGCTGTCCGGACACCCAGTAGGCCGAATTGGCGGCGAGCTTGATCTGCTGGTCGCGGCGCCATTCGACCAGCTTGAACGGCCCGGTGCCGACCGGGGCGGCGGAGAAGCCGTCGCCCTTGGCCTCGACGACCGCCTTGGGCACGATGCCCGCGGTGATGTCGGCCAGGACGTTCAACAGCGGCGAGTACGGCTTGGACAGGGTGATCACGAGCGTGGTCGGGTCGGTGGCCTCGGCCGACTTGACCGCCGCGAACACGTTGCGCCGGGGCGACTTGGTGTCCGGGTTCAGGATGCGGTCGATGGTGTACTTGGCATCGGTCGCGGTCATGTCGCTGCCGTCATGGAACTTGACGCCCTTGCGCAGGGTGAACGTGTAGACCAGACCGTCGCTGGAGATGTCCCACTTCTCGGCAAGGCCCGGCTTCAGGTTGCCGTTCGGGTCGGCCTCCAGCAGGGTGTCGAAGATCAGGCTGTCGACCGTGTACACGACCGACTCCGTTGTCTTGCCGGGGTCGTACCCCGCCCCGGCGGTGTCTCGTACCAGCTGCATCCGTAGGGTGCCACCCCGTTGCGGGGTGGCGTCGTCGGCCGGGGAGTCGGAGGAGGTGTTGGAGCAGGCGGTCATCAGCATCGCGACCAGGGCTAAGCCGGCCACCTGTTTCAGCGCGCGCGGAACCACACTCATGTTGCTCTCGCTACCTTTCTTTCCTTCGAAGGGTTTGGCCGTGGCTCAGCGGCGGAGCCTGGGATCCAGGACATCTCTGAGAGCGTCACCGAGCAGGTTGAAACCAAGGACGGTCAGCATGATGGCCAGACCGGGCACCATGCACAGCCATGCGGCCAGTTCCAGGTAGGGCTTGCCGGTCGCCAGCATGGAACCCCATGAGGCGTCCGGAGGTTGCACGCCGAGGCCGAGATAACTCAGCGAGGCCTCGACCAGAATCGCGTACGCCAGACTGATCGTTGCCTGGACGAGCACGGGCGGCATGATGTTCGGCAGGACGTACCGGAAGAGAATGCGTCGATGGGGCAGGCCGACCGCACGGGCTGCCTCGATGTACGGCTCCTCCACCACGCTCAGGGTCGAGGCGCGGGCGACCCGGGCGAACGCGGGGATGTAGACGAGGACCAGAGCGACGATGAGGTTCCGCATGTCGGTGCCGAGGACCGCCACCACGGCCATCGCGAGCAGCAGCGTGGGGAACGCGAACAGCACGTCCATGACCCGCATCGCCACGCCGTCGACCAGTCCCTTGGCGTAGCCCGAGAGCAGGCCGACGGTCACCCCGATGGCGCCCGCGCAGAGCACCACGAGCACACCGACCACAATGGAGATACGGGCGCCGTGCAGCGCCCGGCTGAGCACATCGCGGCCGAGCTCGTCCGCGCCGAGCAGGAACCGCGCGCCCGGGGCGGCAAGCCGCGCGTCCGGGTGGATGAGGTTCGGGTCGTACGGCGCCAGCAGCGGGCCGAACAGGGCGGCGAACAGGGCGAGGCCGACCAGCACCGCCCCGACCACGCCGGTCCGGTCCCGCATCAGGTTGCGCAGCACGCGCAGACCGCGGCGGGTCCGGCGCGGGCCGGCGTCGGCCGGCAGGCCGGGCTCCGAGGCCGGCGCGGACATGGCGATCGGGGTGTTCTCAGCCACGGCGATACATCCTCGGGTCCAGGTACCGGTACGCGATGTCGACGATGAGGCTGACCAGGACGAAGAAGAAGGCAAGGAACACGGTCAGCCCCTGCACCATCGGATAGTCGCGGTCCTGGATGGACTGGACGAGTTGGCTGCCCAACCCGGGCCAGGAGAAGACCTGCTCGATGACGACGGTGCCACCGAGCAGCGCCCCGGTCTGGATGCCGAGCACGGTGACCACCGGGATGAGGGCGTTGCGCAGGCCGTGACGCAGCACCACGGCCCGCTCCCCGAGGCCCTTGGCCCGAGCGGTGCGGATGTAGTCCTGGCCCAGCACCTCCAGCATCGATGACCTGGTCATCCGCATGGTGACGGCGGCCAGACTCAGCCCGAGGGTGACCGACGGCAGGATCAGGTACTGGAAATGTTGCCAGGTGAAGGCGAAGTCCCGGTGCCCGCTCGACGGTAGGACTCCGAAGTAGACGGAGAACAGGTAGATCAGCAGGATGCCCAGCCAGAAGTTCGGCAGCGACAGCCCGATCAGCGAGGCCACCCGGGCGGCCGCGTCGGCGCCCTTGTTGCGGTTGCGGGCGGTGTAGATGCCGACCGGGATCGACACGGTGAGCGAGATCAGCAGGGCGGCGATGGCCAGTTCCACGGTGATCGGGAACCGGCGCAGGATCTCCTGGGTGACCGGCTCGCCGCTGCGCATCGAGTGGCCGAGGTCGCCCTGCAGCAGCGCGGAGAACCAGTCCCAGAACTGGACCGGCAGCGGCTGGTCCAGGCCGAAGAACGCCCGCATCTCCGCTTCCAGCACCGGATCGGAGAAGTCCTGGCCCATCAGGACGTTGACCGTGTCGCCGGGAATCAGGCGGACCAGGAAGAACGCCACGACGGCGATGCCGAGCAGGACCGGGACGGTGGCCAGGATCCGGGTGAGGATGACGCGGATCACGTCGTCACGCTCCGATCCACCCAGTGGGTTCCGTCGGCGTCCAGATCGACCATGATGTACGCCCAATCGCCGGGGCGGACCGGATAGTCCCGGCACACCATGTCGACCATGCCGCGCACGGGGGCGCGCAACTCCTCCACCACCTCGAAGGTGTATGGACTCCACACGCGGCCGAGCAGCGTGCCCCGGGGGACCTCGACCCGCATCATGTCCTCCGGCTTGAACACCGGCTCGAGCATCCCGGCCGTGCTGGGGTTGACCCGGACCACGCCGTCGTACACCAGGATCCGGTCCGCGCGTGGCGGCGGGCCGGTCAGCACACCCAGCTCCTGGAGCACCCCGCGGATGCCCCGCAGGTTCTTCTGCGCCCACAGCTCCTCGAGCTCCGGGTCGAACCCGGCGCCGCCGACCTCGGAGATGACGCCCGGGATGCCCAGGACCTGACCGGCGTAGCCGACACCGCTCTTCGGTCCGGGGAACCGGGTGGCGAGGTCACTGCGCCGGACGTGCTCCAGTCCGAACGCGGTCGCCAGCGCGAAGGCCCGCTCGGACACGCCCGGGTCGTTGAAGTCGCGCCCGCAGGTCACCGAGCCCATGGCCGATCCCCAGATCCCGCAGTGGAAGTCCATCACGGCGTCGGCGCGTGCGTAGAGTTCGGCTGTGATCGCCCGGCCCAGCTGGTCGGCGATCCACGTCTGTTCGCCGCCGAATGACCGGTTCAGATCAGGGCTGTCCGACTCGTCGAGCGTGTTGCGGGTGCCGCTGGAGAAGGCGACCGGGTTGGCCACGGGCAGGGCGAGCACCGCCCCGGACAGCTCCGCCGGGTCGAGCCCCTCGACCAGCCGGCGCAGCGTGTCCACCACCAGCCATTCGCTGCCGTGCAGGGCGGTGTGCAGGGCCAGCACCGGACCGGGCCGGGCCCCCACCACGGCGTGGATCACCAGCGCGATGTCGGAGCCGTCGAGGTCGGTGAAGACCGGAACCGATCGGACCGACCGCCGCCCGGGCGGGGTCGCCTCGTCGGCGGCCAGGGCCTCGTACTGGCTGAACTCGATGCTCATCGCCCACCGTCCACAGTGCCGGGTTCGTTGACGACCCACCGGGCGTGCGGATCGGAGGTCTGCGCGATGCCGAAGGCCCAGTCACCGGGGTGGACCGGGTGGTCGCGGGCGGTGTAGAAGAGCATTCCGTCGGCCGGGGCGACCAGCTCCTCGATCACCTCGAAGGTGTACGGGCTGATGACCTCGCCGAGCAGGGTGCCGGCGGTGACCTCGGTGGCCAGCGCGGCCCCGCCGAACCGGGAGCGCAGCAGGCCGCCCTTGGACGGGTTCACCCGGTGGCTGGTGCGGTAGATCAGTTGCCGGGCCGGGCGCGGCGGCGGCAGGTCGTCGACCATGCCGAGCGCGGACAGGACGGCCATCACGCCATCCACAGTGGACTTCCGCCAGGCGCTCTCCAGCACCGGGCCGAAGCCGGCGCCGCCGACCTCCACGCCGAGGGCTGGGATGCCCAGCACGCCGCCGGCGTACCCGATCGACGACCGCGGGCCCGGGAAGTTCCGCACCACCCCGGCCCGGCGGATGATGGGCGAGCCGAACGCCAGCGCCAGCTCCTCGGACCGCGCCACGACGGCGGCGTCCGGGTAGTCGTCCCCGATCAGGACGTCCCGGAACGTGGATCCCCACGGGCCCATGTGGAAGTCGAGCAGGACGTCGGCGATGTTCAGCACGTGCTCGGTCAGGGTCCGGGCCAGCTGATCGATCCGCCAGGTGTGGGTGCCCGGGAAAGCCCGGTTCAGGTCCGGGCTGTCGGCGTCGTCTGGGGTGTTGCGCTGCTGCATGCCGAGCGCCGGCGGGTTCGCCACCGGGACGACCAGCAGCGTCCCGCTCATCCGGCGCGGATCGATGCGGGCCACCAGTTCCCGCAGCGGTGCGATGGAGAACCACTCGTCGCCGTGCATGGTGCAGATCAGGGCCACCGTCGGCCCGGCCGACCAGCCGCGCAGGGCATGGACCCAGAGCCGCAGGTCGGCCCCGTTCAGCCCGGTGGTGACCGGGATCCCGACCACCTCGTGCCGGCCGGGGACGACCGTCCGTCCGGCCAGCAGGAGTGAGACAGCATCAGCCATTCGGCCCTCCGACTTCGGTTCTGGACTCCGGCGGACCCGACATGGCGGGTCCGAACTCGGCCTGCTCGCGGACCTTGTCGAACTGGATCGGGCGCTTGACCGAGCGCATCACGACGAAGGTGTCGGTGGAGCGGATGCCCGGCAGCTGGACCAGCTTCTGCTGCAGGAAGTCCCGCATCTCGTCGGTCGAGACGAAGTAGCCCACGACGATGATGTCGAACTGGCCGGTGGTCTCGTAGACGTAGCTCAGCTCCGGCATGTCGGCCGCGGCCGCGGCGATGCCCCGGACCTGGCTCGGGTCGACCTTGAGCCCGATCACGGCGTGGGTGGTCAGCCCGTACAGCTCCGGATCGACGACCGCGACCACCTTCACCAGTCCGCTGGCCAGCAACCGGCCCATCCGCCGGCGGATCGCGCCCTCGGTCAGGCCGACCTTCGCCGCGAGTTCCGTGTTGGTCTGGCGCGCGTTGACCTGGAGCTCAGCCAGTAGGTGGCGCTCGATGTCGTCCAGCTCGGTCATGGTTACTCCTTCGTGCAACGGATCGGGTTGCAAAAGGCTAATTGGTCAATGCCTCATCGGTCTGAAGGACGTACCTCAACCGCGCGCGATCCTGCAGGATTGCGATGTCGGCCAGCGGGTCGCCGGCTACGACGATCAGATCAGCCACCTTCCCTGCCGTGACCGAGCCGATGTGCTGGTCCAGGCGCAGGCCGGCGGCCGCCGTGCTGGTCGCGGCCGCGACAGCGCCCATCGTGGACATTCCCGCGTCCACGAGCAGAGCGAGCTCCCGGGTGGACAGCAGACCGAATCCGGCCCGCGCCGCCGCGTCCGAACCCGTCATGATCTTGACGCCGCGCTCGATGGCGGCCGCGACGACGCGCTGGCGGCCGTCCAGTTCCCGCTTGCAGCGCTCGATGGTCGCCGTGGTGGCGTTCCACTCGCGTCCCTCGACGGCCAGCCGGTGCACGGTGGCCAGCGTCGGGACCAGATAGGCGCCCTGCTCGGCCATGGTGTCCAGCAGGTCGGGATGCACCTCGGACGCACCGTGTTCGATGGTGTCGATGCCTGCGAGCAGCGCGTTGCGAATGCTCTCGTGCGTCTTGGAATGGGTGGCCACGGCACAGCCGCGACGATGGGCCTCGTCGGCGATCGCGGTCAGCTCCGCGACCGTGAAGTCGGCCAGACTGCCCCGGTTGTCGGACGAGTAGACCTTGATGAGGTCCGCCCCTTCACCGAAGTTGCGGCGCACCATCCGGCGGCACTCGACCTCCCCGTCGCAGAAGGCGGAGCGCGGCCAGTGCTCCTCGACCCACGCGGTGGGCAGCACCGGTACGTCACCGTGGCCACCGGACTGCGACAGTGCCCAGCCGCTGGTCTGGATCCGCGGGCCCCGGATGAGTCCTTCCCGCACGGCGGCCCGCAGGGCGTAGGTGTGCTCGGCCGGCCCGTGTCCCAGCGCCCGCACCGTGGTGACGCCGAACGTCAGCGTCTCGTGCAGCTCGAACGCCGCCCGCAGGAACCGGAGGTCCGGGGCCGGGTGGAGCTGCGCCATCCCCTCCTGCGTGGTCACCTTGCCGAGGAAGTGGATGTGCGCGTCGATGAGGCCGGGCAGCACGGTCAGCCCGGCCAGCTCCAGCACACGGGCCCCGCCCGGAACCGCCGGCGCGCCGGCCGGGCCGTCGACGCTGCGGATCCGGGTGCCGTCGATGACGACCGTCGCGTCGGGCTGGACTCCGCCGATCCCGTCGATGACCGTCGCCCCGCGCAGCACCGTGATGCCGCTGCGGTCGTTGAGACTGATCAGCTTGTCGTCGATGCGCTCATGCGGTCGCAGCACGACGTCATGTTGGCCGGCGCTCGTCATGGCCTCACTCCGGTCTGGCGGTAGCTGGATTGGATGATCAGCTCGATCGCCGACGGTTCGGCCAGCACGGCCAGGTCGGTCGCGAGATCCTGGCGCCAGAGCACCAGATCGGCCCACTTGCCGACCTCGACCGAGCCGACGTCGCCGTCGAGCCCGAGCGCGTAGGCACTGTCCAATGTGGCCGACCGCAGGGCTTGGAGCGGGGTGAGACCGGCCCGGCCCAGTGCGAGCACCTCGTCGGCGTTGTGGCCGCCCCGCGGTGGGGCACCGGAGTCGGACCCCACGGCCACCCGCACGCCGGCGGCCAGTGCGGCACGCACCATCGCCCGCCGGCCGTCGAGCCACCCGGTGGCCCGGTTGGCGAGGTGCTCGGACAGCTCCGACGACGCGCTGCCGGCCCACTCGAACACCGACAGGGTCGGCACCAGCACCGCACCGCTGGCCGCCATCAGGTCCAGCAGCTCGTCGTCGGGCGCGTGCGGGCCGTGCTCCAGGGTGTCGACGCCGGCCCGGACCGCGGTGACCGACCCGGCCAGGCCGGTGGCGTGGGCCGCCACCCGGGCGCCGCGACGGTGGGCCTCGTCGGTCGCCGCCTCGATCTCGGCCGCCGTGAAGTTCGGGATGTCGATGCGGTGGTCCGGCGAGCCGACCAGACCCTCGGTCGCGTAGATCTTGATGCACTCCGCGCCGGCGCCGAGATTGCGCCGGACCAGCTTGCGGACCTCGTCCGGACCGTCGGCGAAACCGCTGCGCGGACGCAGCCGCTCCGCCATCTCCCGCGGCCACCCGGCGACCAGCCCGTGGCCACCGCTCTGCGAGATCGCCCAGCCGCAGGTCTGCATCCGCGGACCGGCCACCAGCCCGCCGGCGATCGCCCGCCGCAGCGCCTCGGCCTGGTCGGCGTCCCCGTGCCCGAGGTGGCGGACCGTGGTGAAGCCGGCGCGCAGCACCGCGTTCGCGTCCTGCACGGCCCGGATGAGCCGCACCGACGGCGTCGCCTCCACGTGCTTGTGGAAGATGTGCCGGCCGCGGCTGCCGTACAGGTGCACGTGGCAGTCGATGAGGCCAGGGGTGAGGTACATGCCCCGGCCGTCGATGCGCTGCACCGCCGCAGTGCCGCCGGAAGCGCCGTCGGCGACATCCGGGCCCCCGGCCCCGGCCGGCGTGATCTGGCGGATGCGCCCCGACTCGATGACCACCGACACCGGGTCGCCAGCCGGGGTGCCGGTGCCGTCGATCACCCGGACGTCGGCGATGACCACGGTCTGACCGTCGGCCGGCCGCAGCACGGAGTCTGTCATGGCGGGCGAGTAGGCGAACACCACCAGCGGCCTCCTCAACGCTTGACTGTTACGAATTTCGTAAACAAATGGCAGTTTAGCGCCGAATGACGTAGCGATCAAGGGTGTTCTTTGCTATCTTGGGCTCGTCAGGCCCGCCCGGTGGAGGGAGCAGTTGTGGCGTTGCTCGAAGTGCGGAACCTGCGCACCAGCTTTTGGACCCGCCACGGCGAGGTCCGGGCGGTTGACGACGTGAGCTTCGACCTCGCCGCAGGCGAGACGCTGGGGCTGGTCGGCGAGTCCGGCTGCGGCAAGTCGGCGACCGCCACATCGCTGATGCGGCTGCTGCCGCCCGCTCCCGCCGCCACGTCCTCCGGTGAGATCATCTTCAACGGCAAGAACCTGCTCGACCTCAGCGAGAAGGAGATGCGCCGGCTGCGGGGCAACGACATCGCCATGGTCTTCCAGGACCCGATGACGTCACTGAACCCGGTCATGCCGATCGGCCGGCAGATCGGCGAGACGCTCGAACTCCACCGGCGGACCACCCGGCGCCAGACCCGGGAGCGCACGGTCGAACTGCTGGAACTCGTCGGCATCCCGGCCGCGGCGGAGCGCCTGGGCGACTATCCGCATCAGTTCTCGGGCGGGATGCGGCAGCGCGTCATGATTGCGATGGCGCTGGCCTGCGAGCCGAAGATCGTGCTGGCCGACGAGATCACCACCGCGCTCGACGTGACGATCCAGGCCCAGATCCTCGAACTGCTCAGGGACCTCGCGGAGCGGCTCGGCACCGCGTTCGTGCTCATCACCCACGACCTCGGCGTGGTGGCCCGGATGGCCCACCGGGTCAACGTGATGTACGCCGGCCGGATCGTGGAGAAGGCGCCCACCGGGGCCATCTTCGACAACCCGCAGATGCCGTACACCTGGGGGCTGCTGCAGTCCATTCCCCGCCTGGAGGAGACCCGACGGGAACGGCTCATCCCGATCGAGGGCCAGCCACCTGACCTTGCGAAACCGATGCCGGGCTGCCGCTTCGAACCCCGGTGCCCGTATCGGCGCGAGATCTGCGGCCAACGCGAGCCGGACCTGCGGCCGGTCGAGCCCGGCCAGCCCGAGCACGAGACCCGGTGCTGGGGGACCCAGCTCGTCGATGGCGGCGGTTGGCTGCGCGGGGCGCAGCGCCCAGCCCTGACCGCGAACTACCAGAGGGCAGCCTGATGACCACAGTGGACGTGCCGATGAAGCCCACGGCCAGACCCCTGCTCGAGGTGTCCGGGCTGGCCAAGCACTTCACCCTCCAACGTGGACTTCCGGGCAGCCCCAAGCGGGTGCTCCGCGCGGTCGACGGCATCAGCTTCGACATCGCCGCCGGGGAGACGCTGGGCCTGGTCGGCGAGACCGGCTGCGGCAAGTCCACCGCCGGACGCACCGTCCTTCAGCTCTACCGGCCGACCGCGGGTTCGGTCCGGTTCGACGGGATCGAGCTGACCGAGCTGAGATCCGGGCCGATGCGACGCATGCGCCCGCAGCTGCAGATCATTTTCCAGGACCCCCTGGCCTCCATCAATCCGCGGATGACGATCGGCACCACCCTGGCCGAATCGTTGCGCATGGACGCGTCCGTCGGGTCCGGGGGAGCGCGGACCCGCATCCACGAACTCCTCGACGCCGTCGGCCTGAGTCGCACGTTCGTCGACCGCTACGCACACGAGCTCTCCGGTGGACAGCGGCAGCGGGTCGGGATCGCCCGGGCGCTGGCGGTGCGTCCCCGGCTCATCGTCGCCGACGAGCCCATCTCGGCGCTGGATGTCTCGGTGCAGGCGCAGATCATCAACCTGCTTGAGGACCTTCAGCGGGAGCTCAACCTGACCTACCTCTTCATCGCCCACGACCTGGCAGTCGTCCGGCACGTGTCGAGCCGGGTCGCGGTGATGTACCTCGGCAAGATCGTCGAACTGGCGAGTCGCAGCGACCTGTACGAACGACCGATGCACCCATACACGCAGGCGCTGCTCTCGGCCGTACCCGTGGCAAACCCGCAGGCAGAGGCGGCCCGGCAGCGGATCATCCTCCGCGGTGACGTGCCGAACCCGGCCAACCCGCCCTCAGGGTGCCGGTTCCGCACCCGGTGCTGGCGGGCAAAGTCCATCTGTGCCGAGGAAGAGCCCACCCTGACCGTCACGGATGACGGTCACGCCTTCGCCTGCCACTTCCCCGGTCCGGACTGACCCCGCCGGCGCGCAGCTCGTCGAGGCGGGTGTGGGGAGCGGCCGGACGGGTGCAGACGCGCTGGTGCTGCCGCTACGCCACGGCGCTGCGGGCCAAGGCGCACAGCGCCATGAGCCGGACCGTCACAGCGTCAGGGCCGACCCAGCCCGCCAGGTCGTGCTGCGGCGTCTGCCATCCGCGGTCGATCGCCCCGTCCAGGAGTCCGTCGGCGTAGCTGGCCAACACTGCGAGCGTCGGCCGACGGCCCCGGACGCCGAGCAGGTTCCGCACCTCGGCTGCGTGCTGGTCGACCTGCGCCGACAGGCCGGGAGTCACAGCTGCCGCCGCGAGGCTGGCGGCGCCGATCTGTCGGTGGAGGCGACCAAGCAGCATCTGCATGGTTGCGTGGTCGGCGCCCAGGTTCGAGGCGGGGAGGCTCATGAAGTACGACCATAGAGAGGCCGTACCGGGGCGAAAAAGCGGCAACCGCTCCTTTGCTGGCATTATGCCCGTTCGGCTACCGGTCGACTGGCCGACCGGGCGAGTCCGGGACGGTCTGCCGGACCCGGCAATCCCGCGTGCCCGCGGGACTGCCGGGTTGCCGCTTACGGGAGCGGCGCTGGCACGGCCCGGGAGGGTCGCAACCATCGCGCGGCGGCGCACCCGCTCACCGGGCCGTCGGTGGCCGCTGGCCGGTCTGCGGGGGCATGGCCTGCGTGTCGTCGTCCGCCGCGGGCGTTGGTGACGGCGGGCGGGTGGCCCGCTGGCCGGGGGACTGGTCACGGGACGCCGAGGGGGCTTGCTGGCCGGCGGCGACGGGTGTGGCGGCGGGCTGCGGCTTTTCTGCCATCAGCCGTTCGGCGTCGCTCTGGCCGGCCGCGTACGCCTTCGGGAGTTCGGAGCGGCGGGCCGACTCTGTCTCCGCCCGGTCCAGCCATCTGTCCCAGCGTGCCTGCATCGGCTTCACCAGACCGCCGCCGACGCCGACGATCAGGATGCCGGCCACGGCGGCGAGCACCGCGATCAGGATCGGGGTCGTGACGGTGGTCGCCACCCCGATCTGGTTGAGCGCGGCGATGATGCCGATACCGAGGATGAACACGGAGGCGATGTTCGCCACCGCGCGGCCGTAGGAGAGTCCCCCCAACGCGCTGGACACGATGTCTCTTACCGCGG
>NZ_JBFAIC010000055.1:0-80506 GCF_040654515.1 Dactylosporangium sp. NPDC050688
ACGTGAGGATCAGCCACCTGCCGCAACGTGCGGCCCTCATGACCCGGCTGCCCGCCAGGCCGCCGCCCGGACCTGGTCCGCAACGACTTCGGCGCCGGCTTACCCAACCCATCCGACGACGGGGGCCTCGACGAATTCGACGAATCCTGCCCCAACCGGGCCTTCAGATCCGCGTTCTCCGCCCGCAACACCGCGTTCTGCTGCCGCAGAACGCCGTTGTCCCGCTCAAGCTCACCGACCAGGATCTCCAACCGGGCAAGCCGCTCCAGAAGCTGCTCGACCGACGGAATCCCAGACACCCCACCATGATCCAGACATCAATCGACCCAAGTCAAACCGGCACGCCGACCGGGCACCTGACCAGTCACGAAATGGAAAGACCTGCCGTTGCTCAACATGTTCCTGTCGGGCGAGCAGCGAACCCTGCTGTTCGGGATGGCGACGACGTCGATCCCCGAGCAGGGTATTGACCTGGGGCTCATCGACGACCCAGCGGACGTATCGGGTGTCGTCGGCGACTCGACCGTCAATTCGGTCCAGCCGGCCGCGACGACGACACCCGAGGAGGGCACTGACCCACGGGTCCTCGACGACCCGGCGGATGCGTCGGACGTCGTCAGCGGTTCGGTCGTCAGTTCCGCCGGACCGGACGGCAATGGCGAGGGCAGTTCCCGGCTCGAAACGCGCGAGATCATTGAATCCGTGCACGGGTTCAGGGGGCCGGAGTCGGGCAGGCCGCCTACCGAAGATGAACTGGGGGATGATCTGCGCCCGGAGTGGCAGTTCTGGAGGGCTGAGGACGGCGGCGGCAACATTGTCAGAGAACTCGTCAGCGAGAAACCGTACGATGACAGTTTTGCTCTCGATCCGGAATACCAGCTCTCGGACCCGTCATTTGATCCCGAAGCCTTGGAGGGTGAGTCCGGCGACGATTCGGTCACCGGTCCCGCTAATTCCGGCACACCGGGACGGCTGCTCGCCGGCCATGCATTCGGCGATGATTCCGACACCTCCAGCATCGCCAGTGCCTCCGATGCCGGACCGCTGTTCGTGAGTGATCTGGACGCCGGATACACCTCCGAAACCGCTGAGGACGATGCCTTCGACCCGCCGCCTCAGCAGATCTCGGCGGGTGTGGTGGTGGTCCCGTCGTCCGTGGATGGTGAGACACCGGAGGCCGCTCAGGCCGCGAGGAGGCCGAATCCGCTGCGGCCGGCGCGCTGAACGGCCTGCCGGAGGGCAGCGTCGCGGTGCACGTCCACGCGGCCGGGGGCGGGTTCAAGGTCGGTGACCGGGTGCTGGACGCGGACGCGTTCGCCCAGTACCTCGTCAGGAACGGGGTCATCGGCGGCGATGTGCGGCGGGTGGTCCTGATCTCCTGCAACGCCGGCTTTGGGCAGCCTTCCCTGGCCGCTCAGCTGAAGATGCTGCTCCTGGCCGAACGCGCCGGTATGGATGGCCAGGACGAGGACGAGCGGCTGGAGAAACTGTTCGACCGGGTTCGCACCATCATTGTGGGGGGCGGTAGCGTCAACGACATTCGTGACCTCGGCCTGCCCGCCGACGGCGCCTCGACAACCCGCTCGGTGCGGCCGGCCGACACCGACAGCGATGAGGCCAGGTCTACGACGACCGCCGAGGTTGGTCGCCCCACCGGCGACACGGCTCGTGACGACCGCCGTGTGCCGCTCCTCGCTGCGGCGTTTGCCAACCTGACCACCGAAACGTCCCGCCGTCGGCGCTGGACTTTGAGCTTCTGGCGACTCTCACCGAGCAACCCGGGGCAGACCGCCAGCACCGGCAGGCCCGGTCGACCGGCGGAGCGTCGATCGACAAGGCTCGTCGGGCCTGCTTCGCGATGGACCTGGAGGTGGAAGAGGGACCGTAAGGCGGAGCACGGCCCTGGCGGAGTTTAGCTACCTGGTGGAATCGCCGGCATCTGAACGGGGCGGTGCCGTGCTCGTCGAGTGGTTGGCTCGCTGCGGGCTCGACGTAGACGGTCCGTTGTGTAACGTTCGGCCGATCCCCATGCGCCGGTGAAAGCGCAGCTCATGCCGGTACATACAAATTGCAAGATCGTTTAATTTACCTGCGTGAAACATCGACGAAGCAGCTCCGAAACATCGTGATCGTGGTCCGCTGCGCCTGCCCGGTGATGGACTGGACCCCGTGCCGGAGACCATTTGGATGATCGACATCACGCCGCTGCCGGACCGGGGCATCCGCGCCGTCAACGGTCGCCCGGGCGCGTATGACGGCGTCGCCGCCGTCCGGGCCCGTGCCGGATCCGGGCCGGTGGCTGCCGTTGCCGGGCCGGACGTCTCGACGGGTGCGGTCGAGCCGCCTGCCGCCGAATCGCAGCCGGCCCGCCTCCCTGACCTGTGCGTGACCGGTGACGGTGACCGGTCCGCAGGCAACCGACCGAACCGAGAGGAGCCACACCCGTGACTGCCGACCCGACCGCGGACCGTGTGCCGGATAGGCAGCCGGTCGGCGTAGACCCGGCCACCGCGGGGAGTGCGTTGACCCCGCTGCGGGCCGTCGTGCTCCCCGGTCTCACGGAGACGGATGAGCCGGCGGCGCCGCCGCCGTCGCGGGCCGCGCGGCGGCTGCCCTGGCCGCGCCGGTCCGCCCGGCCGGCGAGCCCGGAGTCCAAGCCCGCCCGGGTGGCCGGGCCGCCGTCGCCGGCCGGGCTGCCGCCGGTCGAGCCGGTGGCCCCGGCAGGCGCCACCACGGCGGCCGTCACCGTCCCCGAGCCGGGCGACGAGCCAGCAGGCGGCCCGGTCGGCGGCCCGGTCGGCGGCCTGGGCAACGGCCTAGCGAACGGCCCGGTTGACGGCCTGGGCAACGGGCAGGGCGACGGACCGGTCGAGGGAGCCGCGGCGGAACGGGCGGCGCAGCCGGCCCCGAGCGGATCGGATCCGTTGCCGCCGGCGCAGCGCCCGGAACGTCGGCGGCGGCGCAGCGAGCCGGAGACGGCCGCGCCGGTCGCCGGGCGGAGGAGCTCCCGCCGGATGCGGGTGGCGCTCGGCGCGGCGGCGGCGGTGGTCCTGGTCGGCCCGCTGGCGTACGCGTTCGGCACCGGGTCAGGCGGGGTGGCACCCGAGCGTGCCGCGGCGCCACCGGTGGTCGGCATCGCGCAGCCGTGGCCGGAGGACACTTCGCCCACGGCCACCATGACCAACGGGTCGTCGGCCACGCCGGACCTTTCGGCGGCCGGCTCGTCGCCGCCGGTGCCGGCCGGGGTCTCCGGGTCAGACCCGGCGGCGGGGGCACCGGCGGCAGCCGGTGCCGGCGGTGGTTCTGGTGCCGGTTCTGGTTCTGGTTCTGGTGCCGGACAGCCGACCGCCCAGGCCGGGGCACAGGCGCCGAAGCCGCCGGCGGCCACCACGGCCGCGGCGAAGGCCACCAGCACCCGGACCGCCGGGGTCGGCTGCGCGAACAACGACTCCCAGAACTGGTACACCAACGGCATGAACGGCAGCTGGTCGGAGAAGTCCGGCGGTGCCGCCGGCTGCGGCCGGGCCCTGGCGATGCCGATGTCGGGCAATGCGAGCTACGACACCGGTCCGTACGTGGTGTGGTGGTTCGTGACGAACCCGGTGGTGACCGGCTCGTGCGCGGTCTCGGTCTACATCCCGTCGACGGGGGTGGCCAACGACGTGGCGGGGCGCCCGGCCTACTACAAGGTCCTCGGCGGCCGTAACAGCAGCACGGTCTACGCGAGGTTCACCATCGACCAGACCGTCAACCGTGGCCGCTGGGTCAGCGCCGGAACGCACGCGGTGCACAACGGTGAGATCTCGGTACACCTGGCGAACCGGGGCGGCAACCCCAACGGCGAACGCATCGGCGCGGCGCAGGTCCGGCTGTCCTGCACCGCCGCCTAGATCCGACGACTCCGAACCAAAGAAAGTAGCGACCGTGCAGGACGACCGGTACTCCGCATACGTGCACCGACCGGCGCTGCTGATATACGTGCGGCGCCTGGTCAACGGTGACGCCCATCTGGCCGAGGACATCGTCCAGGAGACGCTGGTCCGGGCGTGGCAGCACCCGGACGTGTTCGGGCCGGGCTTCGGCTCGGCCCGGGGCTGGCTCTTCTCCGTCGCGCACAACCTCGCCGTTGACGCGCACCGCCGTCGGCACCGCCGCGGCGAGATCGCCGTCGGCATGGTCCCGGACGCCCCGACCGGCGACGGGGTCAACGCGGTGCTGCTGCGCCATGAGGTCCACGAGGCCCTGGCCAGGCTCAGCGCGGACCACCGGGCTGTCGTCGTCGAGCTGCACCTGCACGGGTACACCATGGCCGAGGCCGCCAAGCGGCTGCGGGTGCCGATCGGCACCGTGAAATCCCGGGCGCACGCCGCGCAGCGCCAGCTCTCGGCGATCCTGCGGCAGCGTGGCGTCGACCGCACGGCGCTGTGCGCATGAGGCGCCGGGCACCGAAAGCCGCCGAGGAGCCGGCGGCTGCTGAGATCATGGCGCTCCCGGTCGGCACGGGGTGGCTGCTGCACCACGGGCGGGACCGGCCGGACGACGCGCTGCTGGCGGTGCTGCACCGGCAGCTGCCCGAGACCGGCAGCGTCTGGCTGGCGGTGCAGCCGCCGGTGCGGATCACCGCCGACGCCACCGTCGCGGTGATCGGCGCACTGCTCGGCGGGCCACCGCACGACGTCACCGGCGTCCGGCTGATCGGGTCCGGCTCGGCGGCGCCCGGCCCGGCCTCACCGGTCGGGACGCTTGCCGCGCGCCTCGGCGTCGACGTCCTCGTGCCGACCGGCTCGCTGCTCTTCGGCCCGGACGGATCGCTGTTCGTCCACGGCCGTGCCGCGGGGGCCGACTGGCGCCGGTTCCGCGCGGACGGCCGGCACGACGACCTCGGCTCCCGGCTGCCGGCGCCGGCCTGGGACGGCGCGGCGCGGCTCGCGGCCGCCTCGCGGCTACCCGCTGCGGCGGTGGCCGAGGAGATCCCGGCCGGCCTCTGGCTGCGATCCGTGCCGCAGGACCAGGCCGACCTGGGTGACCTGGCGTACGCGATCCCGGCCACCGGCGACCGGCTGCGGGTGCTGCTCGGCGACGCCGGCACCGGGCACGGCCGGGTGCCGGTGGACGCGGTCTGCGCACTGCTGCGCGCGTTGCCGGTCGCCGTGCGCAGGCAGGCGGAGCTCCTGCCCTACGGCGACCCGGCCGGCGGCCCGGACCTGGCCGCCGCGGTGGCGGCCGAGCTCGGTGAGCCGGTGCTGGTCGGCTGCGGCGTCCCGACCGTCGAACGGTCCGGCGCCCGGTCGCGTCGCTGGGTCTCCGCGCGCGGCGAGCCCACCTGGGAGCCGTTCGGCCGGCTGCTGCGCTTCCAGCCCGGCAGCGCCGAACCTGAGCTCGTGGAGGCCGTCCCGCCGGTCACCGGCTGGCCGGCCGCGCCGGGCCTGTCCAGCTGGCCGCTCGTGCCCGGCTGGCAGGTCGACGCGCTCCCCGGCGGCCTGTGGGTGCGCGGCGCGCCGGCCTTGAGGACCGCCGGGCCGCCGGAGTGCACCGCCGTGGACCCTGACCGGGTCGTGGTGGTCGTCGGCGCGCCGGACGTGGCGGTCCCGTCGGCCGTCTGGTCCGCGGTCGCCGCGCTGCTGTCCCGGCTGCCGGTCCCGGCCCGGCAGCGAGCCAGGGTCGTGGTGCCGCAGCCGGCGCTCGGCGGTCCGGACCTGGCCGTCCTCGCCGGCTGGCCGGTCGAGACGTTGCGGTCCTGAGACCTGCGGGTCACGGCGGCCCGGTGAACCCTTCGACGGCCGTGGTGTCGTCCTCGGTGGCCTGCTCCGCGCAGTACAGGGCGATCAGGGGATGCAGCCGGTGCCGTCCCGGGGCGTCGGCCGGCAGCAGCAGGCCGCTGTCGTGGAGGGCGCCGGTCGCCGCGGGGCCGGCTCCCGGCCCGGCCAGGGCGTGCAGCGTGGCGTCGTCGCAGGAGGGCTCAGGCAGCAAGGCCATCCGGCGTACCGCCGATCGCGCGGCCGGCGGCAGCTGACGGTAGGACGCCGCGATCGCGCCCCGGACCTCGAGGTCACCGACGCTGAGCCGGTCGAGCCGGCGGCGCGGATCGCGGAGCCGCTCGGCGAGGGACTGCAGCGTCCATGCCGGGCGGCTGCTCAGCCGGTTCGCGACAACCCGAAGCGCCAGCGGCAACCGGCCGCACAGCTCGACCAGCTCGGCCGCCGCGGCCGGCTCGCGGGCCGTCCGGTCGGCGCCGACCGCGGTGGCGAGCAGCCGCAGCGCCTCGTCCTCGGGCAGCGCGTCCAGGACGATCCGGTGGGTCGCCGGGAGCCCGGCCAGGCGTCGCCGGGCGGCGACCAGCACCCGCCAGCCGGTCCCGGCCGGCAGCAGCGGCCGGACCTGCTGCTCGGACTGAGGATTGTCGAGCACCAGGACACCACGCCGGCCCGAGGCCAGCCGCTGATAGGCGGCGAGACGTCCGCCGTGGGTGGCCGGGATCCGGCCGGACTCAACGCCCAGTGCGGTGAGGAGGTGGCCGAGCACGTCCTGCGGCGCCGTCGCGGTGCCGTCGGCGTCGGCGAGCTCCGCGTACACCACCGTGGCATGCTCCGCCGTGAGCAGGTGAGCCGCGTGGATCACCACGGTGGTCTTGCCGGCACCCGGCGGGCCGCCGACGACCGTCACGCCGCCGTGCGGCCCGCCGTCCAGGAGCATCCCCAGTTCCTCGGCCCGGCCGACGAAGCCCGCCGGGTCGCGGGGGAGCGAATGGCCCGGGGCGGCGCCGTCGCCCGTGGCGCCCCGGTCGGTGCCGCTGCCGACGATGCGGGCGGTGCGCGCCCGCTCGATCAGCGCCTCCCGCTCGGCCGGGGTGACCCGCAGCGCGATCGCGAGTCGTTCGACGGTGCGGCGCTGCGGCCGGACCGACACGCCCAGCTCGAGATCGCGGAGGGTCCGTACACCGAGGTCCGCCGCCGCCGCGAGCTCCTCCTGGGTGAGCCCGGCGGCGCCGCGCAGCCGCCGCAGCAGCGACCCGAACCGGTTGTCGTCGGGCCGGGACTGGGAGGAACTCGCCGGCTGTTCCACAACGACGCCTACGGCTTGATCCCTTGGGACGTGTCCACTGACCATGCCATGGTGACACAACCCGTCGTTCGCTCCGCTCGCTGGGCCGTTCGCTATGTTTTCCGGCGTGAAGCCACGTGACCGGGCGAACGACGCGTTCGGATCGGCGCTGCGCCATCACCGGCTGCTGGCCGGCCTGACCCAGGGCGATCTGGCCGAGGCGGCGCACGTCAGCATCCGGACGGTCCGCAATCTGGAGCGGGGCGGCGTGGCGGCCCAGCGACGCACGGCCGAGCTGCTCGCCGACGCGCTCGGCCTGCACGGCCCGGCCCGGCAGCGGTTGCTGGCGGCGGCCGGCCGGCCACACCACGGCGAGGCCACCGCTCCCGCCGCGGGTGTCTTCGGGCTCCCGCCCGACCTGCCCGACTTCGTCGGCCGGGAGGCCGAGCTGGACTGGCTGCTCGCGTTGGGCGAGCCGGTGCCCGGCGAGGACCCGGCCGGCACCGTCGCGGTGATCAGCGGACCGCCCGGGGTCGGCAAGACCGCGCTGCTGGTCCGGGCCGCGCACCGGCTGGCCGGCCGGTTCGCCGGGCGGGTGGTCTTCCTGGGCCTCGGCGGCGCCGGGGGGGAGCCGCTCACCGCCGACGAGGCCCTCGCCGACCTGCTGGCCGCCCTCGGCGTCGCCGCGGAGCGGCTGCCCGCCTCCGGGGGTGAGCGCGTCACCCTGTACCGGATGCTGACCGCCGACGGTCCCGGCCTGCTCGTCCTCGACAACGTCACCAGCGAGGAGCAGGCCCGGTCGCTGCTGCCGGCGGGGCGCCGTTGGCTCACCCTGCTGTCCAGCCGGGGCTCGCTGGCCGGTCTCACCGCCGTGCGCCGGCTACCGGTCGATCCGCTCTCCGACGCGGAGTCACGGCTGCTCCTCGCCGGACTGCTGGGCGCCGGGCGGGTGGCGCGGGCCCCGATGGCCGCCGCCGAACTGGCGGCCCTGTGCGGCCGGTTGCCGCTCGCCCTGCGCCTCGTCGCCGGCCGGCTGCTCGACCGTCCACAATGGAGTATCGAGGCGCTGGCCGAGAGCCTGCGCGACGAGCGGCGCCGGGCCGACCTGCTCGGCGCCGGTGACCACGCGACCCGGCGGGCGCTTGTCGTGTCGTACCGGCGGCTCGGTGATCAGGAGCGGCTGGTGTTGCGCCGGGCGGCGCTGCTGCCCGGCGCGGCCGTGTCGGCGGTGTCGGCCGCCGTGGCGACCGGTATCGACCCGGCCGACACCGCCGATCTGCTGGACTCCCTCGCCGACACCGGTCTGCTCAGCCCTGCCCCGCAGGCGGACCGGTACCTGCTGCACGACCTGGTGCGGGCCTTCGCCCAGGAGCGCGCCGAGGCCGAGGAGGCACCGGCCGACCGCGACCGGACACTGGACCGGATCGCGGACTGGCTGCTGGCCGGGGTGAGCGAGGCGGCCCGCTGGTTCGACCCGCATCCGGATCCGGTCGAGCGGCTCGGCCCGGCGGCGACGCCGGCACCCGCGGTGGAGCTCCGCTCGGCCGCCGAGGCGGAGTCGTGGCTCACCGGTGCCCGGGTGGAGTGGTGGTGGGCGATCCGGCGCGTCGCCCTGGCCGGCCGGCACGAGACGGTGCTCACCGCGGCCCGCGCCCTCTACTGGTACGCCGACAGCCATTATCACGCCGTGCCGTGGGTGGAGTTGTTCGACCTCTCCGTCGCCGCCGCGCAGGCCCTCGACGACCAGCGGGAGGAGGCGCTGCAGCGGCGCGACCGCGGCTGGGCGTACGGCACGGTGCTGCGCCGGCCGCTCGACGGGCTTGCCGACCTGGACCGGGCGATGGCGTACTTCGAGCGGGCCGCGGCCGACTCGGCACTGGGGCTGACCGCCTGGATCGCCTCCCAGCTGAACCTGATGGCGGGCCGGCTCGACGAGGCCACTGTGGCCTGCCGCCGTGCCCTTGCCGTGTTCGAGGCGGCAACCGGCGCGCAGGACCGGATCATGGCAGGTACCTGCCGGACCGGGCTGGCGCAGATCGAGGCGGCCCAGGGCGAGCACGACGCGGCGATCGCCCGCCTCGGCGCGGTGATCGCCGGCGCCGGCCCGGGTGGCACCGCCATCCGGGAGCAGCTCACCCTGACCCGGGCGAACCTGACGCTGGCCGGCCTGTACCAACATCGGCGGCAGTGGGTGGCGGCGGTCGCCGCGGGACGGCGGGCGCTGGACCACGTGACGGTGTCGAACCACCCGATCGCGTACGTGCGGGTGCTCACGGTGCTCGGAACGGCGCTGGCGCACACCGAACCGGCCGAGGCGCGCGTCGTACTGCGCCAGGCGGTCCGCACGGCGCGCGACAACTTCGACCTGATCGACGAGGCGACCGCGGGTCTGGCACTCGCCGATCTGCTCACCGGTGCCGAGCGGGCCGAACTGCGGCACCGGGCGGCCGAGATCTGCGGTGCGCTCGCCACCCCGGAGGCTGAGCGGTTGCGGGCCCGGATCGCCGCCGACCCGTTCCCCGGCGCCGGCTGACGCCGGGTGTGGCGCCGGTGGGCGCCCTGACGGTGCGACGAGGTGCGCGCCCGGACCCGGGCGGGCGCAGGGCAGGCCGCGGTACCGCACCGGGCGTGCCGACGCCGATGGCGAGGACCGGCTCCGGCTCGACGCCCGTCTCGCCCGCGCCCGCCACGACCAGGGCAAGCACGGAGAGGCCCGCGAACACTGGCAGCACGCCCTGACCGTCCTCACCGACCTCGGCATCGACCGCACCGACGACGAGGAAACCACCACGGCGGCGATCCGCGCCCACCTGACCTCCACCGCCCCGGCCAGCTGACCCGCGAACACCGCAATCGATGAAATTGATAGATCGTTGGAGGAGCGGAACCGGTATCGACCGACACGTGGACTCGGCCCGACGCTGATGCTGTATGCCAGAATTCGCACGCTCCGTCACTGCCATGGCTTGAGTGCTTCTGTATATGTTTCAATTTGGGGGCCGTTACGACTGGCCTGCTGTGCAGCAGAACATCTCAGCCCGACATTACCGATCCAAGGATCTTGTGGGGTGGCACCGGTGGTGAGACCCGATGATGCCGTGGTCGGCGAACTCGCGTCTGCGTATGACCGCCGTGACCCTGACCGCTCCATCGCCGCAGCTGCGGAGCTGATCGGTGCGTGCCGGGTCGACGATCTCGATGCCTGGTGGCATCCATTGGGGTTCTTCCGCTTTGACCTGGCACTCGACTCGAACGGTTGCCGTTACACGATGCACTGCTGGCCGCCTGGCATTCGAGCCACTCAGAACCCGGCATGGACTATTCACCGCCATGTGTGGGAGTTGGAGAGTCTCATCGTCGAGGGCGGGTTGCGTGACACGCAGTTCGTCAGCAACGACGCAGCCGATGACCGGTGCACCGGCGTCGTGTATCTCGCGGGTTCGGCGCCCGGCCGGGTCTCGCTGCTGGAGCGCACCGAGCGGCGGATCGGGTTGGCACCCGATGTGGACGATTTTCGCCGGGCCGGACAGTTCTACAACGTCTCACTGTCCTCCTTTCACGAGAGCCTTGTTCACCCCGACGGCGCATGCCTGACGCTGGTGCGCATCGGTCCCCGGCTGCGCAGTCGATCGGAGGTTGTCGGCGAGGAACACGCGCCCGCCGCGCTACGCTACCTGCACGAGCCCGTCGACAAGGGACTACTGCTTGACGGGCTCGCCATGGCCGGCCTGCACCCGCGAGGATGAGCAGGGGTATCGGCGGTGTACCCCTACCGGGACGGACTCACAGCGCTGAGCGGCAGCCCGGTCAAGGCGGCGGTCGCCGGATTGTCCGAGACGGACCGGGCGTTGCTCGACACCGTCGATCACGTCGTTGATCTCGGCTGCGGCAACGGTGCCCCGGCGGCAGCACTGGTGCCGGTGCTGCCAACCACCTGCCGTTGGCTTCTCGTTGAGAAGGACGAGGGGCAACTCGTCGCTGCACGATCCAGGCTGCGTTCCATGACCAGCCAGCGGGTCGACGGGGTCTGCGCCGACCTGACGCGACTGCCGTTCGAGCGGCTTCCATCGGGTCCAGGGCTGATCCTGATCTCACATGTGTTGTACTACCTGCCAGGATGGCAGGACGTCCTGTCCTGGCTGGTCCAAAAGGCGCGATCCAGCGGTTCCGCGCTGGTCGTCGTCATGCGCAGCCGGCAATCCGCCTCCTATCAGCTGCGAGCCTGCATACGCACAGCGCAGGGAGGGTCCGAGGACGGAATGCTGACCGCAGAGTCCGTACAATCCTGGCTTAAGTCCCACGATGTCCCGTATTCCGCGGTTGCTTCCGCTGCAGCCGTCTCGTATGACTTGACCGGCATCAGGATGGACGACCCCGACATGGTGCCACGGGCGTGCGATCGCCATGCATCCCTCTACAGCATGCTCAGTCTGCTATGCCATACTGACCCGGCAGGACTGGATCCCGGCCCGGCGGCGGCACTGACGAACGTGATTCGCAGAATGGTGCACCGCAATAGGCTCGATCTGCTTCTTGACGACCTCATTCTTGTCGTATCACCGTCCTCTCGGGAGGTTCCGTGCCGCACCTTGACATAAAATACAAGTCGGACGTTCTGCAGGAGTCGGATCTGGAAACCATCGCCGATACTCTGCTGGGGATCGTCGGGAAGCATTTTCAGGAGAACCCCGACTTTGTGTCTCTGGAGATCGCACCACAGCATGCGGTGGTTCGTAATCGCAAACATGTCGATCTGGAACTCAACTCCTCCCCCGACCCGGACGGACTCCGGGCCGAAGCGGCCAAGGCACTGTCGGATGAGCTGGCGGAGACTGTCGCAGCGCACCTCACGGACAGGGGATACAACAATCTTGAAGTCAGTGCGTGGGTAAGAATCTTCGATGCCGGCGTCTACCGATATCACCGAATGGGCAGCTGAGGAATCTGCTGTCTGGGAGATCGTCCTCGATGAGGCATGGCGCTCCTACCTCGCCCGAGGTTGGGGAGTCGGGGCGGCGGCCACAGTGGGCGGGCAAATTCTGAGCGTCGCTGGCAATGCTACGGACCCAGCCTGTGGCTCCTCCTTCTTCCAGCATGCGGAGATTCGTGCACTGAGCGGCCTGCCGTCGAGCGTGCATACCGTCGTCACGGTGTACACATCCCTGGAACCGTGCGTCCTGTGCCTCGGCGCGTTGACGTTCTGCCGGGTGCCAGAGGTGCGCTTCGCCGCCCGGGACCTATCATTCTCAGCGGCTCACCGCGCACTTTCCCAGGCGCCGATTCTCGGCACACGGGTTCCGGCGATGCAGGGACCGAGGAACGGTCGGATCGGCGCGTTCTGCCGCCTGCTGCCGTTGGTCGCTGAGATCGAACACGGACTCGGCAGCCAGCGGTTCGGTCTGGAAGAACGGCTCTGTCCGCGGCTTCTGGATCTCGCTGTCACCTGCATCGAACAGCACTTGCTGTCGCAATACCGACTGGCTTCCGGTGAACGTGCGTGGCCAGACGCGATCAAGCTGCTGGCGGTTGAACTGGATGCCGCCGCGCAGGATCTGGAGGCGGCGGAGCGTACGCTCCGCCGCCTCCAGATCCTTTGATGGCGACAGGTCAGGAGGCGAGACTCAGGGCGCCGTCGACATACAACGTCGCGCCGGAAATGAACGGCACGTCACACAGCATCAGCACCGCATCGGTCACCTCGTCAACCGTGCCGAGACGGCCGACCGGCGTGCGTTGCTCGATGTAGGAGATGTAGTCCTCGCCCGCGCGGCGCGTCATGGCGGTGTCAATGTTGCCCGGCGCCACCGAGTTCACGGTGATGCCAGCGGGACCGAGATCAACAGCGAGTGCCTTTGTCACAGCGTCGAGCGCAGCCTTTGACATCGAGTATGAGAGCACCGCGGGCGAGGCATGGTGACCGTAGATGGATGAGATGTTCACGATCCGGCCCCAGCCCGCCTTCCGCATCCCGGGTACGCATGCCTGGGCGCAGAACACCGCCGCGGCGGCATTGGTCAAGAACGCGTCGGTCAGCGTCTCACTGCGCTCGGCCTCCCAACCAGCGCTGTTGGGAATGACGCCGGCGTTGTTGACCAGAATGTGCACCGGATGTCCGAACAGCCGCTCGGCCTCTGAGACCAGCCGCGCGGCACCGTCCGCTGACCGGACGTCGGCCTGCACCGCAACGCCCTGCCCGCCCGCGGTCGTGATGTCGTCGACGGTGCGCTCCGCCCCAGTCTCATCATCAAGGTAATTCACCACCGTCGGCGCACCTTGAGACGCGAGCGCCACGGCAATTGCGCGGCCGATGCCTCGTGAGCCGCCGGTGATCAATGCGATTCTGTCCTTGAACCGTGACGAGGGCTCGGCCACGATACCTCCTTGTTATGGCTGGCTAGATGACGGTCACCATCTGATCGATGAGAGGGGCGGTGTTGAGCAGTGCAGCTTCCTCGGCGCGGCGGAGCCGGTCGACGGACACGGCATGCGGCGCGCTGGCGAACACTTGCGCCATTCGTCTGGCCACCTCTTCGCGGCGACCGTTGGGAAGGGCGCTCAGAACATCTTGGCACGATCGCAATGTCGCGTCGCCAAGGTACGGGCTGAACTTCGCCGCCGCCGCCAATGCGAGCCCGAGATGACTACCAGTCGCCTCGTCGTCCGTTCCGGCAGCCATTCGCGCCAAGGCGAGATGGGCGCTTGACTCGAGGTCGTGGAAGCCCGCTGCGGAGGCCGCGGCAAGCGCTTCGTGAATCAGCGGTTCCGGATTGCGCTCGGCGCCGATCTCGGCTCCGAGCGTGGCGCCAACCAGTTTCGCCAGCACCCTGCCGTGCCTGTTCTGAGCGCCGATTAGCACTTGGACGGCTTCGCTCAGCACCGCCCCGGCACGCGCGGATCCGACGCGGTGGTAGCCCTCCGCCAGATACAGCAGGGCCATGCCGAGCGAATACGGCTCATGGACCCGATCCCGCTCCAACGCGACCGCTTCCTCGAGCCATGCGACGGCCTGCTGATCTTGTCCGAGCGCGAGGTTGACCCGGCCCAGCCGGTAGAGCGTGATGGCAAGATAGACGAACCCGTCATTCGCCGACAGCAGTACTCGGGCGCGATCAAGCCAGTCGAGAGACTCCGCTGCGGAGCCAGCCTGACGGTACAGCTCTCCGAGGTTCAGGGAGGCGAGACCGGCGTAGTAATGGTCGTTGATGCTTTCGAAGTAGCGGTAGGCACGGTTGCCAGCGGCGAGCCCCGCAGCGATCCGGCCGGTGAGCCAGCCGTGCCAGGCCGCGCATGACTCGGCCTGCGCCACCCCGAAGTCGTAGCCCACCGCACGCCATCGACGAATGGCGACTTCGATGACCGCACTCGCATCCGAGTGCCGTCCCGCGAACGCCAGCATGTAGCAGAGCACGAGCGCGGCCTGGCCGGCAACCAGGTGATCCGTGATCGAGGGCAGCCCATCCATGGCGATCGCGCAGTAGTGATCGGACGTACGCTGGTCGCCGAGGACACCGTGCATCTCCGCCAGCCGCGCCGCAAACATCGTGGCATGGTCGGTCAGGGCGGCCGTGGTTGCTCGCTGGTAACCGTCGCTGGCAGATGCCAGTGCCGCACCGACATCACCGATCTGGTGCATGATCTCGATGAGGCTCGCAAGCGCCGAGATCTGCAGGGTGTCGGCGGCGCCGGGGTCGGCGGCGATCGACCTGAAACGCTCTCGTGCAATAGCGAGATTCCCGGCGGCCCGGGCGCTTTCGCCGTCCAGGTAACGGATTCGTGGATCCTGGCTGGCTTCGGGATGTGCGGTGATCAGGCTGAACGCGCCGGCGCTCGGGATCCGCCAGACCTGCGCCGGCACCCGGCTCACGGCCTGCACGAGAATGTCTACGGCGCGCTCGACGTCGTAACGGATCGTATGCCGGATCCACTCCACGAAGCGATCCTGCCATTGCACAGAGAACAACTGTGTCCCGTCCACCAACTGCTGGTAGTGCCACGCTGCCCGGCGGCGCAGTTCGAGCAGTTGCAGCGGTGAGCGTTGCCGCAGAATCTCGATGACAGCTTCGCGAACGACCTCCTTGATCACCCACCGGCCGTCGTCGCGACGGACAACGAACGAATACCGCGACAGCTGCTCCAGTTCATCGACCGCCGAGGCGTCGAGTAAGGCGGCCAGCGCGTCCAGGTCGAATGCCTCCAGGATGCAGCACGCCTCCACCACTTCCCGCAAGCGGCCCTGCTGCTCAAGTTGACTCAGGAACCGGTTTACGACCATCGAGCGGACCTCGTGAAAGTCCTGCGGCCGTACAGGATCTGTGCCGCCGACGTCGATGCCTTCCACGCTCAATGCCAACGCCCACGGCAGCCCGCCGGTGAATGCCTTCAGATCGGCGCGGAGCGAAGGTTGCTGTACCGCGAGGCGATCGAGGTATTCGTCCTGTTCCTGCTCTGTGAACGGCTTCAGTTCATGGACGAGGGTGAACGGGCGGAACGCCGACCAGCCGGAGTTCATCCGCTCGGGGCGCTCCCGCCCGGCGAGGACGAGCACCGTCTCTGTCGACAGGTCCGATTCGAGGCACCGCCGCACCCAGTCATCGACCTCTGCGGTCGCTCCCTCGTAGTAGTCGATCATCAGGAACAAGCGGCCGCTCCTCGACAGCTTGTTGACGCCCGCGATGAACGCCGAGGTAAGCAGCGCCGGCCCCTCGAGATAGGCGTTCGACTCCCGGCCGTTGAGGAATTGCGAGAGGTAACCGCGAAGACGCTCCTCACCGATGGTCCCGGCGATGAATGCGCCGACGATCCCGCTGTTCTCCAGGGCCTTGTAGGCACCATTCGCGGCCGAGCCGGCAGCCGCGTGCAGTTTCGACGCGACCGCCG
The DNA here is from genome assembly GCF_040654515.1 of Dactylosporangium sp. NPDC050688. Classification (NCBI taxonomy): domain Bacteria; kingdom Bacillati; phylum Actinomycetota; class Actinomycetes; order Micromonosporales; family Micromonosporaceae; genus Dactylosporangium; species Dactylosporangium sp. NPDC050688. The sequence continues at coordinate 15,919 of NZ_JBFAIC010000055.1, forward strand.
AATACCGCCGCAGCTCCTTGTCGAAGGTCCGGAACACCTTGGGATCCGAATTGAGCTGGCTGCGCCAGACACTCATGAGATCGAAGGCCGAGTGTGCGGTCTCCAGGGTAGCCACCGCAACGTTGGGTGAGTTGAGCTTCGCAAGATTCGCCAGCTCTGTGAGCAGTGCGGTCTTCCCGATACCACCGACCCCGGCGTATGAGAACACGTGAAACGTGGGTGGTCTGGCACGGATGGCATGCTGAATGAACGCGTCGGTTTCGGCCGCTCGCCCGACAAATCGCCGCCGCTGCTGCTCGCGCAGACGCCCCCGCAGCGTGCCATCGGGATTCATCGGTGCTCGACTGGGGGCGTCATGACGGTCCGAGGCGCGTCGCGAGGCGATGAAGTATCCGCTCCTCGAGGGCCGACCAGTCGACGGGTGCGTCGATCTGCGACGCAAGCGCGTCCTGCAGGCGGGCGGCGAGTGCGACGGTGGCCCGGACGACCGGCTCTCCCATCTGATCCGTGCTCTGTCGGTCCAGTTCCTCGATCGCGCGGCGCCACTCGTGCGGCAACTCCTGCTCCATGGCCCGACCCGAGTGCCGGAAGTAGCTTCCCGCAGGCTCCTTCGCCGATGCCAGCCTGGCCAGGACCAGCAACTGCTCCTGAATCTCCCGGTGGTACTTGCGCGCCTGCCAGGTGTGGCCGCGGGCGAGTTCCTTCGTCACGTTGAACAACCTGAAGTAGATTTCGGACAGCGCGGCAGCGGCGATGCTCCTGCTCGGCAACGCCTCGGCTTTCGCCGCCGCCAGCGTGCTCGCGAGCCGCCCGTCACGCTCGAACAGGATCCTTCCTTGCCGCTGGAGGTATGACGGCCGGAGTGCAGCGTCGGAGCGGACAAACAGCTGCACAAGTCCGATCTCCCCATAGTCGACGGTATAGCCCCAACCGATGAGTGGCGCAAACGACGGCCCACGCCGCCGCCGCACGGGCCCTGCGCACTCCAATAATTCGAAGGCAAAACCGCCGCAATATGTATCGAACTCGATAGCCGTTACATACATGAACAGGTCGATGTCCGAAAGTGGGTCCGCTTCGCCCCGCCCAACCGAGCCGCCGATCTCCATGCCGAGGACGCCCTTGAACCTGAGATCATGGGCGAGGACGTGGGCAAGGCCCTCTAGGAACGTGTTCCGGATGAGGCCGATATCATTGGCCCGCGCATCAGGCATGCCAAATTATAGAGCTTCCCTTTGCTACATCAACAGCTGCAGCAAGAACCGACCCGTTCGGACGACGCGGGTCGATCAAACATGCATGTCGGTGGTCGCCGACTGGACAGAGCTCCCATTCGTCCGCGCGGCGCAACGGCAGGCAGTGTCGGCCGGTGATCTTGTCCACGGCGGCGTCACGGCAACACCGCCGGTTGGGCGGCCGCCCAACGGTCAGGAGCCACGACGAGTCGGCGGCGGCTGATTTCCTGCTGGGGATCGGGTGCCAAAGCCTGGCTTGACCGGGTTGGCTTTCGGTCGGAGGATCGCTGGCGGGGAAGGGGAAGCTCGCCCCGTTTGCCCGCGCTTCGTGCGCGTTGCCTGTCGAGTCCCGTTTTTCCGGGGAGAACCGCTGTTTCGGGGATTGATCAGAGCCCGTCAAGAACTGGCTGTGGTCTCGTGAACGCCGGTGAGGTCCATGAGGAGTTCAGCGAGCACGGCTTCCTCATGGACGGCCAGTCCGCGAGCCTGCATGGCGACACCGAGATCGGGGTCCCACGTTGTAGGCACGGGCTTTCCGGCAAGGGCAATTGCGTGGTCGTCGACGTGGTCCGGGCGGCCGCCGCTGCTCGGTAATCGGCGGCCGACATGCGCCAAGCAGACGCGCCGAGATTGATGATGCGGCCGGCGACGGCGATGCCGGGCCAGTCGAAGTCTCCGTGGTATAGGACCGGATGCTTCGCGGAAATCAGCGCTTGCACAAGCCGAGTGCCGACGGTGGCGGGGTTACCAGACAAGCACACCAGTGGTGCGTCGACGCCTGCATGCCCGGCGGCCTGCAGCACCTGCGGGTTTTCGCAGACGAAGACGATCTGGCCGGGTCTGGCATAGGACACGGCGCCCGCGCGGTCGAGTTCGTGCAGGGTGATATGGGTGATGAGGCCCAGGTCGGCCCGGTCCCGCATCATGCTCGGCCATCTGTCCGGGCCTGGCGGCCGGAGCCGCCATGCGAGGACCGTTCCGGAGATCGTGTCAGTGGCGACGCCACGGATCTGCCAGAGGTCCCGCCGCTGGGCCGCGGTTTCGGGAACCGGACGGTCGTGTGCCTGCGCGGCGGCGCGCAGCAGTACCAGCGATACGAGCGTCGTGTCGTCGAGCCCGTGAGCGTCACCGGTGACCCTGCTCGCCAGGGCCGCGAGTTCGATCGGCGGCCGGTCGCCGGGCAGAAGCAGGATCGCAAGGGCGGTGACTGCGTGGTCCAGTGCACGTTCTGCGGCGTCGATCCCGGCTCGAGTGAGGACGCCGGTGCGCTGCAGGCCTGCGATCCAGGCGGGCACCCATGCGGCGTCGGCCAGTCCGGCACCGGCCAGCGCGGCGTCGAGCCGCAGCCATACTTCGTTCCACTGTGTCTGCAACTCCCGGCGTTCCGCGCCGCGGTCGGCCACCGGCTGGCCGTGAATGATCTGCAGCGCCGAAACGAGGCCTAGCTGGGCGGCGGAGTGGCGGAGTGCCTCATCGAGGTCGGCGAGCTTGACGGGTCGCCCCTGACCGGGTTGCAGCGGTCGGCTGAGCAGGCCGGAAAGGCGGTCCGCTGCGGCGTCGTCGAGGTCGACGCTGATCGAGCCGGTGATGCGGAGACCGTTGCGCTCCAGCCGGGCGCGGGCGGTGGACCACACGGCCGCGAGTTCCGGGCCGGCGAGGTAGGCGCGGAGGTTGGGGGAGTGCGATGGCGTGTGATCGGTCATGTCGTGTGCAGGAAGTGTCGGTTGCGACCGTCCCAGCGGACGTGGGCAGTTGCGGCGGGGGTTGCCCTCCTCGCGGCGGCGAGCAACACCAACGCCATCCGCCTCTACAGCAGCTCGGGTTCCGGATCCGCCGACTGGCCGACTTCACCTCATACCGCACGGCCGCGGCCTGAGGCGGTGCGGCAGCGCCGCCGCCGAGCGCTACCGCGGCGAGCCCGAATGGCATTGCTGTTGTTCCTGCCGATGGCCGGCACCGGGCCGAACGGCGCGCCGCTGCTGGGCCTCATCGGGGTCATCTTCGTGTTCACGATCGCCGAGTCGAGCCGTTCCCTACCGCTCTACGTGCCTGCGCTGTGCGCGGCGTCGAGACTCGGGTTGCCAGTTTCCGCTGCCGCGCAGGCTGACGTGCGGCGTGGAGCCGGACAACTTGCTGGCGTGCTCCGTCTTTGATGCCGGGGGCCGGCGCTCGCGCCGACTCCGGCTTGTCCAGAAAGCGCAGCAATTCGACTGGGAACGGCAGGACCAGCGTCGAGTTCTTCTCGGCCGCCACCTCGACCACCGTCTCCAACAGCCGCAGTTGCAGCGCGGTCGGTGTCAGCGCCATCGCGGCCGCGGCGTCGGCGAGCTTGTGCGACGCCTGCAGCTCACCATCCGCGGTGATGATCCGCGCGCGCCGTTCGCGCTCCGCCTCAGCTTGCCGGGACATCGAGCGTTTCATCGACTCCGGCAGCGAGACATCCTTGATTTCCACGCGGTCGATGTGGATGCCCCATTCGATTGCCGGGTTGTCGATCATGACCTCGAGGCCCTGGTTGAGTCGTTCGCGGTTGGTCAGGAGCTGGTCGAGGTCGCTCTTGCCGATGATCGAGCGCAACGACGTCTGTGCCACCTGGAGGACCGCGAACATGTAGTCCTGCACGTTGATGGCGGCGCGGATCGGGTCGAAGACCCGGAAGTACACCACCGCGTCGACTTTGACGGTCACGTTGTCCCGGGTGATGCCGTCCTGTGCCGGTACCGGCATGGTGACGATCTGCAGGTTGACCTTCTGCAGCCGGTCCACCCCGGGCACGATCAGGACCAGGCCGGGCCCGCGCGTCTCGTCCTGCAGACGGCCGAGCCGGAAGATCAGACCACGCTCGAACTGCCGGACGATCCGGACGCTGGCCGCAAACCCGGCTATCGCCAGGAGCAGCACCGTTATGAGTAATGGACCCATGGCATATCGCCACCATCCGTGCGCGTCGGGGTCCCAACAGCCACTATAACGCGGTGTGCGCGGTGCGCTTCGCTGCGCCGCAGCGTCGTGTAGCGCCTCGCTCCGTCCGGGTGGAAACCCCGCACCCTAGCCGTTGTAGACCGCGACGGCGCGCACGGGGAACGACGCCATCGCGCGTACCGGCGCAGGGAGAGCGGTCAGGTAGGCCCCGGTGTCGGGTACTGATTCGAGGTTGGTCAGGTGTTCGATGATCGGGATGTCGGCGCCGAGCAGCCGCTGGTGGGCGGGCCGTTTCGGGTCGGCCGGGTCGTCGATGTTGAGCGAGTCGATGCCGACGAGCGCGGCATTGGCGTCAACGAGTTTGTCGGCGGCGTCAGCGGCCAGGTGCGGGCAGTCCAAGTCGAGGTAACGGGATGTGGCCCAGTGATGGGCCCAGCCGGTGTGCACCAGGACAGCGCGTCCCCACAGCCGGTCGGGGTTGCCGAGGTCGGCTGCGGTCACTGAGGTTCGGCCGTAGGCGCGCACGATCGTGATCGATACGTTGACCAGCCGTTCGAGTGGCAGGTGTGCGAGGTCGGCCCGGTCGACGTGATAGTGGTACGGCGCGTCGAGGTAGGTGCCAGTATTGCCGAGCAGGCCCAGCGACTCGATCTCGAACGAGCGGGTGAGTACCCCGGCGGCGATCTCGTGCGACAGGTCCACGATCACTATTCCGAGTATACGCAGAGTATGTATACGCAGAGTAGCGACATCAGGGCTACTCCAGTAGGACAGCGGAATGTCGCGGGGGACTCAGCTGTCGTGCTGCGCACGACCTGGAGGCTTCCGGCACTGCTGTCCGCGGCCTCGTGGCCCGGAGGGACGTGGCCGGGCCGGGGCGCGGCCCGGCCACCACCGAACCTGTCGACGACCGACATGCCACGGCCGCAGGTGGGTTACTCCGCGGTTACGACGTCGCGTAGACCCGCTCGACGAACTCGGCGAGCCGGTGATCGTCGAGGTTGCGGGCCAGGTCCGACTCGCTGATGATGCCGACCAGGCGCCGGTTCTCGATCACCGGCAACCGCTTGACCTGGTGGTTCTCCATCACCTGCAGCACCTCGCTGACGTCGGCCGTGGCTTCGACCCAGTACAACCTCTCCTGGGCGAGATCACGCGCCGTCACCTCGCGGGGGTCGCCGCCTTCCGCGATGCACCTCACGGCGATGTCGCGGTCGGTGATGATGCCATGCAACCGGTCGTCCGCGCCGCAGATCGGCAGCGAGCCGACACCGAGGTCGCGCATTTTCTGCGCGGCGGTCGCGATGCTGTCGTTCTCGCCGACGCACTCGGTGCCCGGGTGCATGATGTCCCTTGCCTGCCGGGTCAGGTCCGGTCGACCCGACAATTTGCGCATCTCCTCCGCGTGGGTGTCCAAGGCAGCAAGCTTGCCGGACACGGCCTCATGCGTTGCCGTTCCGGCGTGCTCGGCGTAGTACGCCTCACCAAGCTCCCGCAGCAGCTCGTTGCGCCGCCGCTGGGCCCGTACGAAGTCGATTCGCTCCCGGCCGCGCGTCACGCCACGCTTGGCGGACGCCCTTACCCTGTCGAACGTCGTCATCACCCCTCCTCTCCTGTGCAGCACCTCTCCGATGTAGCCATAGTGGAAGCCAGTGGGCCTCTCGCCTGCAACGCTACGTCGCCAGCGTCGTGCCTGACGTGCTGATCGCGGCCAGGGTGCGTCCAACCACTCGATTGGCCACTCCGAGATGGCTTGATGCTCGGCTCGCTGGCTTCGACGGCGTGGCGGTCGAGGGACTCGCACCAGTAGGTGCCGGTCGGCGTGTCGGCGTATTTTCATGATCAGCGGCGGGTTCGGCGTACGGATCGACGCAACCGCACATCCCATCGACATACCCACACATCGACCGGCATCGCGCAACGACGCCGATCGAACCCCACCTTTAAAGATCTGTAGTGCATCAGATGAAGCGGCGCAGATGCACTCATCTGTCGAATACAGTGCATCCGATCATGGTGGCAGCGGCGAGGTGGGCGGGCGAATGTCTGAGCTTCAGCCGTCGCTGGGCGCGTCGGTGGTGTCGTTGTAGCGTGACGGTGGTGGGCCGTGCCGGAGCTCCTGGGAGTCGTTCGTATCGGGTTGGCGAGTCCTAGGCGGTGCAGTTGTTGGTGGCGGCGCGGGCGGGTGATGGTGATGCCTTCGGCCGTTTGGTCGGGCCGTTGCGGGACGAGCTCCGCGCGCACTGCTACCGGATGCTCGGGTCGGTTCACGACGCGGAGGACGCGGTTCAGGAGACCTTGGATCGGGCGTGGCGAAGTCTGGACCGGTTTGAGGACCACGGTTCGATCCGGCCGTGGCTGTACAAGATCGCGACGAACCGGTCGCTGACGACTATCGAGCGTCGGGGGCGGCGTGAGTTGCCCACCGACCTGAGCCCGGGCGGCGTTCCGCTGGCGGAGGCGCACTGGCTGGAGCCGTACCCGGATCGGCTGATGAGTTGGACGGCGCAGCTGGGTCCGGAGGCCTGCGTCGTCGCGCGGGAGAGCGTGGAGTTGGCGTTCGTCGCCGCCGTGCAGCAGCTGTCCGCTCGGCAACGAGCTGTCCTGCTGCTGCGTGATGTCCTCGGTTACGCCGCCAGCGAGGCCGCCGACCTGCTGGACACTACGGTCCCCGCGGTCAACGGTGCATTGCAGCAGGCCCACAAGGTCCTTGCCGGCCTGCTGCCGGACACCAGCCAGCACCAGACTCTCGACGCGCTGGGCGAGGCCGCGCAGCGGGAGTTGGCCAAGCGGTACATGAGCGCGTGGGAGGTCGGTGACGTCGACGCCATTGTGGCGATGTTGACCGAAGATGCACGGTACTCGATGCCTCCGTTGAGGGTCTGGTACGGAGGCCACGACGAGATCCGCGGGTTCCTGGCCGACGCCGTATCGCGGCATCGGTGGCGCTTCCTGCCGGCGCGGGCGAACGGACAGCTCGCGTTCGGCACATACCTGTGGAGCGACGAGCGGGGCGTGTACGCGCCGGCCGGCCTGGACCTGGTAGCGCTCCGCGGCCGGCAGATGGCCGAGGTGGTCTCGTTTCTCGACGCTGACTTCGCGACCTTCGGCCTGCCGGCGCAGCTGACCACGAATTGTTCGTAGGCACGCGATGAGTTTGCCGGCCGGCCCGGGTTGTAGTCCTGACGGACGCATCAGCCCGCACGAACGGAGCCGACCACGCCCACCAGCGAGGAACAGATCCGTGCCCTGATCGAGCGCTGGACCGAGGCGGTCCACGGCGGCGACCTGACCGCAGTCCTTGCCTACCACGCCGAGAACATCGTGATGTTCGACGTGCCGCCACCGCATCAGGGCGTACGTGGCCTCGACGCATATTGTAAGACCTGGCCGCCGTTCTTCCGGTGGCAGGCCCGCGGTGCCTCGTTCGAGATCGAGTCGCTGGACGTCACCGCCGGCGACGATGTCGCCTTCGCGTACGCCCTGCTGCGCTGTGGCACCGAGCAGGACTTCGCCGACAATCCTGACAACCGGCTGCGGGTGACATTCGGCTGCACTCTCGTCGCGCATGCGCCGGGCGGGAGTAAAACTCACGGCGGTGCCTTGGTTAGGGCGTTTCGTGCGCGTTGAGATAGTCGGTGAGGCCGGTGGTGTGCAGCGTTCGGCGTACGGCGGGGTTGAGGCCCGACACGGCGACCCGGCATCCGGTTTCGTCGCAGGCGTGCCGGGCGCTGACCAGTGCGCCGAGGCCGGAGGAGTCCAGGAACGTGATCAGGTTGAGGTCGATCACCAGTTGGGCGGGGCATGTGGCGAGCACGTCGGTGATGACCTGGCGGAACTTCGCGGCGGTGGTCTGCTGCAGCTCGCCGCGGAGCACGATGACGATCTGATCGTCGAGCTGCGGCTGCACCTCAGCCGAGAAAGTCATCGTCGGTCCTACCCTTTCGTATCTTCGACGCCGAGCGTTGCTGGCGGCCCGATTATCCACAAACTGGTGCAACTCGGCCATCGATGATCGACCCGCATCGCCGTGGGCCATGTCAGCGCATCCGACGAGCCGGGCACATCGGCGGGGTCGTCAAAGCGGCGCAGCCCCGGGGATGTCGTTCCGGCGCGGCGCCCGGCGGTCTGGGCAGGTTCAGTCAGTCGAGGGATTCGGTCGGGTGAACCAGAAAATCTGTGCCGGGGAACCTAGACATGCTCACTGGAATCGGCTAACTTTTCTGGAGTTGAGAGCAGACAGCACGAGAGACGCTGACGAGTCGCCCCGGCAGTTGGGCGGCGAGCTGAGCCTGGAACATCAGGGTTCGCTCAGGATTTGGTAGTACGAAGTAGTAGGCCTGAACGTTCGATGTTCGGGTTGCAGGAGGGTGAGCCAGGGATTGTGTTGGTGGCATCGCCCGTGAAGCAGTTCACCGCTGGTGGGGTCGCGAAGGTGTGTCGATCCCTGCCGTACCAGCGGGCTCGAAAGACAGCAACACCAGGAGTTGAAGCAGAGGAAAGGGAGGGTTCGGCACCGTTGGATCGCCCGCACCGGCCGCAGTTGAGCTGGGCGGACACCGTTGGTTCCATCGAACGAGAGGTGGTCTCCGGTCACGATTATGCGATCCTCGCTCTCGGCGCTGTCTGTGGCGTTCGAGGCGGATACGACAAGCCGGCGTTCGTGTCGGTAGATGGTGTATGACCCATAACCCTTGGGCCCCGGCGCATTGCGCCGGGGCCCTCGACACGGAGGCGCCATGGCCCAACCCGATGACATGTTCGGTGACGAGGACTATCCGGCCTACACGATGGGCCGGGCCGCGGAGATTGTCGGCACGTCGCAGGACTTCCTGCGCCGCCTCGACGAGCTGAAACTCATCACACCGCAACGCTCGGCCGGCGGGCATCGTCGCTACTCCCGCTACCAGCTGCGCCTCGCTGCCCGCGCCCGGGAGATGGTCGAGCAGGGCACCGCCGTGGAGGCAGCGTGCCGGATCATCGTCCTCGAAGACCAGCTCGAGGAAGCCTTGCGGATCAACGCAGAACGCCAACGCCTCACCTGACAGCACCAGCCCGGCCAGCCTGAGCCGGCGGCCGGGCGCCCGTCCCGGTCCTTCTGCCGGCCTGCCGCCCGTTACCCCCGCATCGTGCAGGCCGGACTGCTCGGCGACGATCCCACGCTCGGCGAGGGCGCGGCCAGGCTTGTGCTGGGAGTTCGACCGGTACGCGTAGCCGGCCAACGGCGCATCTCCCACCGTGGCGCCCGGGGATGCTGCCGTCCCTACGCTCGGCGGCGGCAGGAGCGCGACCGATCGGTCAGCCGCACTGCGTCGCCGTATGCTGCGGGGATCGACCTCAGCGGGACGTCGATGATGGCCGCGATGCTCGGCGCAGTCGAGGACGCGGCGCCGGTCGACGCGATCGAGGCGATCATGCGTGAGCTGGCCAAGTCCCTCGACGCCCGGTCAGTGTCGTTCCTCATCGCCGATCTGGGCGGGCGGGCGTTGGTCCGGCTCACCCACGCGCCGCGCGGGACGGCCGCGGACGCGCCGGGGGATCGCCGGGGCGGTGACGAGGTCGCCACCGTGCTGCCGCTGGACGGCCAGGTCGAGCCTCTGGACCTTCCGCGCAGTTTCCCGCTGGGGATGGTGCCCGACGCCACCTTTCAGACTGGGGACGTGACGCTGCAGGCCGGGGATCGGCTGGTGATCGTGACCGACGGGATGCGGGAACGCGGCGCGGCGCAGCTCGACCTGAACGCCGAGCTGCTTCGCGTCGCCGATCTGCACCCGCGGGAAGCGACCCGCGCTCTGGCCGACGCGGTCCTGCGGGTGGCCGGCCCGGTCCTGGCCGACGACGCCACGCTGCTGATCATCGACTGGTACAACGATCACGGGCGGGCACGGCATACCAGCGCGGGCGCCGACCAGGCCCCCACCAGCGCAGCCCGGCCCAGCTAATCGGCCCGCTGGCTGCAGTGGTCACGCCTCGGCCGCCAGATCAGCCTCGGCCGCCTGCACGTCTTCGCAGACTCGGATCAGCCGATCCACCGACGTCAGGCTGAGCAGGCTGCGCACCATGGGGCGGGGCGCGGCGACGTAGACCCGGCCGTCGCGGTCCAGCAGCTGCTTGTACAGCCACACGATCATGCCCAGCGCGGTCGAGTCGATGAGCCGCACACCCGCAAGGTCCAGCACCACGACACGCATACCATCATCAACGGCTTGCTGCAGGTGCTGGCGCACGTCCGCAGCAGTGGCCAGGTCCAGATCCCCGCCCGCCTGCACGATCAAACAGCCGCGGCCCGGTCGGGTCGTCACGGACAGGTCCACCCTGGGCCTCCACTCGAAACGGATGTGTCTGCACCTACGGCACCAGCCTACGGCTCAGGCAGGTCCGCAGGCCCAGGCTGATCGGCCGCCGCGACGACGTTCGGCAGGTACTCGTGGAAGGCGGGCCGACGTGGTCGGGTGTCGCGCTGCAGGTCGGTGAGGGTGCCCCCGAGCTCGGAGAGCGCCGCCATTCCGCCACGCCGCCGCGACGCGGTCTGGCTCAGCCATCACGGCGGCCCGTCCGCGAGCTGCGAGTGGTGCGCGGCGAGGATGCGGGCGACCATCGCCGCTGGGTAGACAGTCAGGCGGTTACGGCTGATGCCGGCGGCCAACACGATCAGGTCACTGCCGGAGATGCCGCACAGATGCCTTGCCGCCGCGGGGAGGGTGAGTGCGCCGCGGGCGTCCACCAGCGGTCGTCCGACCGGATGGCGCCGGAGCAGGATCGCGCCATCGGCGACGTCGATACCGAGTCGGTGTTCGGGGCTCAGCCCAGCCGATGCGGCAGAATGCGGGCCGAGCACCGTCCTGCCTGGTCGAGTCTGGCCACATCGAGTTTGACGGCGCAGGCCACGGCTGCTGCGTGGTGGGCGGCAGGATCGGCAATGGTGGCGGTATCGGCCTGGATCGGGGGAGTGGGCGGGGGATCAGCGCGCCGATCAGCTGTTCAGCGGCAGGCCCGCTGCGTCTCATGGCGGTCATCGTGACCGCACCGGATTTTAAGGTGCGCGTACCGCAGCGGTCGTGATCGCCCGATCGGTCCAGCAGGCATGCGACAGAGCACCAGCGCACCGACGTCCCGGACGGACGGTGCCAGTTATACCGGCCATCGTCGCCGGAGCGGGTTCGGCGTGCACATAACCGACCTGGCGTCACCCGCTCGGGAGATGGTCAGCTGGATGACCCAGCCGCCCGGGCGCTACGTGTAGCAACGGCAGACCCGGGTATGGGCGCCCATATGCTGAAGCGTGCGGTGTGGCAAGGTCTGGTGGCCGGTCTGGCCGGCGCTGCGGTGATGACCATGGCGGAGAAGGTCGAGCAGCGGCTCACCCGGCGGCCGGACTCGCATGTGCCGGCCCGGGTGCTGGCCCGCCTGACGGGTCTGCCCGAGCAGCCGGCAGACCAGCCGCGGTGGCTGAACCTGGCGATGCATTTCGGGCAGGGCGCCCTGGTGGGGGTGCTGCGCAGCGTCATGGCCCAGGCGGGGCTGAGGGGTCCGGTCGCGTCGGGCATGTTCACAGTGGTGCGGCTCAGCAGCGACCAGATCCTGGAGAACGCCACCGGAGTGGGTGCCCCGCCGCAGACGTGGCCCCGCCAGGAGCTGGCCGTCGACGTGCTGCACAAGACCGTGTACGGCTTCACCACCGGCGTGGTCGCCGACGCCCTCGCCGCCCGCGACGGCCTGGGCCCCGGCCAGCGCCACGCCGCGATGCGCACCGGCCGGCACGCCGACGTCGGCCCGCTTACCCGCTCGACGGCGCAGCGGGCCCGGACCTGACCCCGGCACGACGCGAAGGTGACGCAGAAGCGATGCAGGCGCCGCAACCGCCGCGGGTGGCCACCGCCGCGATGATCCAGCGGTGACGGTGGATGACGTTCATCCACTGGCGCTACCCGGCCGAGGTGCTCCAGCGCAGCCTCCCGCCGGGCCTGACCGTGCACACCTTCGACGGTATCGGCTGGGTCGGCCTGCTGCCCTTCCTCATGGACGGCGTCCGTGCGCCGTACACGCCGGCGATGCCGTGGCTGTCCAGGTTCGCCGAGACGAACCTCCGCACCTATGTGCGTGGACCGGACGGCCGCACCGGCATCTTCTTCTCCCTCGACGCGGCCCGGCTGCCAGCCGTCGCCGCCGCCGTTGATCGTGAATGATGTGCTGCGCCTGGACGTCGATCGCTACCGCCTGTGAGGCGTTTGCCTTGTCCTGACCCGCTCACGATCGGAGATGCGAGAGCAGCGGCGCGACCGGTAGATGCATCGCCGGGTATGCCGCTGCAGGCGTCGTGGTCGCGGACGCTCGACGAGCTTACGCCCGGCCTGCAGCGCCGGCGGACGCCGGGGATTTGGCGAACGCTTGCACGATGCGCTCGCAGAAGGCGGGCAGGTCGTCGGGCGACCGGCTGGTGGTGATGTTGCCGTCGGTGACGACCTGCTCGTCGACCACCTCCGCCCCGGCGTTGCGCAGGTCGGTGCGCACGCTCGGCCACGAGGTCAGCCGGCGACCCCGCGCGACGTCGGCCTCGACGAAGTTCCACGGGCCGTGGCAGATGGAAGCGACCGGCTTGCCCGACTGGACGAAGTCCCGGACGACCGGTGGCGATCCGGACGAACGAGCGGACCAGCGGCGTGGCCGGGTCGGCCCGCCAGGCGAACAGCAGCCGGCTCGGTGGCCGGTCGTTCACCGAGACGGTGACCAGGTCGGCCGGCAGCGCCTGGTCGAGCGCCGCCACTGCGACGGTGCCGTTGCACAGCACCGGCTGCAGGCATTGATGTTCGGTTGCCGAACTCCCGTGCCATGGATCGCGCTACGTCGACCAGTCCGGCTTTGGATGCAGCGTAGTTCACTTGGCCGGACCGGCGCCTACGGGACGACGCGGTCGCGGATGCTGTCGAGCACCGCCTCCGCTGCCCATGCGGCTGCGTCGGCGATGTCACGCCGGTCCATGCCGAACTCGCGGCGAAACGTCACCCAGGTCGCGGCGGAGTCGAGGTGGGACAGTGCCACGATGACCGCTCTGCGCTGTGCCGTGTCGAGGGATGGCACCTCGGCGTCCAGCAGCCGCTCGAGGTGCGCCCGGCCGAGCGACGGCGCCGCGCCGCTCACGCCGCGCATTGTCGTCTCAGCGACGACGTGCGCGAGCTCCGGCCGCGCGTCGTACCGCTGCATCGCGTCGCGGATCGCGAGGGGGATGTCGAAGATCGAGTGCGACTCCTCGCGGACGAACACCGTCGCCTCGATCCACGCTGCGGTCGCCAGCAGCAGATCGACCCGCGTAGGATAGTTACGGAACACCGTGCGCTCGGCGATGCCGGCCCGGCGGGCGACGAGCCGGTAGGGCACGTCGTCGCTGCCGACTTCCTCGATCAGCTCGGCGTAGGCGGCGAGGATCGCCGCTTGCGTGCCGCTCAGCGCCGGGACGGCCATCGACCTGCTCACGGCTCCGCCCACGTCGCGTCGGGCAGCCTCGCGAGCACTGTGTCCACGACGCGATCGAAGGCGTCGCAGATCTCGCCGGCATCCAGGTCGAAGCCCGTGCGCAGTCGCGCCCAGAACGTCGCCGACGAGAAGTAACGCAGGGATGCCGCGACCCGCCGCCGATCCCGCCGGTTGAGCGTCGAAGCCGACACGTCGAGCATCGCCTCGATCGCACGCGTGATGTAGGCGGGCTCGGCGTCGAGCGTCAGCGAGATCGTAGACGCCCGTGCGCCGACGAATGCGTACGCGGGCGACCTGTCGAAGGCGCGGAAGCGCTCATGCACGGCAGCGCGGAAATCGGCCACGGTCACGAACGGCGGCAGCGGGAAATGGGTCTGCTCAATCCAGTTCGACAGCGCGGCGAGCAGGTGGGCACGCGTGGGGTACTGGCGGTAAACCGTGCGCTCTGAGATGCCGACCTCGTCGGCGAGGGCGCGATAGGAGATGTCGTCGAACGTGTGCTCACGCAGCAGAACCGCCGCGCTCGCCAGAATTGCGGTCGCGGTGTCGACCGACTCCTCCATCACGTTCCCCTACCTCGATCGGTCGCCCAGTGCGGGGTGCCGGTGACTTCCGCCGGTAGCACGTAGCGATCGGAATCGTCGAGCGTGAGCGCCAGCGATGAGACGTACTGCACCTGGCCGTGCGCCCCTCGCTGGGCCGAGGCCAGCATATCCGGTCGCTCGAACATATATCCGGTGACATGGCAGCGGAGCCGCTCGCCCGAGGGGTTGCCGTGCTCGTCGAACAGGGGAGAGTCGATGCCGTCGGAGCGGCGGCGGAGGTAGTAGCGACCCCGCGTGGCGAGGGCCATGACCGGCGTGGCGACGAACGCGACGCCGATCGCGATGAGCACCGAGAACGGCTTGACGGCGGTGCCGAGCAGCCCGGCGAACGCGAGCAGCGAAAGCACCGAGGCGAGCCCCACCGACACGAGCCCCACCGGGTTCCAGTCGTACAGCATGCCACGGCGGAATTCAGGGAAGCGCGGCGAGATGCGCAGCACCCACTTGTTGATTGCGATATCGGTGGCGATCGTCACGAGCCACGCCATGACGACATTCGCGTACAGGCTCAGGACGAAGGAGATGAGGGTGAAGACGTCCAGCATCATGAGCGCGTACGCGATCACAAGGTTGAGCAGCACGAAGATCGTGCGACCCGGGTAGTGCTTCGCCACTCGGGTGAAGACGTTCGACCAGGCGAGCGAGCCCGAATACGCGTTCGTCACGTTGATCTTCACCTGCGCGACCACGATGAGCACGAGGGCGAGGGCGATCGCGAGCCAGTCGGGGAACAGGGTCTGGTACATGCCGACGAACTGCTTGACCGGTTCGGTTGCGGAGTGCCCGAGGGTGGGATCGACCTTCACGAGGACGTAGACGGCGAGAAACACCCCGATCATCTGCTTGGCGCCGCTGAAGATGACCCAGCCCGGGCCGGACAATGCGAATGACGTCCACCACGAGCGGGCGTTCGACGGCGTGCGTGGCGGCATGGCGCGGATGTAGTCGATCTGCTCCGCCAGTTGCGGGGTGAGGGCGAAGCACACGGCCGCGCTTGAGACAACGGCGCCGAAACTGATCGAGCCGTCGGAGTTGCCGTTGAACGACGTGAAGGCGCGCACTGACTCGGGGTCGGAGACGATGATCCACAGCAGCGGCAGCAGGGCGAGGGCGAGCCACAGGGGCGTGGTCCAGAAATGCAGGCGCTCCAGCGCACGCATGCCGTAGATGACGATCGGGATCACGACCACGGTCGAGATGAGATAGCCGAGCCACAGCGGCGTCCCCGTCGCCACCTGGAGCCCTTGCGCCATGATGGCGCCTTCCAAGGCAAAGAAGATGCAGGTGAAGCCCGCGAAGACCACGGTTGTGATGATCGAGCCGTAGTAGCCGAATCCCGAGCCACGGGCGATGAGGTCGAGGTCGAGGTTGTAGCGGGCGGCGTAGTATGCGACGGGTACGCCCACGACGACGATGATGACCGACGCGAACAGGATGCCGAGCATGGCATTGGCGGTGCCGTGGTCGATGCCGATGGTCGCGCCGATCGAGAAATCGGCGAGGAACGCGATGGACCCGAGGGCTGTCGCGCCGACGGAGGCCGCGCTCCAGCGCCGGAAGGTGCGCGGCACATATCGGAAGGCGTAGTCCTCGAGGCTGTCCTCCGCAGCCGCGCGCGCGTTGCCTGTCCTGCTCACAGTGGCTTCCCCTCACGCGCCGGGCGTGGGGCATCTTCCGGGCTCGTTGTTACGAAAGTGTTGCAGGCCCGGAAACCGGTAATGTCGGCTCAGATCGCCATGGCGGCTCGCACGGTGGAGACGGCTGCCGAGCCCCCCTCGTCGGTATGGGTGACGAAGCCCGAGGCAAGCACGACGTAACGCTCAGCGGCCTCGAGGGCGAAGCCGATGTGCTGCTCGACGAGCAGCACGTTGATACCCTCGCCGGCCAGCTGCACGATGGTGCGCTCGATCTCGGCGACGATCGTGGGCTGGATGCCCTCGGTCGGCTCGTCAAGGATGAGCAGCTTCGGCTCGGTGATGAGGGCGCGGGCGATCGCGAGCTGCTGGCGCTGCCCGCCCGAGAGCAGGCCTGCCTTCCGGGCTGCGAACTGCTCCAACGCGGGGAAGCGAGCCATCTGCGCGTCGATGAGTGCCTTGCCGCCCCGGCGTCCGTCGGCGACGAGCTGCAGATTCTCGAGCGTGGTGAGCTGCCCGAACGCCTGCTGGCCCTGCGGCACGTACGCCATGCCGCGAGCGACGCGCTTGTTGGGGGCGAGCGACGAGATGTCTTCGCCGTCGAAGAACACGCGGCCCCTCGTCGGCTTGATGAGCCCGATCGCGACCCGCAGCAGCGTCGTCTTGCCGGCGCCATTGTGGCCGAGCACGGCCACGACCTTCCCGGCCGGCACCGTCACGCCGTGCAGCACCCGCGTGCGCCCGTAGCCGGCCTCGATGTCGGTGAGCTCAAGCATGTGAGTCCTCCTCCTGCTGCTGCGTCCCGGCTGTCACTTCCGGCTCGCTTGCGAGCCGGACAGCTGGCTCTGTCGGCTCGCTTGCGAGCCGGACAGCTGGCTCTGTCGGCTCGCTTGCGAGCCGGACAGCTGGCTCTGTCGGCTCGTTTGCGAGCGCGACGGCGGCCACGTCGGGTACGACCGACATGGCGGCCGTGGTCGCGGCTCCCGCAGTGCCGAGGTAGACCTCCTGCACCTTGGGGTCGGCCTGCACGTCGGCCACCGTGCCGTGCGTGAGCACCTTGCCCTGGTGCAGCACCGTCACGCGGGTGGCAAATCGGCGCATGAAGTCCATGTCGTGCTCGACCACCAGCACGATGCGCTTCGCCGCGATGCGCTGCAGGAGCTCGCCGGTCGCGGTGCGCTCGTCGTGGCTCATACCGGCGACGGGTTCGTCGAGCAGCAGCACCCTCGCGTCCTGCACGAGCAGCATCGCAATCTCCAGCCACTGCTTCTGGCCGTGCGACAAGATGCCGGCCGGCGTGGCGAGTTCGTCGGTGAGTCCTGTCTCCTCAAGCGCCTGCACGATCGACGGGTCGACGCCACGCCGGGTCCGTAGCAGCGAGGCCCAGTGGCGGTGGCGTCCGGCGGCGATGTCGAGATTCTGCAGCACCGAGAGCTCGTTGAAGACGCTGGCGGTCTGGAACGTGCGGCCGACCCCCAGCCGGACGATCTTGTGCACCGGCCTGCCGAGCAGCTCCTGCTCGCCGAGCCTCGCCGACCCGGTGGCCGCAGAGAGCCCCGTGATGGCGTCGATGCAGGTCGTCTTGCCGGCACCGTTCGGGCCGATGAGGAACCGGACCTCGCCGGGGTGCGCGTCGAAGGAGACGCCGCCGACCGCGACGAAGCCCGAGAACTCGACGCGGAGGTCCGTGACGACGAGCGAGTCGCCTGAGGAAGTGGGCCCGGTCATGACTTCGCCTCCTCGAGCTGCAGGGTTGCGGTCGCCGCCGCGGGCTGTTCGGCCGGGTCCCGGCGCGCTGCCGTGAATTTGGCCAGCACCGACGACAGTCCTTTCGGCAGGAAGAGGATGACGACGATGAACAGCAGGCCGATGATGTAGGTCCAGCCCTCGGGCCAGGTGGAGCCGAGGCTCGACTGCCCCCAGCCGACCGCTATCGCACCGAGCGCGGGGCCGAAGAGCGAGGCGCGGCCGCCGAAGGCAACGCCCGCGATCATGAGGATCGAGGCGGCGGCACCGATCTCGGCCGGAGTGATGATGCCGACGATGGGCACGAACATCGCTCCGCCGATGCTTGCCATCAGCGCTGCGACGACGAAGGCGACGAGCTTGATGTTGGCCGGGTCGTAGCCGAGGAAGCGCACGCGCTCCTCGGCGTCCCGGGTGGCGACGAGGAGCTCACCGAAGCGGCTGCGGTAGAGCTGCCACACCACGAGCAGGCACACGACGAGCAGCGCGGCCGTGATGAGGTACACCATCTCCCTGTTCGCCGGGTCGTTCAGCACGAAACCGAAGAAGTACTTGAAGTCGCTGAGCCCGGTGTCGCCGCCGGTCTCGCGGATCGTGGAGCTGATCAGGGTGGCGAGCGCGACGGCGAGCGCCTGCGTCAGGATCGCGAAGTACGCGCCCTTCACGCGGCGCTTGAACAGCGCGTAGCCGAGGATGCCGGCCGCGACCATCGGGAGCAGCACGATCGCCAGCAGGGTGAACGCAGCACTGCGGAACGGCTCCCAGAACGCCGGGAGCGGCGCGAGCGGGTCATAGAGCACCATGAACCCCGGCACCCCGTCACCGGCGGTCTCCAGCGTGAGGTGCATAGCCATCGAGTAGGCACCGAGGGCGAAGAACACCCCTTGGCCCATGACGAGCATCCCGCCCCGGCCCCACGCCAGGCCGATGCCGACGGCGGCTATCGCCCAGCAGCAGTACTTGCCGAGGTTGCTGAGCCAGTGATCGGTGAGCACGAGGGGAGCGACCGCGAGGAGCAGGACGGCGAACACCCCGATGCCGCCAAGTGAAAGGTGTGGCTTCAGTTTGGTCATACCAGACTCCTGGTTCGCACCGTGAACAGGCCCTGCGGGCGCACCTGCAGGAAGACGATCACGAGGATGAAGGCAAGCACCTGCGCGAGGCTGCCGGTCGTCCAGTAGGCGAAACACGACAGGACGACGCCCACCGCCCACGCGGCGATGATGGTGCCCTTGAGCTGGCCGATGCCGCCGGCGGCGACGACGAGGAAGGCCGGGATGATGTACTGCGCGCCCATCTGGGAGTTCGTGCCACCGATGAGCGACGCGGCCACGCCGGCGACCCCGGCCAGTCCCGACCCGACGAAGAAGGTCAGGCGGTCGATGGTGCGGGTGGAGATCCCCGCGGTCTCGGCGAGGTCCCGGTTCTGCACGGTCGCCCGGATGCGGCGGCCGAACGAGGTGTACTTGAGCCAGGCCGCCAGCGCGGCGACGCAGACGGTCGCGAGCAGGATGGTGAACACCTGCCGCAGCGGCCAGTCGTAGCCGAGGATGGTCAACTGCCCGTCGAGCCAGCCTGGCTTCTCCACCGGGACGCCCTGGGACGGGAAGATCTGCAGCGCCGCCTGTTGCAGGATCAGGCTGACACCGACCGTGACGAGCAGGGTGTCGAGGGGCCTGCGGTACATCCATTGGATGATGCTGGCCTCCAGCAGGAGGCCGAACAGTCCGGCGACGACGAACGCGACCGGCAGCGCGACCGGGATCGACAGGTTGCTGGAGTCGATGACCTGTTGGACGAGGTAGGCGGTGAAGGCGCCGATCATGAGGAACTCGCCGTGGGCCATGTTGATCACGCCCATCTGACCGAACGTGAGCGAGAGGCCGAGCGCGGCGAGCAGGAGCAGCGCACCCTGTGCGCTGCCGTTCAGCAGCGGTGGGATCAATGCGTCCACGTGCTCTCGCTCTCTGTGCGGGGGTGGGTGTGAGGGGGATCCGGGTACGCGGGGTTGCCTGCCGCAGGCGACACGCAACCCCGCGTCCGGGTGGGCGGTGGGGGGATCAGCCCGCGGCCTTCACGAGCTGGTCGCGGACGTTCGCCGGGAACCAGTCGTAGCCGTTGAGGAACGGGTCGGGCTTGATGAACTTGTCGGAGGCCCAGACGATGTCGAACTGGTTGCTGGCGTTGATCCGGCCGATGTGACCCGGCTTTGAGATGTGGTGGTTCTCGCCGTCGAGCGTGACGGTGCCCTCCGGCGCGGCGAACGTGATGGTGTTCTTCTTCGCTGCGGCGTTCACCGCGTTGACGTCGAACGAGCCGGCCGCCTCGACGAGGGCCTTGTACAGGTACAGCGAGATGTAGGCGGCCTCCATCGGGTCGGAGGTGACGCCGCTGCTGTTGGGGTAGGCCTTCCAGCTGTCGATGAACTTCTGGTTGGTGTCGGTCTTGAGCGACTGGAAGTAGTTCCATGACGCGTAGTGACCGGTGACCTCGTGGCCCATGGCCGGCGCCTCCTCCTCGGCGATCGACACCGAGATGATCGGCGTCGTCGCCGCGGTGAGGCCGGCGTCGTAGTAGGCCTTGATGAAGCCGACGTTCGACGAGCCGTTGATGGTGTTGAAGATGAAGTCGGGCTTGGCCGCCTTGATCTTCGCTACCTGGGTGGTCCAGTCGTCCTTGTCGAGGGGTACGTACTCCTCACCGACGATCTTGATGCCGAGCTTGGCCGCGTAGAGCTTGATGATCGCGTTCGCGGTGCGCGGGAAGACGTAGTCGCTGCCGGCGAGGAACAGATTCTTCACCCCCTTGGAGGCGAGGAAGTCCATCGCCGGGATGATCTGCTGGTTGGTGGTCGCGCCGGTGTAGTAGATGTTCGGCGACGCCTCAAGGCCCTCGTACTGCACCGGGTAGAAGAAGAGGCCGTTGTTCTTCTCGACGACCGGCTTGACGGCCTTGCGCGAGGACGAGGTCCAGCCGCCGAAGATCGCGCCGACGCAGTCCTGGGTGAGCAGCTTCTCGGTCTTCTCCGCGAAGGTGGGCCAGTCGGTGGCGCCGTCCTCCTGGACGTACTGGATCTTCTTTCCGAGGATGCCGCCGCCAGCGTTGATCTCGTCGGCGGCCATGTGCAGCACGTTGGAGACGGTTTTCTCGGAGATCGCCATGCCGCCGGTGAGGGAGTTGAGGAAGCCGAGCTTGATGGTGTTGCCGGAGGTGTCGACGCAACTGGGTCCGGCCGACTTGCTGCCGGACGTTTCGTCGCCGGCGCGGGCGCCACAGCCGGCGAGCACGAGGGCGACGGTCGTCGCGAAGGCGCCTGTGGCGACAAGCGTGCGCAGCCGCTTGCGGGTGGTGGACATATGCGGGAACTCCGTTCCTGGTCAAGGACGTGTGACGCCGGGGTCGCGGCACAGCGGATGGTGCGGATGTTCATGTCCCGGGCCGAGCCGCCGGCGTCCCAAGCGCCCAGCCCGGTTTCGCCAACGACGTGCAGCCGGCTGCTGCAGGTGAGAGCAGATTGGTCTCGTGTCATTGCTCTGACATTTCTCGACCGTTCCAACTATGTAACCGCTACCCGGCACAGCCGTACTGGCCTCGTAGATGCACCGGAAATCGCAGAAGGGCGATGTCAGAGTTCTGTCGCGCCCGAGATGGGGGCAGAACGATGGCACACTTCTGACATCCGGGAGGGGCCGATGCGCTGCGCCCCGCCGAGACGGTGTTGCGCGATCGGCGGGCGGCCACGGTGTCGAACAACTCGGGAAACCTGCCGTCCTTGTCACGGATCAGGTACTTGGCTTTGGATCCCGCGTCCTCAAGGTCCATGACGAGATTCCTCGCGGCCTGCGCCACCCAGGACGCGGATGGACCGTAGCGTGCGCGGCCGGCCGGTGCGCTTGGGTCGGGAGGCGGCCGCGTGGCGACGGGCGATGCGATCGCGGTGCCAGCGCAGGACGGTGTCGGGGCGTACGAGTAATTGCAGCCCGTTGAGCACGTTCATTGGCAGTCGGTGCAGCAGCGCCGCCAGGAACGCCCGATCGGTCGGGTCGAACCGCACCCTCTCCTTGCCCAGTTGGCGTTGCAGCACCATGAGCTGGTGGCGTAAGGCGAGGATTTCGGCGTCCTTGTCCCGGTCGCTCATCGGTAGCAATCGCAGGATCGCGAGCGCGTTCGTCACACCGAGGTACGCCAGTCGTAGCAGCACGACGGGCCATCATCCCGCAGTTATCGTTGGCCATGCGTGAGGACGGCCGCACCGCACGGGTCAAGATCCCTAGCGGCCCGTATCGGCTCTGACCAGGGTGGATGACGTTTTCGGCAAGCACAACGTCGGCCAACCACTACGCACTACAAGCGCAAGCTGACCCTCGTCAGGCCGTGACGACGACCTTGCCCCGGGGCGAGCTTTCCTTGGGGGCGAGCATCCGCGGAACCTCGATCAGGCCGAACCGGCGGTTCCGAACGCAGGTCATGAGGCGTTCGCCGGCTCGGCTGGGACATGCCGTCGCGAGGGCTTCCGGGCGCTGTGGCCGCCTTCGTTGTCCCACACGGTGCTGGGGTCGACGCCTTCATTGCGTTCGGCGGCTGGTGCGGTGCGGGACGCGGCGAGGATGGCCGGAGCGTGCAGTTGGTTGGCCGGGTCGGCGGCCGTGGCCATGGCGATGGCTGCGGTGGCGGCGTTGGCCTCGGGGGGCACGACGAGCAGGTCGATCTGGTCGCCGCGCTCGGTGGTGGCGATGAGCATGCCGGGGTCGACGGTGCTGAACCACCCGGCCCGCACCGCGCGGGTGCCGACCGCGAGACGCCGGAAGTGGCTATCCCAGCTGTGGCTGTTGAGCATCAGTTGACGGATCGGTCCGTACTGTTCGTTCAGGGCGAGGATCAACCCCGGCAGTTCGGCCACCGGGTCCCGGGAGCGGGGCCACCAACCGCCGTCGAGGACGGCTCGTGCGGCCCGTACGGCGGTGAGCGACAGCCGTGGCTGGGTCGGCGGTCCTGGCGGAACAACGGTGACGCGTTGGGCGGCGGTGAACATGACTGGCCCCTCTCCCGACCTGCGGCTGCCTCCGGGAGGTGACCGGTATGGGAACCTGCCGCTTTGCGTCGGCGTGACTCGGTCCGTGCTGCGCCGACCGTGGTCCGTCGACGGTGCATATTTCGGCCACCGGGGTCTCGAGTGCCCAGAGCCAACTCTACGCCTGCAGCACGAGAACGACGCGATGCCTCGTCGGCGTTCCTGACGACCCCTGCGATATCAGCGTCACGGGTTTGTCGGGGGAGCGGAGGTGCCGGCCGCTGTACCGTCGGAAGCGCCGTCGTGGCGGGCGACGGTCAACGGATCCGGCCGCGGCGCCGCACGATTCCCCGGATGAGGCGGTGGCGGAAAGGCATGCGAGGGGCGGAGCGTATGGAGTTCGACGTGACGGTCGAGAGTCCCAAGGGAACGCGCAACAAGTACGAGGTGGACCGCCGCACCGGCCGGATCCGGTTGGACCGCACCCTGTTCACCGCCACCCAGTACCCGGAGGACTACGGCTTCATCGAGCACACGCTCGGCGAGGACGCTGACCCCCTCGACGCGCTCGTGCTGGTCCGGGAACCGACCTTTCCGGGCTGTCAGATCCGCTGCCGGGCGTTCGGCATGTTCCGCATGCTCGACGCGAAAGGCCCGGACCCGAAGGTGCTCTGCGTCCCGACCGCTGACCCGCGCCTGGCCTACCTGGTGGACCTGCCCGACCTTGAACCGTTCCACAAGCTGGAGATCCAGCACTTCTTCGAGATCTACCAGGATCTCGAACCGGGCAAGATCATCGACGCCGAGCACGGCGTCTGGGCCGACCGCGCCGAGGCCGAGGCCGAGGTCACCCGATCCCGCCACCGTGCCGTCCGCGCCGCGGGCCGGTCCGAAGACGGGACCCGAACCGAGAGGACCGCGGCGCGCCGCTGAGACCAGCGCCGTCGCGTGGAGACAGCGAACGGCTGTGGGCGCGGATGCGCTCGCAGGTCAGGATGCGATGTGCAGTTCGTTCCGAACGCTCGTCACGCCGGCGGCACTCCAGGCGGATCGCTCCGCCTCGCGCAGCTCCGACCACGACCCGACGCTGCCGTACAGCGTCAGTTCGGATCCGTCGAGGTCGATCGTGATCCACCGTGGGTTCAGCATGGCGTTGCGTCGCATTGCGGCCTCGACCGCTGCCTTGGTGTCGGCGGTCGTCGGCTGCGACTCGAGCGAGATCTCATTGCTGATCTGCGTCACGCCTTTGAGGTACATGACCGCCCGCGCTGCGGCGTTGCGCTGGTACTCCCAGGTCACCTCACCCGAGAGGGTGATCTTGCGGTCGCGGACATGGGCGGTGACCGCGTTGGGCGGGACGTCGACGGCCCACGCAAGGACCTGGCGGGCGGCCTCCGCGATGTCCTGATCGTTGACGCCAGAGGGGGTCGCAGCGCGGACGGACGTCTTGTTGGTGACATTCCTGACGCCGCCGACCCGCATGGCGGCGTGTGTCGCCGCGAGCCGTTCCGGCAGGCTGGCAACCTCGCCGGACAACGTCACCGTTCCGTCGCTGACCTGCACTTCGACGCCGGTTTCGTCGATGCTCGGGGTGTATTGCAGTTCGTCGATGACGGCGGTCTTCACTTCCTGGTCGGTCTTGTGCGGTGTCTGTGCCACAAGTCCCACGATGTCCCACATCCCGAGTGGGCGCCAGCCCAGTTTGGTCCGTATCGCCAAGATCTTTTCGATCCGCGGGAAACACCACAGTTCATAGCGATATAGGTGCTTCATCCGGGCAAGGTATTCGGCCCTGAGTGTTGTGGCGGCAACGGTCGCTCCAGACCCCGGTAGCGTGATCGCCGTGCCCAACCGGTGGCTTGCGCGTGTTGCGTCACCCGCGGCCAGGCGTACGTGGAGACCAGCCTGGTGGATTCGCACCGGGGGGCGCTGCACCGCCTGCACACGGTCGACCGGGATGACCGGTCAGCCGGACCACTCGCACCGGACAAGTCCGCGGGCAATCATCCGTCGTGATCGGACGTTCAGCAGTCCCACAGCGAACGTACGACGGGCTGCTGTGATTCCTGGCGGCGAGCCCGGGAGCCGTCGACCGGGACCGGCGGTTGTCGGCGCGTGCGGCTTGCAGTGGATGCAGCCGGTGTCGGGGCCCACTCGCGTTGCCGGTCGGCGCAGACGACAGGGCCCCGACGTTCGTGAGCGGTCTGCCACGCCATGGCGCGTTTGACGTACTCGGGGAGCACAACCTCGTTGAGGTCGACCCGTTGGGCCTGCACGCCCCACGGACCTTCGGTGACGGCGTTGATGGCGTTGGTGAGATCGATGGTGACGTCGTCGCGATCGGACAGGAGGTCATCGAGGCTGGCGCAGCTGACAGCGGTGCGCAGCAAGGCTTCCGCGATCTCGGAGACCGCGTGCCGATAGTTGCGGACATTGAGGACCGCCTTGACCGGGTCAACGACGCGGAAGCAGATGACGGCGCCGACGCCGACGGGCACCCTGTCGCGGGTGACGACGTCCCGGGCGGCCGCGCTCACCGTGGTGACCTTCAGGTCGACCCTGGTCAGCCGGTCCATACCGGGAACGATGAGGGTCGGCCCGGGGCCGCGGCCATCTCCGTGCAACCGGCCCAAACGGAACACAACGCCGCGTTCGGACGGTCGGAGGACGCGAATTGCGCATGAGGCAGTGACCAAGCCGATGACACCGATCGTGATGAGCACGACGAAGGCGATGGTCTGGAACTCGTCCATGCGGGTGTCCTCCGGCTCGACGAGACAGGCTGCCTGGGCGGTACGGGCCGGGCGGCGGTCGGTCCGCAAACCGGCGGAATGCGAGGAAGCCGCGGACCTCAGAGGTTGGGCACGAAGCGCCACGTCAAGGGAGGGGCGTGGGTCCCGGGCTCGTGACTCGTGTCGAAGACGGTGACGGGCGGACGGCCACCAGGGTCCCGAGCGACAGAATTCACCCTACGCGCGATCGGTGGATTCGCGCCATGTACCCGTGTGCAAGTTCGCGTTCCAGGCGGTGCGTATCGGGGTGGGCAGGGCGTAGGGTGACAATGCTGCTCCGGACCCCGGTGGCTGACAGTCCGTCGCTGATGGACGCGTCCCACTGAACGAGGTCATCGCATGCAGTATGGATGGATTGTCATCGCCGCGATCGTGCTCGTGCTGCTTCTTTCGCTCGCCGGGCGTAGGGTAAGGGCGTGTCGCCCGGTCCCGGGCGGCTCCCAGGACAAAATCAGTCACCCTCGGGAGCAGCCATGACCGTTTCGAAGTCCAGCGTTCTTGCCGTCCTTCGCAGCCGGGGTCAGCATGACCGCGCGGGCTGGGTGGATCGGGTGTTGCCGGAGCGCATCGACACTGCCCGCAATGCGAGCCTGCTCGACCTTCTCGCGCTCGACGTGGCCGACCTGACCGACCTGACCGACCTGACCGACGAGCCGACCTCCGAACCACGGTAGGCGCCTCCCGGCACCTCGCCACCCAGGCGCCACTGCGGCCGGACCCGACCGCCGGTGGCGATCCTGCGCGCAGACGGCCGCCCACAACGGGTTCATGCCACCGTCAGATCGGCTGCCGTGCGCGCTGCCCCGCGTTGCGGCGCCGGAGCGCCCAGGACGTTGTCGGGCTGCGGCGCGGGCCCGACCGCCGCGCGGGATCCGGCTGGGGTGAGCATGTGGGCAAGATCGGGCGTCCAGTTCCATAGTGGACGGATGAAGTCCTCCGGTCTGTCGGGAGGGCCGGGTGATATCCCGGGCACGCTGCTGCCCGGGATACCACCTACCCCCTTCGAGCAAAGCATTCGATGCAGTCGCAGGGTGCGCACCGGTTGGGGCGCAGCCGGACAGATGCTTGCCGACCGCGTCGCTGGACTGGTCGAGCACGCCACCGTGGGGCTGCTGCTGGCCGACGAGAAGGACCGGTTGCACTTCATGGCCGCCTCGGACGAGACGACCAAGCTGTTGGAACTGTTCCAGCTGCACTGGCAGGACGGTCCCTGCCTGGATGCGTTCCGCACGGCCGAGCCGGACCGCCGACCCAACCGCGGCTGTCGCTCACCGCTGTACGGGCCGCACGAGCCGTCCTCGACGGCGGTTGGTGGCCCCGCTCCCGGGACCCGGTGGCCGAACTGCCGGGGTTGATCCTCGCCCTGAACGAACGGTACGGACCGATCCGCCAACTGATGCTCAACAGCGGGCCGCCTCTTCGGCCCGTCGCGGTTGGGCGTCAACGACGTACATGGGTTGTGCTGTCTTCGCCCGGGTCGAGCAGGGCGGTCCTGAGTTGGTCCAGGGACCGCTTGAGGATCCGCGAGACATGCATTTGTGAAAGGCCGAGCTCGGCAGCGATCCGGCTCTGGGTCATCTCGTCGCAGAACCGCATGGCGAGGATCCGCCGCTCCCGCACCGGCAACGCCGCGAGGAGCGGCCCGAGCGCCAGGTGATCGTCGACATCGCCGTAGCGGGGATCGGCGGCGCCGGTCAGGTCGATGACCTCGGCGCTGTCGTGGCCGACGACGGACTCGTTGAGCGACGGCAGCCGGTACACCTGGCCGGCGCTGACCGCGGCGAGCAGCACGTCGATGGTGACGCTGAGATGGTCGGCGACTTCGGCGGATGTCGGTGTCCGGCCGCGCAGGTGGGTGAGGTGACTGGTAGCGGCCGGGATTTGGAGGAGGAGTTCCTGGGTGGACCGCGGCACCCGCATGCCCCAGGCGGTGTCTCGGAAGTGCCGTTTGAGGGCGCCGATGATCGTCGGGACGGCGTAGCCGACGAACGGTCCGGTCCGGTCCGGGTCGTAGCCGTCGACGGCCTTGACCAGCGCCAGCGCGGCGACCTGGGCGAGGTCGTCGTAGCGTTCCCCGCGTCCGGCGTAGTGCCACGCGAGCCGGTTGGCCAGCGGCAGGTTGTCCTCGATGGCTCGGGTCCGCAGGACATCACGGTCTGGGTGAGCGGCAGGCAGCCGGCCACGTACACGCAGCAGGTGCTCCGTCGTGTCCGGCGAGTCGGCGGGGAGGCTGTCGGCTCTGCGGGCCGCGGTGCCGACCGCGGTTGTCCGGCGCGCCGGGCGACCGGCGTTCGGCTGCGGTGTTGGTTCGGTCGCCGGCTGTGGCGTGAGGATCGAGGTTGGTGCGGCGAGCATGGTCATGGTTCCACGCCCCATCAGGGGGTCATGCCGAAGATGCCGGCAGTGGCGGCACCTCTGTTGAAGCGCCGGACGTCACTGGTCGTGACCGCGAGGTCCAGGCGGCAGGGGAGGGCGAGTCAACCAGAAGGCTGACGGGCGCGCGGATGCGAGATCGATCCCGGTCTCCCACACTACGCCGATCCACGTCGTCCTCAAGCACGTCACAGCCGCAACACGCGCAGGGCCCAGTTGTTGTCTTCTGTTGTCTTCCCGTGACGCTTCTAGGGCCGGGAGCGCGTAGGGTGAGGTTGTCGCTCGGGACCCCGGTGGCTGCCAGCCCCGCCGCCGTCTTCGATCAGTCCCTGAGCTGAGGGCCTCATGACCCGGGTTTTCCATCGTCTCCAGCGTTCCTTGGCGGCAGCGGTCACGTAGCACGCGGCGGGACCGGTGACGTGCCTGCACGCCGCAGTGTCCCGACGTCGTCACGCCGCTCGACGGCTGGCCGCGCCGCGACAGGCCGCCTTCGCCGCGGTCGCCGGGCGAATCGGCCGTGCCTTGCTCGGGCGACGGCGACTGCAGATCCCGTCGCAGACCGTGACCGACGATCCGGGTGCCGCCAGGTCGGTGGAGGCATCGGCCGTCGACCGGGTGCCACAACATACTCCGCGGGCGTTCGCGCCGCGGAACTGCTTCATGAGCAACGAGAAGGAACGTGAGTGCGATGGTCGACATCGCCAACGAGCACAACGGTGCTGTCAGCAACACAGTCCACGCCGCCATCACCGGTCCGCTGCTGCAGGCGCCCCAGACGACCCGGCACCAGCCCACCGCAATGACAACGCCCGCGACCTTCAACGTCTCGGCTGACGATCGAGGACACGTGACGGTCGGCTCGGGGCCGGCGACCGCCGTCCGGTACCTGCTGGCCGGAGTCCGGCTCGCGCTCGGCTGGATCTTCCTGTGGGCGTTCATGGACAAGACGTTCGGCCTCGGCCACGACACCGCCGCGGCCAAGTCATGGCTCAACGGGGGGAGCCCTACCAAAGGATTCCTCGGTTCGGCAGCGAGAGGCCCGTTCGCCGGGTTCTACCACTCGATCGCCGGTGCCGGCCTCACCGACGTGCTGTTCATGGCTGCGCTGCTCGGCGTCGGCGTCGCACTGATCCTCGGCATCGGGATGCGCCTCGCAGCCGGCGCCGGCGCGCTGCTCACCGTCATGATGTGGACCGCGGTGCTGCCCCCGGCCGGCAACCCGTTCATGGACGACCACCTCATCTACGCCGCCGTCCTGATCGCCCTGCCACTCCTGGGCGCCGGCAACACCCTGGGACTGGGCCCCATCTGGTCAACCCTCCCGCTGGTGCGCCGCGTCACCTGGCTGCGGTAGCCACACCCAGGTGCATGCGCGCCGTGCACCCGGGTAGCCGAGCCGACCTCGTCAGATCCTCCGCCTCGGCGGCAGGACCCGACTGGTGCGGACACACCACCTCCAGGAGGCCGCCATGACGGAGCGGACCCAGGCACATGCCCGGCGCATCGTCGTCGGCGTCGACGGCTCACCACACTCCAAGGCCGCCCTGCGCCGGGGATCACCCAGGCGCGGATCGCCGGCGCGACCGTCGATGCTGTCAGCGCCTGGCAGGAGCCGGCGTTGAGCGACTACACCTACGGCTGGTCACCCGTCCGGTGTGAGGGCGACAGCATGTCCGCGGTCGCGGCGAAGGTCCTCGCCGAAACGGTCGCGGACGTTGCCGGGCAGGACAAGCCCGTCGAGATCCGCACGCGTGTCGTGCAGGGCCATCCGGCCCACGTCCTGCTGGAAGCGGCGGCCGGCGCCGACATGCTGGTGGTCGGCAGCCGCGGCCACGGCACGTTCGACGGACCGCTACTCGGCTCGGTCAGCCAACACTGTGTCCAACACGCACCGTGCCCCGTCCTCGTCGTGCCCCAGGACCCCACACCCTCCGTGTAAGCCACCGCCGGGTCGGTCCGCCGCAGCGGCACCGGCCCGGCACGTCCGCGAGGAGCACCGCATGGCCGTACCCCCTCACCTCGTGGACACCCCACCACCGGTCGACGCCCATCAGCCAAGCCGGGCCGATGCGCCCGACACCGGCGAAACGGTCGACGAACGCCGGCCGCTCGTCGACCTGTACCACGATTTGCGCACCTCGCGAGCGGGACTGGCGGCGCGGGAAGCCGCCCGGCGGCTGGTCGTCTACGGCCCGAACACGCTGACCCGCAGCACCGGCCGGCGCTGGCCCCGGCAACTGCTCAGCCAGTTCACGCAACCCCTGGCGATCCTGCTCGCCCTCGCTGCGGTGCTGGCCTGGTCCGGCGGGTCGCCGGCACTCGCCGTCGCGGTCGTCGCCGTCATCCTGCTCAATGCCGGGTTCGCGTTCGTACAGGAGATGCAGGCCGAACGCGCGGTCGAAGCCCTCGCCGCGTTCCTGCCAGCCACCGCCCGCGTCCTCCGCGACGGCGTCCGCTCCGAGATCGCCGCCCGGGACCTCGTCCCCGGCGACGTGCTCGTCATCGCCGAGGGCGACCGGGTCTGCGCCGACGCCCGGATCATCGACGGCACGCTCGTGCTCGACCTGTCCGCGCTGACCGGCGAGTCGCTGCCGGCGACCAGGTCGGCCGAACCGGACCGGGAAGCGGTCTCGCTGCTGGAGGCCAGTGACCTGGTCTTCAGCGGCACCACCTGCACCGGCGGCGAGGCGAGCACCGTGGTCACCCGCACCGGCATGCACACCGAACTCGGCCGCATCGCCGCCCTGTCCCAGCGCGGATCCACGCAACGCAGCCCACTGGAACGGCAGGTACGCCGCGCGACCTGGATCATCGCCCTGGTCGCGGTCGTCGTCGGGGTGCTGTTCCTGCCCGTCGGGGTCTGGGCCGGGCTCGGTTGGGCCGCGGCGATCAGCTTCTCCATCGGCCTGATCGTGGCCAACGTGCCCGAAGGGCTGCTGCCCACCATCACCCTCGCGCTCGCCGCCGGCGTGCGGGAACTCGCCCGCCGCGGCGCCGTGGTGAAGCGGCTCTCCGCGGTGGAGACCCTCGGCTCCACCACTGTCATCTGCACCGACAAGACCGGCACCTTGACCGAGAACCGGATGCGGGTCACCCACCTGTGGCTGCCCGGCGCGGAGTACGACACCGCGACGACGATCGACGACGCCCGCGCACGTGAGCTCGCTGTCGCGGCGGCCGCATGCACCACCGCCCAGGCGCCGACCGATGCGCAACCGGCCGGATCCGGCGACCCCACCGAACTTGCGCTGCTGCGCCTCGCCGACGAACTCGACGTCGCCGTCGGGTCCGCCGACCGTGACGCGGCCCGTCGCACCATCTTCCACTTCGACGCTCACCTCAAACGGATGTCCACTGTGGACGAGCAGGCCGGGGTGCTGGTGGTGCGCACGAAAGGGGCATTGGAGACCGTCCTGCCCTGTTGCGTCCAGGTGCTGAACCCGCGAGGGCGGCCTCAGCCGCTGGACGGCGCCATGCGTCTGGAAGTCCAGCACACCTTCGATGGGTACGCCGTACTTGGTCTGCGGGTACTCGCCGTCGCGGCCCGCACCGTGGACCACGGCCGGCCGGTCCCCGCCGACCGGCAGGACGCGGAGTCCGGACTGACACTGCTCGGGCTGGTCGCGATGGTCGACCCGCCCCGCGCAGGGGTGGCCGCCGCCGTCATTGACGCGCACCGGGCCGGGATCCGCATCCACGTCATCACCGGCGACTACGGCCCCACCGCCGCGGAGATCGCCGACCAGGTCGGCATCGGTCACGACGGCCGGCGCATCATCACCGGTGACGAACTCGACCGGCTGGGCGACACAGACCTCGACACGATCGTTGCCGGCGACGACGAGATCGTCTTCGCCCGGGTATCGCCCGAAGCCAAACTTCGCATCTGCGAAGCGCTCCGCGCCCAAGGCCACACGGTGGCGATGACCGGCGACGGCGTCAACGACGCCCCGGCGCTGCGCCACGCCGACATCGGCGTGGCCATGGGCCGCTCCGGGACGGACGTCGCCCGCGAAGCCGCCACCATGGTCCTCACCGACGACAACTTCGCCACCATTGTCACCGCCGTCGACGCCGGCCGCCGCGTCTTCGCCAACGTCCGCAAGTTCGTGCTCTACATCTTCGCCCACGCCGTCCCCGAGGTCGTCCCGTTCCTCATCTTCGCCCTGTCCGGCGGGGCAATCCCGCTGCCGCTGACCGTCCTGCAGATCCTCGCCATCGACCTGGGCACCGAAACCCTGCCCGCCCTGGCGCTGGGCCGCGAACCGGCCGAACCAGGACTCATGGACAAGCCACCCCGACCCCGCACCGCCGGAGTCATCGACCGCGCCCTGCTCATCCGCGCCTGGCTCCTGCTCGGCGGCGTCTCCGCGATCCTGGTCATGGGCGGCTACCTCTACACCCTCTGGCGGGCCGGCTGGCACCCCGGCGACCCGACCGGTCCCGGGGCGCCGCTGCACCCCGCCTACCTGCAGGCCACCACGATCACCTTCGCCGGCATCGTCGCCTGCCAGATCGGCACCGCCTTCGCCGCCCGTACCGACCGCACCTCGCTGTTCGCCATCGGCCTGTTCTCCAACCGGCTTCTGCTGTGGGGCATCGCCTTCGAACTGGTCTTCACCGCCGCGGTCGTCTACACCCCGCCGCTGCAGCACATCTTCGGCACCGCCGCGCTCAGCCCCGGACAACTGGCGATCATCGCCCCATTCCCGATCATCGTCTGGGGCGCCGATGAGCTTGTCCGATGGATGCGGCGTCGGCGTGGCCTTCCCGCCGCCGACGTGGCCTGATCACGCAGGCGCGGTGGTGACCCTGGCCGGGTATCGTGTCGTCATCGGTCGCTCCAGACCCCGGCGGCGTGATCGCCAGCTGCCGGGAGGGTGTTGTGAGCATCGTCGACCTGACCATCGACGACGCCGGCGCCGGGGTGCGGCGGGGGCAGCGATTGTGCGGAGCTGATGAAGCTGGTCCGCGGCGTCGCGCTCAGCCGATGGTCCGTGCCTACTGCGACAGCCACGACCTGCCGTATGCGGAGACCGGCCTGTTCGGCTCGTACCGCCACGCCCTGCTGCACCTGCACACGGTCGGCCGCGTGACGCGGATGAGGCGGGGCCGTAGTGATGTGGCGTAGGATTCACGGTGACCAGCCGTTGAGGAGTCGGTCGCGTCCGATCCGGACTCTGTCTTGCGCTGCCACCCGTCGCGGCCGCACCAACCTTTGTGGTACCGGAGGCGGCTCTCATGATCTCATCGTTGGCGCTCAGGCGTGCGGATCAGGCAGCGCGGTGAGCCCGGACCGCAGGATGCGGCTGTGGAGCCTCGCCGCCGCGCATGCGGGAGCTGGACCGGTAGCGGTCGAGCACGTGTGCGCCGCGGTGATCGCCGCGACCGCGACCGACGGAGCGGCCGTCGCTGTGGCGCTCGAGGCCGCCCCGCGCGAGACGATCTACAACAGTAACCGGATCGTCTCGGAGGTGGAGGAGCTGAGCCTGACCCTCGGCGAGGGTCCATGCGTGGACGCACTCGACGGTGGTCTTGAGCTGGTTGCCGATCTCTGCGCCGGCCGATGCCTGGCTCGGTGGCCCGTCTTCGCCCCGGCCGCTGTGGAAGCCGGTGTCCGGGCGATCTTCGCGTTGCCGCTGCAGATCGGCGCGATCCGGCTCGGCGTCCTGGACCTCTACCGCGGTGAACCGGGCGACCTGGAGAGGGGGCAGTTGCTCGACGCGCTGATGCTGGCGGATACGGCATGCGCGCTGCTGCTCGACGCCGCCGAGCAAGACGTGCCGCAGGTGCCGGGACGTGTCCCTGAACCAGCCGGCCTGCAGCATCCAGAAGTGCATCAGGCCACCGGCATGGTCAGTGTGCAGTTGGGGCTGTCGGCGGCTCTTGCCCTGATCCGGCTCCGGGCCTACGCATACACCCATGAACGGCGGCTCCGGGACGTCGCCCGGGATGTGGTCGCCCGCCGCCTGCGGTTCGACCCCGGCGACAGTGCACACGGCAGCCGACCGGATGACAGTCGATCCGCTGGCAACTGAGAGCTCAGGCCGACCGTGTTTCCGGTCGGTTCAACGCCGCAGGTGGCCGGCAGCCCGGCGGCACTATGCTTGACGAGGGTGCTTGAGATGGCCGAGACCGCGCTAGCCGACGTGCTCGTCGAGATGGCGGACACGCTCGTCGACGACTTCGACGTGATCGATTTCCTGCACGTGCTGACCGAACGATGCGTGCAACTGCTGGACGTGTCGGCGGCCGGGATCCTGCTCACCGACCAGCGGGAGACCCTGCAACTTGTGGCTGCCTCCTCGGAGCGGACGCGGCTGCTGGAACTGTTCCAGCTGCAGACCGACCAGGGACCATGCGTCGACTGCTTCAATACCGGACAACCGGTCTCGGTCCCCGACATCCGTTCCGCCGGCCGCTGGCCCCGGTTCACGGCCGCGGCCGCCGAGGTCGGTTTCGTCTCGGTCCATGCCCTGCCGATGCGCCTGCGCGCGGAGGTCATCGGGGCGTTGAACCTGTTCGGCGTCGAGGCCGGCGCACTGGACGATGACAAGGTCCGTGCCGGCAAGGCCCTCGCCGACGTCGCCACCATCGGGCTGCTGCAACAACGCGCCATCCGTCACCGCGACACCCTCACCGACCAGCTACAGACGGCGCTGAACAGCCGGATCCTGATCGAGCAGGCCAAGGGCGTCCTCGCCGAGCGCCTGCACCTGGACCTCGACCAGGCCTTCGCCCTGCTCCGTCACGCGGCCCGCAATCGCAATCGTCGCCTCTCCGAATTCGCACAGGCCGTCGTCAACGGCACCGAACAGATCCCGGGGGCGCCGGAGGCGAAATCCGCACGCTGACGACGCCGCCGGCGGAGCCTCCCGGCCACGACCGAATCGAGAGTGCCGTCCGACCGCTCCTCCTGACGCGGTGGGGTCGTGGTGACCACAGGCAGCCGCATCGATGCGTTGCTCTGAGGGGGTAGTTGGTATCCCGGGCGGTAGGCTGCCCGATCTGGATGAGCTCCCAGCCGCGGCGTGGTCCGCGCAGCGGCACCGGGGCGCTCCATCGGCTCTGCCCGTCGAGCACCCCGGCGGAGATCTCGTTGTCCTCGCCCTCGTCGGTCATTCCCGCGGCGAGCAGGTCGCGCCGGTGATCCGCCGCGGTCCGCCGGCCCACCACGAGTGGGCCTGAGCGGTCGGCGACGGCGAGGCGACCGGCGGGTCCGATCACCGCGGTGGCGAAGCCGACGGACGACAGATGCCCCTCGCCGATCTGCCGGAGGCTGATCGCCACGCGCAGCTGGCCGTCGTCCATTGCGGACTGGTCCGGGTGCTCGACGACCGACGGGTTGCACAGCGCCGCGGCCTCCACAGCGTATTCATGGGAGAAGTAGGCGCCCACGAGCAGCCGGCCCGCGGGTGACAGCTCGTCGGCGCGGCAGACACGGTGCCGGACCATCTCGTAGTGCTGGCGGAATGTGTCCTCCAGATCGCGGTGCCGCAGGTCGAACCGCGCGAGGGTCTGGCGCAGCAGTCTGTCCGCCTCTTCCTCACCCAGGCCGGCGATGCGGTCAACCAGCGCATGGGTGCGCCGGCGCAGCAGCACGGCGTCTTCACCGGGCATGAACAGCTTGACGATGACCCGCCGCGGGTCCGGGGTCAGGGCCAGATGATGCCGCGCCGCCAGCACCGCGTCGCTCACGACCGGGACCCGGCGGGCCGGGCCTCACGGCCGGCATCGATTGCTGATGCGGCGATGAGCCTGGCCGCGAGCGCCGCGTACCGCGCGGCGACTGCGGGCCAGCGTGGGGCGGGTGTGCGGGGCCGGG
This sequence comes from Dactylosporangium sp. NPDC050688, assembly GCF_040654515.1. Taxonomy (NCBI): domain Bacteria; kingdom Bacillati; phylum Actinomycetota; class Actinomycetes; order Micromonosporales; family Micromonosporaceae; genus Dactylosporangium; species Dactylosporangium sp. NPDC050688. The sequence goes on from NZ_JBFAIC010000055.1 coordinate 51,533, forward strand.
ACAGCCGGGCGGCGATGGCGGGGTCGGTGAGGACCCGCCGGATGGCGGTCGCCAGAGCGGCGGGGTTTCGGTGGGGCACGAGCAGCCCACGTCCATCGCTGAGCAGTTCGACGGCGTGCGGGAAGGTGGTGGCGACGACCGGGATGCCGGCGGCGACCGCCTCGGTGAGCACGCCGGACGTGACCTGCTCGAGGGAGTCGTACGGCAGGGCCACCACGTCCGCCGACCGGATGAGCGTGCCCAGAGTCTCCTCGTCGTGGTACTGCGGCTGATAGTCCACGGCGTGCGCGACGCCGAGCTGTGCTCCCAAGCGGTGCAGGCCCGCCCGGTACGCCTCGCCGTGACGGGCGATGACCTTCGGGTGGGTCTGCCCGGCGATGGTGAAGCGCAGCGGCGGGTCGATGTCCTGCAGCAGCGCGACGGCTCGCAGCGCCCACTCGACGCCCTTGCCGGGGCCGAGCAGGCCCCAGGTGAGCATGTGCGACCCTGACCGGCGCGGGACCGCCGCGTCGGCATGCCCGGCGCTGCCGTGCGGGATGTCCTCGACCTTGGCGGGGTCGACGGCGTAGCCGTGCAGGAGTCGGCTGCGGGCGGTGTCGGTCATGGTGACGACCGCGCCGGCGGTGGCGGCGACGGCCTCCAGCAGCGCCCGCTGCCCGGACGTCGGAGCGCCCAGGACGGTGTGCAGGACCACGATGCTGGGCACGGTGAGCCGGCGCAGCAACGGCAGGACGTCCCCGCCGTCGGGTCCGGGATAGATGCCGTACTCATGTTGCACGATGGCGACGTCGAAGGCATTGAGCGCTTCCGCGGCTTTCAGCCACCCGGCGATGCTGCCCGCCGACCAGGTGTGCACCACGCCCGGGCCGGGATGTTGGTCCTCGTCGGTGGCGGTGACCCTGACGATCCCCCCGGACCAGCCGCCGGCGCCGGTCAACTGCGCCGCCAGCGCGGCATTGAAGGTGGCCAACCCGCAGCGGGTCGGCGGATGCGTGCTGAGAAGTCCGTACCTGACTGCCATAACGTAACTTCCGATCGTCGCCGGCATTGATGAGGAGGCAGAATCGGACCGACGACGATTCATAGGTGCGGGGGCGCGAGAGACGACCTCGACGGTGGGACGCATCGATCAACCACAGGTCATCAGCTACCGGGGATCCGGAGTAGCGCCTTCACCCTACGCCCGTTCACGGCTTCGGGCGGGCGAGAGGATCGCCGGACGATGCTGTTGCGGTCGTGGCGTGATCGTGTTGCACCATCTGGACGCCGTGGGCGCGCCACCGGTCAGCCGGATCTCGACCGGCGCGGAGTGAGGCTGGACGGCGCCGGTCGCCGAGCGGCCTGGGCCGCGGCGCTGCGACGGTCGAGCATGCGCAGCTGCACGATGCGGGCGGTGCCCGGCAATGCCACGAGCAGGATGCCGAAGACGGCCGCCAGCAGCAGCGCCACACCCATCGGCAGATGTCCGTGTGCGCCGAGGAAGGAAACCTCGGCGCGCTGGCCGTTCTGCAGGATGAAGACCAGCAACAGCAGCAGGATGGCGGCGAAGGCCACGGTGACAACCCACAGCTCGCCCATCAGGGACCGTCGGGCGACGGTCCGGCGTGCGGACGGCCGGGTGAGGAGGTCGGGGTCGCTGTCATGTCCGTCGGTCGGCTCAGGAAGGTCCCGGGAGTGCTGCGGTGCGGTCATCACGACCGCCGCCTTTCCAATGGATGTCGTGGGTCTGGTCGTGGCAAGCATTATCAAAATCAATTTCCCCCTGCTCGGGGCAGGTCGTGCAGAGCGTGCAGGCCGAGCTCTGCACGGTTTGGAGGCGGTCGTCGCAAGCGGCGAGGACCTCGAAGCAGCTGGGCACGATGGCGTTCCTGGAGGTGAAGTCGCGGCGTCCCCGGCTCAGGGGGTAGCGGGCGGCGGCGAATCCAGCGCCGAACACCATGCCCGGACGAGGCCCCAGGCCAGCGCGACGGGGGAGGACACGGTACCCACGACGCTGAACGCCACACCGACGAACAGGCCGAACCAGGCGCCGCGGGCAGCATTGCCCGGGGCCAGGTCAGCCGGCCGGTGATCTGTTCGACCATCCGTGGGTTGCTGCCGCCGCAGGTCGCGGGTTCATGATGCTGCCTTCTCGGCATGAACGCGCGACGGGACGACGACGACCGGGCAGGGTGCGTGTTGCACGCAGTGTTGGCTGACCGAGCCGAGCAGGATCCCGGCGAAGGTGCCGTGCCCGCGGCTGCCCACCACGAGGAGTTCGGCGCCGTTGGCGGCGTCGAGCAGGACCTTCGCCGGGTGGCCCGGCATCACCCGGGTGATGACGTCGATGGTGGTGGCGTGCTGGGCGGTGACATCCGCGACGGTGTCGGCGAGGGCTTTCTCGATGAGGGCGACGATACTGTCGCCGGTGTAGATCATCGGCGCCCAGCCGATCACGGAGCCGCCCGTCACGGGGTCTTGCCAGGCGCCGATCGCCTCGACGGTCGCGCCGGTTTGTTCCGCCTGTCCGATCGCCCAGTGCAGCGCTGTTCTGGACCCGGGTGAGCCGTCGACGCCGACGACGATGCGCCGGTCGTGGGCGGCGGGTTGGTTCGTCATGTCGTCCTCCGGATGTTCGTGGCGGTGGTGCGGTGCTGGCCGGCCGGGGTCCGGGGCGACCGTTCGAGGATGGTGCGGGGATCAAGTTGGCGGTGTGGTGGGGATGAGCAGGACCGGGCAGGTGGCGTGGACGGCGACGTCCTGGCTCACGGGGCCGAGCAGCAGCGGCGAGCCGTGGCTGCTGTCACCGCGGGTGCCGACGACGATGAGGTCGGCGTGCTGGGCGGCCCTGAGGATCGCGGTGGCCGGATCGCCGTAGCGGATGTCGTAGAGCACGGTGTGATGAGCGCCGCGGTGCGCGACCCGGTGGTGCAGGTCGGCGGTCGTGGCCTGGATGTGCTGGTGTCGGGCGGTGAGCCGCCGGCGCCGGGCCGCGGCGTCCAGGGGCGCGGCGGGCGGTTGATCGTCCGGGGGGATGGCATGGACGATGCACAGGTCCGCACCTGCGCGGCGGGCGTGTTCGAACGCGGCGCCCAGTACCGCATGATCGTGGGCGTCCGTGCGGTCCACACCCACCACCACGCGAGCGGTGCGCTGCGCCGCTGTCTGTGTCATCGTGACGCACCTCCACCGTCCAGGTTGGCCGGTGCAGCCGACGGCGGTCAGAGGAGAAGGTCCCGCACAGGCCGTCGACCGACCCATGGATACAGCGTCAGGGCTCGGCGTCAGCGTTCGGATCGGCGACCGCGGTCCCGCCGCCTGCTGGCCGGGCCCGGTCGAACGCGAACACCGCCGTGCGGATGTCGTGGATGATCGCGTCGACCTCGTCGATCTGGGCTCGTACGGCGATGCTGGTGCGCTGATCGGTGGTCCGTGACGCGGCGGACTGCAACTCGAGGCCGTGCCGGAACAGGCGGTGGATGACGTGGTGGCGCAGCTCGTCGCCGAGTTGCTCGCGGTCGTCGAGGAGGTGCAGCTGCTCGGTGTCGGCGCGGAGCCGGTTGAGGTGCAGGGCCAGCCCGGCGTGGGCGGCGACCGCGGTGACCAGGTCCAGGTCGAGCTGGTCGAACGGTTCGGCGCCGGGGTCGCGGGACACGGACAGGACGCCGTTGACTTTGCCGTCGGCGCCGATGAGCGGCACCGCGACGGTTTCGCCGATCTGGCCGGCCGCCCGGTCGGCGGTGCCGGTCGTGCGGGGATCGGCGCCCGGGTCGGTCACCACGATCAGCTGCCCGGCGGTGATCGCGGCGCCGCTCACCGAGTGCGCGACCGGGACGACGCTGCCCTGCCAGGGGTGGTAGCCGTCGCCTTCGGTGACGACCAGCCGCAGCTGGTCCGGATCTTCGGTGGGCACGCAGACATCGGCACCGGCGGCGCACAAGGTCTGTCGGGCGCGGTGGACCAGCTGCCGCAGCACCTCGTCGGTGTCGGTGCCGGCCAGCAGCGCGGTGCTGACCTCGACCATGGCGGTCTGCCAGGTGTGCCGGCGGCGGCTCTCGGCCAGCAGCGTGGCGTTCTCGATCGCCGCCCCGGCGGCCGCGGCGAGCGCCCGTACGAGCTGCTCGTCGTCGCCGGTGAACGCCGCACCGCCGCGTTTCTCGGTGAGGTACAGGTTGCCGAAGATCCGGTCGCCGACCTGGATCGGCACACCGAGGAACGACCGCATCGGCGGGTGATGCTCGGGGAACCCGACCGAGGCGGGATGCTCGGCGATATCCGCCAGCCGCAGCGACAGCGGATAGTCGACCAGCAGGCCGAGCAACCCCTTGCCCTTCGGCAGGTGGCCGACCTGGGCCACCACGTCGGGGTCCATGCCGGTGTGCACGAACCGGGTCAACCGGCCGCCGTCGATCGCGCCGAGGGCGGCGTAGCGGGCGTCGACGAGGTCCCGCGCGGCCTCCACGACGTGGCGGAGCACCGTGTCCAGGTTGTCGGCGCGCGCCACCGCCAGGAACGCGTGCAGCAACCCCCGCAACCGGCCCTGGGCGTCCTGCACGTCCCGCGCCCGCCGCATCAACTGCTCCAACAGTTCGTCGAGCTCCAGCCGGGCTACCTGCGAGAACGTCACATCGTCGACGGTGTCGGCGCCCGGGCCGGCGCTCGCGTCGTGCTGGTCATGGATCCCTGAGTCGCGCATGACGGTCACCGCCTGACCACCGGCTTTGACGCCGGCGAACCGCGTTCACGTTGACACGTTCATTCCTGCCGGACCCGTCGCCACGGCTTCCGGTCCAGCGAATCGCCAAGGTCCGGGGCAATACTGTCACGCTACCGCCTTTGCGGACGGGTGAGCGCAATCCAGCGGCCGCAATATGCCACGGACGCTGGATCCGCTGATCCGGTGGTGCTCTGCGGGGAGGCCGATGTGCACGACGAGCAGTGACCTCGGGACGTTCGCCTCTGTCCGGCACGGCCGACACGACGGACGGTTGAGACCTGGAAGGACCGTCAAGCATCGATCCTCCCGGCTGCGCGTCCGGCGGACCTTACGTCCGCCCGCGGCGCGGCGACCAAACGATCGCCTTGTCGTGCAGGACGTCGCGGCGGCGCGCTGACCGGCAGGCCAGCCGTTGGCGGACGACCCGTTCGCCGGTACCGCGCCGCGTATCTCCCGTGCCCGCAGTTCGCGGACCGGACGCGAACACCCGAAGTGGAGCGTGTCAATGAACACCTTCATCGCCGTCCTCGTGATCGTCGCGGTCGTGGCCCTGATCGTCCTGGCCCTGGCGGTCCGGGTCGTCAAGCAGTACGAACGGGGCGTGCTGTTCCGCCTCGGCCGGGTCATCGGCGCCCGCGAACCCGGCCTGCGGCTGCTCATCCCGATCGTCGACCAGCTGCACCGTGTCTCGCTGCGGATCGTCACCATGCCGATCCAGTCCCAGGGCATCATCACCCGCGACAACGTCAGCGTCGACGTCTCCGCCGTCGCGTACTTCCGTGTCGTCGACGCGGTCAAGTCCGTGGTGGCGATCGAGAACGTCCATGCCGCGATCAACCAGATCGCCCAGACCACCCTGCGCAAGGTCGTCGGCCAGCACACCCTGGACGAGACCCTGTCCGAGACCGACCGGATCAACGTCGACATCCGCGAGATTCTCGACGTCACGACCGTCGAGTGGGGCGTCGAGGTCACCCTGGTCGAGCTCAAGGACATCCAACTGCCCGACAGCATGAAGCGGGCGATGGCCAGGCAGGCCGAGGCCGAGCGGGAGAAGCGCGCGAAGATCATCAACGCCGAGGGTGAGTCCCTCGCCGCCGCCGCACTCGGCGACGCCTCCGACACCATGATGGCCCACCCCCTCGCCCTGCAACTGCGCAACCTGCAGAGCCTGGTCGAGATCGGCGTCGACAAGAACACCACCGTCGTCTTCCCGGCGCCGTTGATGAGCACCATCGGCGAACTCGGGACCTTCCTCGCCCGCGAAGCCGCCGCCGCTGCGCCCCGTCCGGCCGGCCCGGCCACCATCCCGGTCAACGCCAAGACGGTCAGCGCGAACGGCGGGGCCGAGGCGCGCGCCGACCTGGCCGTGTAGCCCTTCTACGCCCGGGCCTCGTCTTCGGAACCTCCGATCGGCCCGGGCGGCACCACAACCGCCGCCGCCGCTGCGCTCCCCGCTTGATCGCATCAGCGCCGCTGCGCCGTCGGTGCGCGTGTACCACGGCCCTCACCAGCGGATTCAGCCACGCTAACCGGGCAGATCGCGGAGGGAGAAACAAGCGATGGGAAGACGGGTGACGGTCGTGCTGTACGCGCTCGCGATGGTAGCCGTCGTGGTCGGCGTGGACGTCTTGTTCTTCAGACACCAATTTTGGCGCGGCTGATCGTAAACGTCTGAATTGTCGCGGTATTTACGGCGTTCTATTTAAAGCTCCGAAAGCATCCATGAGCGCAGCCCCGCACGTGTGGCTCACCTGGCTGCGCCAGGCAGTTCCGTGTCGGCCGCGTCCTTGGCGACGTCGGCGGCGGTGTTGACGGACAGGCCGACGTCGGCGGCGTGCAGCGCGAGCGCGCCGTTGACCCCGTCACCGAGGAACCCGACGTCGTGGTCGTGCCGCAGCAGCCGTACCAGCCGGGCTTTCTGCTCGGGTGACGCCCGGGCGAAGATCGTGGCTTCGGTGGCAGCGGTGGTGAGCTGGGCGTCGTCGAGTGCGTCGATAATGGCGCCGGTCAGAGTGCCGAAGCTGGACGACCCTGACGCGACCGCTTCGGGGTGAACCGCCTGCCCTGCGGCGACCTGTCCCTGACCGGCCCGCAGTTGTGCTACCTGGCAGCCGCGGCGGTCGCCTCGGATGCTCCGGTCGGGGCGGCGACCACCGGGGTCAGTTTGGTGATGCCGGACGGTACGGTCCGTGACGCGGCGGCGGTGGCTTCGCGGGTCAGGAAGGAGCCGAGTTCGCCGATGGTGCTCATCAGCGGTGCGGGGAACACGACGGTGGTGTTCTTGTCGACGCCGATCTCGACCAGGCTCTGCAGGTTGCGCAGTTGCAGGGCGAGGGGGTGGGCCATCATGGTGTCGGAGGCGTCGCCGAGCGCGGCGGCGGCGAGGGACTCACCCTCGGCGTTGATGATCTTCGCGCGCTTCTCCCGCTCGGCCTCGGCCTGCCTGGCCATCGCCCGCTTCATGCTGTCGGGCAGTTGGATGTCCAACGCCAACGTGACCAGGGCCAGGATGACGACGACGACGATGGTCAACGTTCTCATCGACTTGCTCCGTTCCGGTTCGAAGCCGAGGAGCGGGGACTTCGCCCCTTGTCAAGGTCAACCGTTGCTCGACCTCAGCACCGATGACAGGGTCGAAGGCCACCAGTTCGATCCGAATCAGGTGCCCGGGGGTGCAACGCCCCTTCGGCCAGCTGGCATCGGACGCTGCCGGTCCGCTGGTCCCTACCGGCCAGGGCGACCGGCCCTGATCCGAACGGGGTCGTGCGTGGCAGGCTCGGGGTGTTATGGCAGCAAGGCGTGCGGGGCGTACCGGGGTTGAACAGTCGGCGATCGTGACGGTCGCCGGCGGGCCGCCGCCGGACCTTTACGAGTCCGGCTTGGACGTGTCCAGGGCCGCGGAGTTGCCCGCCGAGCAGGTGCTGCACGGCCTCGGCGTGGACCACGGCGGACTGCCGGCGGGGGAGGCGGCGCGCCGGCTCGCACGGTATGGACGCAACGCGGTCTCCACGCACCGGGCTCGGCTGCTGCCGGTGCTGTGGCATCAGGTGCGCTCCCCGCTGTTGGTGCTGTTGCTGGTCGCCGCGGTGGCGTCGTACTTCGTCGGTGAGCGCAGCGACGCGATCATCATCGCGGTGATCCTGGCGCTGTCCGTCGGCTTGGGACTGGTCAACGAGTACCGGGCGGAGAAGGCGGCCGAGGCGCTGCACTCGAAGATCAGCCACCGGGCGCTGGCCGTACGCGACGGGCACCCGGTCGCGGTGGACGTAACCACGCTGGTCCCGGGCGATGTCGTCGACCTGCAGCTGGGAGACGTAGTGCCGGCTGACATCAGGCTGCTGGAGGCATCCGGGCTGGAGTGTGACGAGTCGGTGCTGACCGGCGAGTCACTGACGGTCGACAAGAACCCCTTACCGGTGCCGGCCGGCACGCCGCTGGCTGGGCTGTCCGGCTGCGCGCTGATGGGCACCGTGATACACGCCGGGAGCGGGCGTGGAGTGGTCACGGCAACGGGGACGCGCACGCAGTTCGGGCGCATCGCGGGGGGCCTGGGCGGCCACCCGATCGAGACGCAGTTCCAGGCCGGGTTGCGACGCTTCTCGATGCTGCTGGTCTACGTCGCCGCCGGTCTCACCACCTCGATCTTCGTCATCAACGTGGTGCTGCACCGGCCGATCCTCGAAGCGCTGCTGTTCTCCCTGGCCATCGCGGTGGGGATCACCCCGCAGCTGCTGCCCGCGGTGGTGTCGATGAGCCTGGCCGCCGGGTCCCGGCAGATGGCCCGGCGCAGGGTTCTGGTCAAGCGCCTGGTCTGCATCGAGGACCTCGGCGACATCGATACCCTGTTCACCGACAAGACCGGCACCCTGACCCAGGGCCGGATCAGCTTCATGCGCGCCGTCGCCACCGGCCCGGGTGCACCCGACACACCGTTGCGGTGGGGTCTGACGTGCACCGAAGCCGTCGTCGAGGACGGCCACGCGATCGGTGGCAATCCCCTCGACGTGGCGTTGTGGGACTCGCCGGCCGCGCTGGGCCAGCGCGCGGCCGTGGCCGGGGACACCCGGCTGTCGACCCTGCCGTTCGACCACGAACGGCGCATGGTGTCGGTCCTCGTCCGCGACCAGCACGGCGCCCAGACGATGGTCACCAAGGGTGCGCCGGAAGCCGTCCTGGAGTGTTGCGTCAACGTGCCGGACACCGCCGCGACGGCCCTGGCCGCCGAGTTCACGGCCGGCAACCGGGTCGTCGCCGTCGCCACCCGCCCCGCTCCCGGCCTTACCCAGCTCACCACGGCCGACGAACACAACCTGCGGCTGGCCGGCCTGCTGGTCTTCCTGGACCCGCCCAAGCCCGACGCGGCGGCCGCGCTGGGCCGCCTCGCCGCCCTCGGCATCACGGTGAAGATCGTCACCGGGGACAACCCGGCGGTGGCCGCCAAGGTCTGCCACGACGTCGGCCTGCCCTCCGGCGCGACGCTGACCGGCCCGGACATCGACAACCTCGACGACCCGCACCTCGCGGCGGCGATCACGACCACAACGGTGTTCGCCCGGGTCAGCCCCGAGCACAAGGCTCGCATCGTGCGCATCCAACGCATGACCGGGCGAGCCGTGGCATTCCTCGGCGACGGCGTCAACGACGCCCTCGCCCTGCACACGGCAGATGTCGGCATCTCGGTCGACTCGGCCACCGACGTGGCCAAAGACGCCGCCGACGTCATCCTGCTGGAGAAAGACCTCAACGTCCTGGCCGACGGCGTCGCCGAGGGCCGCCGGATCTTCGCCAACACCATCAAGTACGTCCTGATGGGCACGTCCAGCAACTTCGGCAACATGTTCAGCGCCGCGGGCGCGTCGATGTTCCTGAAGTTCCTGCCGATGCTGCCCTCCCAGATCCTGCTCAACAACCTGCTCTACGACACCAGCCAACTCGCCATCCCCACCGACAACATCGACGAGGAGCAGCTACGCCGCCCGTCGCACTGGGATATTCGGTTCATCCGCCGCTTCATGCTGTACTTCGGGCCGTTCAGCTCGGTGTTCGACTTCGCCACCTTTGCCGTCATGCTGTGGTTGTTCCACTCCGGGCCGGCCCAGTTCCGCACCGGTTGGTTCGTGGAGTCCCTCGCCACCCAGACCCTGGTCATCTTCGCCATCCGAACCCGCCGAATCCCGTTCTTCCGCAGCCATCCCAGCCTCCCGCTGACCCTCGCCGCCCTCGGCGTGGTCACCGTCGGCGCGCTGCTGCCCGCCACCCCCCTCGCCAAGGTGCTGGGTTTCCACCCACTACCTGGCGGCTTCTTCGCCGCACTCGCGACCATGGTCGTCTGCTACCTCGGCCTCATCGAGGTCGGCAAACGGCTCTTCTACGGCATCGCGCCCACGCCGACCGGCCCGCCGCTCCCGGTCGGGCGCCGTCACCTGCGCCGCCGCGCCGCCTACTTCAGCATCGGCCACCACCGCGAGCTCGGACCCGATCAGGCAGCGTCGGCGCCTGCCGATGTGTCAACGAAGTGACCGCCCTCGCTGTCCCACACCGAAGTCGGTCGGCATCGCGTTCGGCCCGGGACCCGGTACCGCGGACGCGCGGCGAGCACATCCGGTGCCCGGACGGTGTCGGTCGGGCCGGCCGCCACCGCGATCATGGTGCGCGCCACGGCTTCGGCCGCGCATCGGACTCCACCATCGCGGACGTCACGGCCAGCCGCCGTACCGGCCACCAGCCCCGACGTCACCTGGTAGTGCACCGGACCGATGCCAGCAGCATCGGTCGTGGAACCGGGACGTGCAGACGCCGTTGCAGCCGGGCGAAACAGGCGCTGCGGTGGCCGGGTCGAGGGTGACGAACTCGCCGTCGAGGACGGCGCTGCGCCCGTGCAGGAGCGTGGCCATTTCCCAGCCACGCAGCCCCGGCTTCTGTCCGAAGTACTGGAGCAGCTCCACCTTCGACAAGACCGGTAACCGGTCGACTGAGTAGCGCCACGAGCTGCCGGGCGAGCCCACCACCACCTACAACTACGGCACGACCGGGCACCGGCTCAACAGCACCAGCGTCGATGGCAGCACCTTGACGTCGTACCAGTACGACGCCGCCGGCAACACGACCCAGCGCGTGGTCGGTGGTAGCACCCAGAACCTGGAGTGGGACGCCGAGGGCAACCTGGCCAAGGTCACCGAAGGCTCGAAGATCACCCGGTATCTCAACGACGCCTCGGGCAACCGGTTGATCCGCCGGGACGACACCGGCACCACCCTGTACCTGCCCGGGCAGGAGTTGCACCTCAGCACCGCCAACGTGAAGTCCGCGACGCGGTACTACACCCATGCCGGGGTGCCGGTCGCCGTGCGCACCAACGACGGCAACCTGACCTACCTCGCCTCGGATGCGCACGGCACGGCGACGGTGGCGATGGACTCCGTCACCGGGACGGTGCAGAAGCGGCGTTCGACACCGTTCGGTGAAGACCGCGGTGCTGCGGTCGTCGGATGGCCGGGTGACAAGGGCTTCGTCGGCGGTACGAAGGACCAGTCCACGGGCCTGACGCACCTGGGCGCCCGGGAGTACGACCCGAAAATCGGCCGGTTCATCTCCGTCGACCCTCTCACGATCCCCGAGGATCCGCAGCGGCTCAACGGCTACGCGTACGGCAACAACTCGCCGATGACCAACGCCGACCCGTCCGGTGAGGCGTTCCCCGCCGACCCGGACGCGTTCCCGCCGCCGCCGGCCCCGCCGGCGAACCCGGGCAACCCCACCGGCAACCCGAGCGGTCTGTCGGATGAGGACCAGAAGGCCCGGCTCGAGGCCGAGGCGGTCAAAAAGAAGTCCATGATGGACATGCTGGTGGAGCAGGGTCTGTCCTTCCTGCTCGACTTCCTGGGCATCACGGACATCGTCAACTGCATCACCAAGGGCGACGTCGGGGCGTGCGTAAACACGCTCATCGGGATGATCCCGTGGGGCAAGGTCTTCAAGGCGGGCAAGGCGATCGTCAAGGGCGTCACCAGAGCGTTCGACGCCTACAAGTCCTGGCAACGGGCGATCAAGATTGCCGACGACGTCATCCGGCGCACCGACGACCTGATCGCCGCGGCCAGGAAGAAGGCCGACGAACTCGCCCAGTCGGTAGGCGCCGGGGCCAAGAAGGCCGACGACGCTCCGGGCGGTCTTGCCGACAATGCGGCCGGTGCGGCCGGGGACTGTGCCCACAGCTTCGATCCCGACACCCGGGTGCAGATGGCCGACGGCTCCACCAAGGCCATCAAGGATGTCGAGGAAGGCGACGAGGTTCTCGCGACCGACCCGGAGACCGGCGAGACCCCGACCCGCACCGTCGTCAGGAAACACGTCAACTTCGACACTGACCTGACGGATGTGACGCTGACCGGCGAGGCGGGCCCGGAGACGCTGCACACCACGCAGCACCACCCGTTCTGGTCGCAGACGCGGCAGGCCTGGGTGGATGCCGCGCAACTGCAACCCGGCGAACACGTCCGGGCGCTCGACGGGTCCCTGGTGACGGTCGAGAGCGTGCGGAGCGTCGCCGACAGCCGGGTGATGCACGACCTCACGGTTTCCGAGATCCACACGTACTATGTGATCGTCGGGGCCCGCCCGGTCCTGGTGCACAACTGCGACATCATCGACGTCTACCACGGCACGTCCAAGAACGGTGCGAAATCGGTGCGGGACAACGGTGTCGACACGCAGTACGCCGACCCGGACAAGGATTTCGGTCAGGGTTTCTACACCACGACCGACCGGGCGCAGGCCGAAAGCTGGGCTCGGAGCAAATTCGGCGGAAACGGCGAGGTCATGCACTTCCGGGTGGATCTCAGGGAGCTCGCGAAATTGAACGGTAAGATCTTCCCCGATTCGGGTGGTCCGGAGTTCGAGGCATTCGCCCGTGGGCAGCGAACAGGCTCGGCTCCCATGCATGGCTATCACTGGGTGGAAGGCCCGATGGTGAAGAGCGTCGGAAGGTTCAAACGCGGCGCACGGGCCGAATTGATCGGCCAGCAGCTATCGTTCCACACGGCTGCCGCAGCGTCCCTGTTGAAGCTGGTCAGCTGACATGACGGGCAGGCACGAGTTTACGTTCCTGGTGATCGACGAGATGCGGGACTACGTGTCATCGATCGTCGAGGAGATGGCCAGGACCTTCAACATCTCCGAGGCTGAGGCGTTGTCGATCATCAACGATCACTGGGCATTCCACGAGATCGGACCGGACAACCTGCTCGGCCATGAAGAACCGGACTACTGGGCACGCACGATTTACGAGCAGTACCGATAAGTGTCCGGCACCACCCACCACAGCGGCATCACCCAACGCTGGCTCGCCGAACACCCCCGACTCCTCATCATCGAAGGCGCCCGCTACAGCCCGCAGGACAACCCCGTCGAACGGCTCTTTCTTCAACAACCGCACCAACGAACAAACCTCATCACCGCCGCACTCTGGACCTCACCGTGGCTACCGAGGGTTACGCACAGAATCTCAGGCAACCCGCTTAGCCGGGTGGATCAGCAGCAGGTCACGGCTGGGGTGAGCGAAGAGGACACATTTCACCGCCGGTGAGGTGACACAGGTGCCGGATCGCCCCTGCAGGTAGGGCACGGCCTCGTCGAGGCGGTGTTGAGGGCGGTGCCGTTGGTGACGAGCTCGCTCCACTGACGCCGGCATGGCGATCTCGGTCGCCGTGCACCTCTCGCCGCGCTGCCTGCTCGACGCCGAGCTAGTCCGGCGGGTCACCGGGGTGCTGGCCGAGTTCGGGTGCGGCCCGCGCTGCTGCGCCTGGAGGTCACCCGAGTCGGCCGTGATGGCGAACCCGGCGCACGCCACCGCCACCGTGTCGGAGCTGCATGACCTCGGTCGAAGCGTCGCCGATTGGGTAGGGACGGGGCCATGAACTTTGGAGTCGGGTATTTCGCCACCCACAATGCCATGGCCCCGGGGGACCTGGCGCGGCTGGCCGAGGAGCGCGGCCAGTCCGCCGTGTTCTTCGCCGAGCACACCCACATCCCGGCCAGCCGGGACACGCCGTACGAGGGCGGGCAGGAGCTGCCGCAGAGGTACTGGCACACCTACGACCTCTTCGTCGCGCTGACCGCGGCCGCGGCGGCCACCAGCCGGCTGCGCATCGGCAGCGGCATCTGCCTCGTCATCGAGCGTGACCCAATCATCACCGCCAAGGAGGTCGCCTCGCTCGACCAGCTCTCCGGTGGCCGCTTCGAGTTCGGCGTCGGCGCCGGGTGGAACCGCGAGGAGATGCGCAACCACGGCACCGACCCGCGGGTGCGTATGGCCGTGCTGCGCGAGCGGATCGAGGCGATGAAGGCGATCTGGGCCGAGGAGGAGGCGTCGTACCACGGCAAGTACGTCGACTTCCAACGGATCTGGTCATTCCCGAAGCCGGCCCAGCGCCCCCACCCGCCGATCCTCGTCGGTGGCATGGGCCCGGGCGTGCTGGACCGCGTGCTGGCGTTCGGCGACGCCTGGTTCCCCAACTACGGCGAGGGCGTCATCGAGCGCATCGGCGAGCTGCGGGCCCGGGCCGAGCGGCGGATCGACGTGCAGGTGCTCTCGGCGCCGGCCGATCCCGCGGTACTGCAGCGCCTCCACGAGGCCGGCGTCCAGCGCGCCAGCCGGTGGATCCCCTCCGGCCCGCGCTCGATCGTCGAGCGCGGCCTCGAACAGTGGGAGCGGGCCATCGCCGACTTCGCCGGCGAAGGCGCGTGACGCCGGATGAGTGCCGGCAGCGTTTCGGGGCGGCGCGCGTCGCCCGGCTGGCCACCGTCGCCCCGGATGGCTCGCCTCATGCCGTGCCCATCGTGTTCGCGCTGGAGGGCGACACCGTCTACCACGGCGTAGACGCCAAGCCGAAGCGGCACACCGCCCTGCAGCGGCTGGCCAACCTGGCCGCCGAGCCGCGCGCCGCCGTGCTCGCCGACCATTACGACGAGGACTGGTCCGCGCTGTGGTGGGTCCGCGCCGACGGCATCGCGCGCCAGGTCGACCCGGCGGGGGAGGAGGGCCGCTGGGCGCTCGGGCGGCTGGTGGCGCGCTACCCGCAGTACCGAATCCGTGGGCTGATGATCGCGATCGACGTCGTTCGGTGGACGGGCTGGTCGGCCTCGTAGAGTCGGGGTCATGACCGACTTCTCCGCCGAGCACCGGCGGCTCATCGACGCCGTCGCCGAGCGCCCGGGCGCGCAGATCGCCGAGGCGGCGGTGGCCTACGACCACGACGGGCGGCCCATGGAGGGCTACCGCGCCCACGACGCCGCGGTCGCCGGGCCGAAGCCTGCCGTGATCATCGTGCACGACTGGACGGGGCTGCGGGAGTACCCCAAGGCCCGTGCCCAGATGCTCGCCCGCCTCGGCTACTACGCCTTCGCCGCCGACCTCTACGGCACCGGGCGGCGCTTCGAGGACCACCAGAGCGCGGCGGCGGAGGCCGGGAAGTACTACGGCGACCTCGCGCTGATGCGCGCCCGGGTCCGCGCCGCCTACGACGTCGTGGCGAACGACCCGGCGGTCGACGCGAGCCGGATCGTCGTCATCGGGTACTGCTTCGGCGGCTCGGCGGCGCTGGAGTTCGCCCGCACCGGGGCGCCGCTGGCCGGCACGGTCGCGTTCCACGCCCGCCTCGTGGCCCACGAGCCGGCCGACGTCGCCGCGATCACCGGCGCGGTGCTGATCTGCACCGGCGGCGCCGACCCGGTGGTGCCCGACGAGGCGGTGGCGGCCTTCCAGGACGAGCTGCGCACCCGCCCCGACCTGGACTGGCAGGTCATCACGTACTCCGGCGCCGAGCACGGATTCACCCTGCCGGGCGGCGCGTATCACCCGGCGGCCGACGCCCGCAGCTGGCGCGAGCTGACGGCCTTCCTGGACGAGGTCTTCTAGGTGAACCCCAATCCGCGGCTCTGGTGCGCAAGCACGCTTTCTAGGAGCCCGTCCCAGATCAGGATGACCGGTGCCCGGTCGAGCAGAGCCCGTGACGCCACATCGCCGGCCAGCTGGCGAGTGCGGCAGGTCAACGGCGGGGATGCGGCTGGTTGATCCGGAATTGCCGTACGACGGTCTGGAGCCGGTCTGCGGTTGCCGACAGCCGCTCGGCAGCGGTCTCCGTCTGCTGCGCGGAGCTCGACGTGGCCGCTGAGGTGTCGGAGACGCCGGTGATGCGGCCGGCGACGGAGGCCGCCTGGTCGGCGGCGCGGGTGACGTTGATGTCGATGTCGCGGGCGGCGTCTGCTTGCTGATCGGTCGACCCGGAGATCTCGTTTTGGATTGCCGCGATCCGGTTGATCGTCGTGGTGACCCGCTGCAGCTCGTCGATCGCGGACGAGGTGCCGGACTGGATGGCGCCGATGCGTTCGCCGATGTCGCCGGTGGCCTTCGCGGTCTGCTTGGCGAGCTCCTTGACCTCGTTGGCGACGACGGCGAAGCCCTTGCCGGCCTCGCCGGCGCGGGAGGCCTCGATGGTGGCGTTGAGCGCGAGGAGGTTGGTCTGGTCGGCGATCGCGGTGATGACGGAGGCGACCTCGCCGATGCGGGCGCTGGAGGCGTCGAGCTCGGCGATGGTGCGGTTGGCGGCGGCTGCGACCTGGACGGCCTCGGCGGCGATCTGGGCGGCCTGGGCGACCCGGGTCGAGATGTCCTGCACGGCGGCCTGCAGGGCGCGGGTGCTGTTTGACGCGGTGTGCACGTCGCGGGTCGTCTCGTCGATCGAGGTGGCCGCGGCGGTCGACTCGGTGGCGAGCCGGTCGGCGCCGGTGGACAGCTGGCGGCTGACGTCGCGGAGGTTGCCGGAGGCGTCGGTGAGGACTGCCGACTCCTCGGCGATGCTGGCCAGCGCGGTGCCGACGCGGTCGACGGTGGTGTTGAGGGCGTGGGCCATGTCGGTGAGCTCGTCGTTGCCGCGCAGCGGGAGCCGCTGAGTGAAGTCGCCGCCGGCGACGTGCTCGAGGACGGTCTTGGTCTGCCGTACCGGGCGAACGATCGACCGGGCGAGCAGCCACATGGCGATCAGGACGAGCGGCACGGTGAGCCCACCGATGATCCCGAACAGCCAGCGGGCTCTGGTCTCACCGTCCGCCGCGGTACGTTGCTGGTCGGCGACCACGTCAGTGAGCGTGGTCTTCAGTGCGTCGCTGCCCTCGTCGAACGCGTCCCATGCCTGCTGCGCGGTCTGCACCTGCGCGGGGGTCAGCTCGCCGGACGTCGCGGTGATGGCGTCGGCGACGGCGAGGACCTGGTCGACCGTGGTGCTCAGCTCGGCGACCTGCTCGTCGATGCCCCACCGTGACCGGCTGGCCTCGATGGCGGCGAGCTGGTCACGCAGCTCTCCGGCGTGTTCGGTGGACCGCTCGACGACCGTGCTGCGCGCCGCGGCGTCCAGCGGTGTGAGGAGCGTGTACGCGCAGGCCAGGACGACGGAGGCGGTGTGCTGGGAGTCGTTGACCTCCGCCAGGACCTGCGTCGCCGTGACCGCCTCCCGGCCCCGTTCGCCGGTGTTGGTGGTTTGCGTGAAGCCGACCTCGGCCAGGATCAGGGTCGCGGCCGTGACCGCCGCGGCGACTCCACCGACCCGCCGTCCCACCGTCCACCGCATCTGCCGCACCTCCGCACCGGTCTGCATCCGTACCATTCGGCACGACGGGCCTGTATCTGAGACGGACCGGCTCGCCATGTTCCTGGCGTACGCCGCGGCGGCGTCGGCGGTCGGCCCGACGTGTCGCGGGTGGAGCACGGTGCCAGCGATGGCGGCCGTGTTGGAGGTCCTGGAAAGCGTGCCGGGCACCAGCGAGACGGTGGAGGTGGACCGGCTGATGTCGACCTCGGTGGAGCTGGCCCGGGTGTGGCGGCGTGTGCTGCAGGACGCGGGGTTCGACTACTTCCTCACCAGTGACGGCGGCACGTACTTCAAGCTGCTGAACTGACGCGCGGGCAGTCCGCCGTACCATGAATGCTTGTGTATGCACCCGACGACGTGGTGACAGGCGGTAGCGGCGAGTCACCGACCGACGCGCAGGCCGACGCGGCTGCGACGGCGTTGCGGATGCTCGCCGACCCGACCCGACCCGCCTGCGGCTGCTGTGGGCGCTGCGGGACGGCGAGCAGGACGTCAGTACGCTGACGGCCACAGTCGGCGCTGCCCGGCCGGCGGTGTCGCAGCACCTCGCGAAGCTGCTCCTCGCGGGCCTGGTCAACACCCGGCGGGACGGCCGCCGGGTGCTGTACCGGGCCGCGGGCGGTCACGTCCGCCGGCTCGTGACCGAGGTGTTCCACGCGGCTGATCATCATCTGACCGGCACGCCTGAGCACGACTGACCCGTCACCGGCGGCGCCAGTCCTTGAGGGCCAGAGCGCGGCGCTCGACGAGGTGCCACGACGCGTACGCGACGACGGCGGTGATCAACAGGCTCAGTGCGGTGTACGGCAGGTAGCCCCAGCGGTTGGCGCCGAACGTGGCCAGCAGCTGCTGGACGAGGAAGCCGTAGATGTAGATGCCGTAGGAGTAGTCGTTGACGGCGCCGACGCGGCGCAGCCGCCTGGGTGCCCGGACCGCCGCCCACACCAGCAGATACGCGAGGGTGGGGAAGCCGGCGACGAAGAACCCGCCGAGCAGCAACGACCCGGCGAGGATGACGAGGCAGGCGAGGGCGAGCCCGTCGTGGATGGGGACGCGGTCGCGGTACAGCTCGATGGTGGCCCCGGTGAGGAACAGCGCGCCGAGGTAGATGAGCCACTGCGCGAAGACGTCGCCGACCAGCGGCGGGGCGATGAACCCGTAATGTCCGGCGGGTGGGCCCTCCAGGGTCCAGCCGCGGATCTGGTCGGCGAGGATGCAGCCGTACAGGATGACGGCGATGACCGGCACGAGCCACCGTGCCCGGCGCAGCACTGCCGTGACGGCGAGGACGGCGACGGCGGCGTAGCAGGCGGTCTCGTAGACCAGCGACCACAGCGCGCCGTTGAACACGCTGTTGCCGCCGATCTCCTGTCCCCACGGGGTGTCGGCGAGGAGGTCCTGGATGCCGTACTGGCGGACTCCGGTGAACCAGTTGCCGGTCACATACTGCAGCGGCCCTTTCGGCCCGTCCCAGAACCCGGCGAGAGTGTCCCGCTGGTGCAGCGCGACGACGGGTGCGGCAACGAACGCGGTGACGAGCAGGCACACCCAGAGTCCGGGCAGGATGCGCAGCGCGCGGTGCCAGGCGAACCGCCCGACAGTCGTGTGCCGCGCGGAGCGGGTGATGAGCAGCCCGGACAGGATGAAGAAGCCGAAGACGGCGAGGGTGCCGACGTTGGTCTGGTTCTGGAACAGGCTCTGGCCGAGGTCCTCCCAGCCGAAGCCGAGCGACGTGGCGTGGGCGAGGACGACGGAGATCGCGAGGCCGAGCCGGATGGCGCCGATGCCGTTGTCGCGGCCGTTCCACAGGTCGGCGAGGGTGCCATGGGCGAGCCGGCGCCCTGGGGGCCGGACGTCCGGAGCGTGGTGGTCAGTGTCGGAGGCATGGTGCATCGGCCGCCGGCCGGCGGTTGCGGGCATGCGGAAGCTCCAGGTGAATGGGGTTGGTCAGGACACGTCGCGAGCGTCGTGCCGGCCTAGATCCGCCATACCTGGAGGTGCGATTGCTGAGGTTGGCCGGTGTCCCGGTCCGGGACCGTCCGCGGTGCGGGACCGGCGACGGCGACGGACGGCACCGTGAAGGTGCTGGCGTCGGCGATCAGTTTCGGCTGGTGCGGCTGCGCCAGGACTCCCGCGGTGTGCAGCACGGTGTGGTGGTGCTCGTGGGAATGCTCGCCGGCCGCGCCGTGATGGTCGTGTCCAGCCGTTGTCGAATGAACGGCGGGATGCCCGAGCTGCAGATGGGCGGCTTGTGCCTCAGCTCGGGGTGTGAGCAGCAGTGACGCGAGGAGCAGCGTGGCGAGCCCGGCACGTGTCAGCCATACCGTCCAGCGCACCATGTCCCGGATGATGGCGGCCCGCTGGGCCGTGGCAGTGTCGCGGATCTGCCACAGCCCTTCGAGTTCGCCCGGACGTAACACCGTGATGCCTATTCCGCGACCTTGGACCGCGGGTCGGCGAACCATGCCTTCGTGAACTGTTGCAGGGCAGGCAGGTCGAACGCGGTGCAGGTGAGCGTGCCGCGTACATGGGTGGCGGTGTCCGTCGGTTCGTAGAAGTCCTTCGAGGGGTGGCCGCCCTGCCCGTACGGCAGCGTGTCGGCGCGTTCGCCACTGGTGCACGGTCCAGAAGCGGCCGCGGCGGGCGCGGGCCGGTTGGCCCGGTCGACGACGACCAGTACGGCGGCGAGGACCCCGAGCACGATGATCGCGGTGGACGCGACCCGCTGGGCCTGTTCGGAGGTGAACCGGGCGGGCAGGTAGCTGGCGATGAGCATGACGACGAGCAGCGCGATGACCTGGCCGCCCTCGATGCCGATGTTGAACGCGATGATGCGGGTGAGGCTGCCGACGCCGTGGACGTCGATGTCCTGCAGGCGGGTGGCGAGGCCAAGGCCGTGGATGAGGCCGAACCCGAGCACGGCACCGCCGAACAGCCGCCAGTGCAGGGTGGTCTTGGGCCGGGCGAGGAGCGCGACGGCGCCGACGAAGACGACGCTGAGGCCGATGACGAGGTCGACCTTGGTGGGGCTGACCCGCCATTCGGTGATCGCGGCGGTGATGAGGGTGACGCTGTGCCCGAGCGCGAACAGCGACACGTAGGCGGCGGCGCGGCGGACGGTACCGGCGATGAGCGCGACACCCGCGACGAACAGCAGGTGGTCCCAGCCGAGCAGCATGTGGGTGATGCCGAGCCAGACGAACTCGGGGACGGACTTGTCGGCGGCGCCGTTGACGCCGTGCGCGGACGCGGCAGCCGGTGCCAGCAGGAGGATGGTCAGGGCGGCGCCGGGCACGACGGTGCCCCGGCGCAGGACGGATCGGTGCATGAAGGCCTCTCGGGATTCCCGGGCACGGCGAGGCGGCGCCCGGACGGACGTGGAAACGGCGCTATGCGAGCGTTCCCAGCGTCGGCGGGGCACGGCCCGCCACCCGGAGCATGGACCAGATCGACTCGCCGTCCGCATCGTCGCGCACGACGGCGCGGGTCAGGGCGGGACAGGGGAGCGGTCGTGGGGCCGCCGCGGCGGCGGCGAGTTGGACACGGTCGACGGCGCCGCGCCACAGCAGCGCGGCGATCACGCCGGCGGCGCCGTGCACCGCGAGGCCGAGTAGCAGCACGATGGGCGGCGGCACGACGTGGGCGTCGGAGACCGCCCAGGCGCCGGTCTCAGCGGCGAGGAAGGCTCCGGTCGACCAGAGTCCTGCGGTGCGAGCCAGCCGCCGTCTGCCAACCGTCGGCAGCCGGCCTCCGGACGCGAACGCTGCGGCGGTGACCGCGAGCAGCGACGTCGCCGTGAGCGCGAGGGCCACGATCACCGCGGCCAGCTCGGCCGCGTGGACGTGGTCGACCCCTGCGGCGATGCCGTGGTCGGCCGCGTGCCGGTGGGCGAGCAGCCGCGAGGTGACCAGGTGGGCGGCGCTCCAGCCGAGCGCCCCCGACGAGACGGCGGACACGGCGACGAGCGCGCGTCCCGCATGCCGCTGGTCCGTCGTCCTCACCTCCCGCGCTTGTTCCGGCCGCCGCCATCGTACGGGTCCGCCGAGACCGCCTGACGCAGCCATTCGGCCGGAGTCCACCTGCCCGACGTGCCGGACCCGCACGTGGCGGCGCTGCAGGGGCTCGACATCTCGGAACTTTCCGACCCGCCGTCCGGGCGGATAGCATCGAGCGTCACCACGCCCGGTCGGTCGGTCTTCGGCGAGCCTTCCGTCCTGGCGGCACCCGACCGTGTTCACCAGGCCCGCCAGGAGCTGTGATGCCACCCCGTTCGCCGAGCCGTTCCCGCCGGCTGCCTGCCCGCGCCCGTACCGGCGGCGGTTTCCAGTGGCGGCCCGTCGCGATCGCGGCCGCCGTCGCGCTCGTCATCGGCGGGCTGATCGGTGGTCTCGTCGGCACCGCCGTCGCCGACCCGCGTACTGACGTGCAGCGGCGCATCGACGCGCTGCAGGTCGCGGAGGTGCAGCGCGACTCCGCCCAGGTCGTGGCTCTCACCGACCAGGCGCGCCGCCTCCTCGAGCTGCTGGGCCCGGTCGCCGAGCAGCTCGCCACGGCGCTGCCGCCCGGTGCCGCACCCGGTCCGGTGGTCGCGCAGGGCAAGGTCGACGGGTGGAAGGCGGTCACCCGCAAGGGCGTCGAGGAGTTCGCGAACCCGCCGTCGGCCGGAACCGCGGTCAACATCGCCCGGGGCAGCCTCGCCGGTGGCGCCCGCCAGCTCGACGTCGCCGTCGACACGTACGCCGCCGCGGTCAAGGCGGCCGAGGCGGACCGTCCGGCGCTGCTGGCCTTGGCCGGCCGCCAGCGTGATCTGGCGGTCGCCGGCTGGTCGGTCGGCGCCACGCAACTCGACCAGCTCAACGTCGACATCGGCCGGGGCCATCAGCACGTCTTCCTGCCGTCCGTGCCGGGTCAGGAGGCGATGACCTCGGACGGTTCGAAGGAAGGCGAGTGACCGGCTACCGCGCGCAGTCGTACAGGGTGTACGGCGGGGTGGTGAACCCGTCGACGGGGCGGCAGGCGGTCGGTGCCCACGTCGCGTAGTCCGGATAGTCGCGGGTCGGTTTGCCTTTCAGCTGGGGGCCGTCGACGAGGGCGAACCGCAGTTCACCGGCGGCGCCGAGCTCGCCGAGCCGCTGCGCGCTGACGTTCGAGATCTGGGCGGTGAAGCCGCCGATCGGGAGCGGGTCGAGGCCGCGGGTGATGCACTGCCCGGCCTGTGGCGCCCACTGCACGGCGAGGTCATAGCGCTCTGCGGCGAGGAGCGCCACCGCGGGTGCCCGGCTGACCGCGCCGATGACGACGGCCTCGGTGACGACGAGGCCGCGCAGGGCGCGCCCAGCGGACCATAGCGAGGCCGTATCCGAACGTCCGGCTGCCCTGGGCGGTGAGGATCCAGCGGGCGTCGACCGCGCTCACCGGGCTCCACGTGTTCACCACGGCCAGTGCAGGGCGAGCCCGGCGGCGGCGCTGAGCCCGACCAGGATCGGTTCTTTGACCTTCCACTTCAGCAGCAGCCCGAGTGCGACCATCGCAATAGTGACCGAGGGCCAGTCGGTGATGGTCTGCCGGGACAGCACCACCACGGCGCCGGCGATCGCGCCGGCCGCTGCGGCGGTGGCGCCCTTGACGAAGGCTTGGATCTGGCGGTTGTCGCGGTGGCGGATGAACCACCGGCCGGGCACGACCACGCCGAGGAAGATCGGGGTGAAGATTGCCACGGTGGCGACGAGGGCGCCTTGCCAGCCGGCGACGAGGTAGCCGATGAACGTGGCGGTGATGACGACCGGTCCCGGGGTGATCAGGCCCATCGCGACGGCGTCGAGGAACTGTCCGTCGGTCAGCCAGTGGTGCTGGTGGACCACGCCTTCGCGCAGGAACGGCACGATGGCCAGGCCGCTGCCGAAGATGAACGCGCCGGCCTTGAGGAAGAACCAGCCCAGTGCCAGGACGGTGCTGCCGCCTATCGCCACGGCCAGGGCCTTGCCGGCCAGCGGCCCAAGCCCGGGCACCGCGATGGTGACGGCAGGTCTTGTTGGGCGGCGCAGCCAACTGGGTGGGGCGTCAAGGACGATCATGAGCAGTCCGGCGGCGATGAACAGCAGTGCGATCTCGGCGCCGGTCAGCGCGGTGATGACTGCGAGGACGGCGCTGATCGCCCACAGCCGCCGGTTGCGGTGGTTGGTCAGCCGGGCCAGTTTGTAGGCGGCCACTGCGATGATGGCCATCACGGCTGGGGCGATGCCGTGGAACAGCCCCTGGACCACCGGCAGGCCCTGGTAGTGGGCGTAGGCGACGGCCACGGCGAGTACGAGCAGGAACGACGGGGCGATGAACGTCGCCGCGGTTACGAGGGCGCCGATGGTGCCGGCACGCAGGTATCCCAGCCACATCACCACCTGCGCGGCGAGCGGTCCGGGCATGGTCTGGCCGAGTGCGACACCGTCGAGGAAGTCCTTCCGTGACAGCCAGGCGCGCCGCTCGACCAGGTCCCGTTGCATGTAGCCGACGCTGGCGATCGGGCCGCCGAACCCCCAGGTACCCAGGCCGAGGAAGTAGCCGAGGAACGTCCGCTGCGGCACGGTTCGCACGTCAGGTCCAGTGGTCCGGGTGCCGGCACCGGCTGGCATCTCGGGTTCTGGCGTTGCGGCCGGCGCCGGAACCCGCTCAGGCGGTCCGGCACGGCTCGGCGGGTTCGGGGTGTTCATGCCGGCTCCCGGCCCAGCAGGAGAGCGCGGCGTTGGTACTCGTACAAGCCGTCGAAGATCGGCCCGGTCAGCTCCAGCATCCGCTCGTCGTCGCAGACCATGGACAACCCGCGCAGCACCACGTCCAACCCCGGGGCTTCGGGGGCGTCGTACCGTTCGTCGTCCAGGTCGGCCTCGTGCACGATCTGCCCGATGCGCCACAGCACCGGGTCGGTCAGGTCGTGGCGGCGCAGGATCGTCTCGAAGCTGCAGTCAGCCGACCCGTCCGGGCCGGCGTGGTGGGACAGATCCACCCCGCGCATGTCGAACGCGATCGCGTTCGCCGGCACGTCAGCGGGATCGGTGACGAAGACGAACTCGGCGTCCGGGTCGAGGAACCGGCGGATCAACCAGGCGCAGGCGGCCCGGTCGATGTGGATCCCGGCGCGGGTGGCCCACCTCATGACAGCAGCTCCCGTATTTCCGTGTCCGTGTCGATGTCCGGGTCCTGCGCCGTGGCGTCGGTCAGCAGCGCCTGGACCGCGGCGTGCGCGACATCCCGCTGCGGTGGCGGGAAGTAGTCGCGGCGGCCGATGCGGCGCAACTCGCTGCGTAGTCGCTCGCCGGTTCGGCGGGCCTCCCGCGACCCCGCCGCCGACGCGCTGCCGGCCTCGGCGGTCACCGCGTCGTACTCGGCGGCGCGGGCAGTGGCCATCCGTGCGGCGAGGTCGCGCTCCTGTGCGGCGGAGGCGGGTTGGGCAAACCAGATCGACGCCTCACCGCCGGCCTCGACGATTTCGTCGGCGAGCCACTCCAGCTGCTCGCGGGTGCGCGCGTCGGCGGGCAGCGTGACGAGCCCATCGGAGAGTTGCGCCACCCCGAGCCGCTTGAGCTTGCGCCACACCGTGATCCGCGGCGTGGACGGTTCCCGGGGCAGCCGATAGCACAACATCACCCATGATCCGACCGTTCGATCACTGCTCACCATTCAAGTGTAACCGTGGTTGCACAACATGACAGGCGGTCGACATCCACCAGCAGGCGGGCGCTTCAGCGATGTAGCAGCCTCTGCAACCGCGGTTACAGTCGATCCAGGGGTGGCCGTGCAGCGGGCGGTGGGAGGCAGACACTGCCATGATCGGTTGGGACATGATGGGCTGTGACGCCGCGCTGTCGGCACTCGTCGCCGGGGGAACCCGCCGGCTGGCATGCACCGGCCTCCTGGGTCGACGTCTACCTGTACTGACGGTCGCCCGCCCAGCCGTGGGACTGCCGGGCGTCGGTGAGCAAGGAGGAGTGCGGTGAACACCAGGTTCCCACGACGTCCCCGGCTGCTGCGCTGGTTTTGGCTGGCCGTCGCGGTCACGGCCGTTGCCGTGGCTGCGGCGGTCGCCGTCGCGGTGTGGGATCGTCCGCCGCCGACGGTGCCGCTGCCGCTACGGGCGGCCGGTCAGATCGCCCTGCCCGGCGACAGCTCCCGGTTCGACTACGCCAGCCTCGACGCCAAGCGCGGTCTGCTGTTTCTCGCGCACCTCGGCGCTAGCGAGATCGTCGTCGTCGACGTCCACGCCGGCTCGGTCGTGCGGGTCATCCACGGCGTCGACCAGGTCCATGGCGTCCTGGTGGTACCCGAACGGCACCGGGTGTACGCCACAGCCACCGGTGCCAACGCGATGGTCATCCTGAACGAGGACACGGGCGTCCAGCTGGCGCAGGCGCCGACCGGGAACTACCCGGACGGGCTGGCCTACGACCCGATCCATGCCACCGTCTGGACCACCAACGAAACCGGCGGCTCCGAAACCGTCATCGACGCCGACAGCGGCCAGATCCGCGGCACCGTGCCACTGTGCGGCGAGGCAGGCAACGTCACCTACGACCCGCCGACCCGGCGGATGCTCGTCGCCGTGCAGACCCGCAACGAGCTCGCCGTCATCGACCCCGCGACCCTGGCCGTCACCCGGCGGGTACCGCTACCTGGCTGCGACCACAGCCACGGCCTCACCCTGGACCCGGACCACCGGCTCGCATTCGTGGCCTGCGACGCCAACGCCACCCTGCTGACGATCGACATGGGCACCTGGACCGTCTCCGGCACACTCCGCGTCGGCGACACCCCGGACGTGCTCGCCTACGACCCCGCCGCCGCCCGGCTGTACGTCGCCGTCGAAAGTGGTTGGCTGACCACCCTCGACGAGCACAACCGGAACCTGACCATCACCGGCCGCGCCCACATCGCCGACGGCGCCCACGTGGTGGCCGTCGACCCCACCACCCACCGCAGCTACTACCCCGTCCCGCACGGAACGACCGGCCAACCGGCGCTGCTGTCGTTCGAACCGAACCCCTGACGGTCGGGCCGCCGGACCTTGCCGCGCCGTACGCCCACGGTCCAACGTGCCCTACGGCGGGTCAATGCTCGAGGTCGGTCCTGATCTCCACCTCGACGTCGTCGCTGACCTTGAGCGGTGCCAGCACAGCCCGCTCGTCATGACGCAGCTCGCCTCATGCCGCGCAGGTGCAGCGAACCAACCCGATGGTCGGCGCGTCAGAACCTAGCCGGCGGAGTGTGTGGGCACGCGCAGGTCGGGTGCGGGCAGAGGGGTGTGGGGCCGCCCGTCGCCGGCGGCATGGTCGGGCAGGTCACGGTCGGCGTGATCGGCGTGGAACAGGGCTTCGGCCAGCAGCGCCCGCACGTGGGGGTCGGCCGCGGAGTAGTGCACGAAGGTGCCTTCCCGGCGGCCCCGCACGAGGCCTGCCAGGCGGAGTTTGGCCAGGTGCTGACTGACGGCGGTCGGTGCGGCGCCGACGAGTTCGGCCAGGCAGGCGACTGAGGACTCGCCCTGCAGCAGCGCCCAAAGGATCTTGATGCGGGTCGGGTCGGCGAGCAGCCGGAAGCCTTCGGCGGCCAGGTGGACCTGCTCGTCGTTGGGCATCTGAAAGTCCGGCAGCGAGGTATGCACGTAACCAGGATATCGGAACCGACGTACTCATCTGCCTACCTGCTTGGCTATCTACGTGAATACGCAGGTATTGTGGTTCGGCGTGACCCTGACGATGAGCCCGACCTCCGCCGAGAGCCTGACACCGGCACCGTCGCAGCGATTGACCGCCCGGCTGTGGGTGCTGCCGGAGATGCGCTGGGCAGGACTGGCGCTGACACTGTTCGCCGCCGGCGGGCTGCTGCAGCTGGCCGGCGCTCCACGGCCGGTGTGGTGGGCGCTGTACCTGGCCTGCTACGCCGCCGGCGGGTGGGAGCCGGCGTTGGCCGGGCTGCGGGCGCTACGCGACAAGACCCTCGACGTCGACCTGCTGATGATCGTCGCGGCGATCGGCGCGGCCGCGATCGGGCAGGTCTTCGACGGGGCGCTGCTGATCGTCATCTTTGCCACCTCCGGTGCCCTGGAGGCGTTCGCGACGGCCCGGACCGCCGACTCGGTGCGGGCATTGCTGGACCTGGCCCCGGAGCGGGCGACCCGCCTGGACGCTGACGGCGCGGAGACCGTGGTGGACACCGGCGACCTGCACGTCGGTGATCTGGTGCGGATCCGGCCGGGTGAGCGCATCGGCGCCGACGCGGTCGTCGTCGACGGCGCCAGCGAGGTCGACCAGGCCACGATCACCGGCGAACCCATGCCGGTTGCGAAGATCGTCGGCGACGAGGTGTTCGCCGGCACTCTCAACGGCACCGGCACCCTCGTCGCGCGGGTGCACCGCGAGGCCGGCGAGTCGGTGATCGCCCGCATCGTGGCCCTGGTCGAGCAGGCCTCGGCGACCAAGGCCAAGACCCAGTTGTTCATTGAGAAGGTCGAGCAGCGCTACTCGATCGGCGTCGTCGCGGCCACGCTCGCGCTGTTCGCGATCCCGCTGCTGCTCGGCGCGGACCTGCGGTCCACCCTGCTGCGGGCGATGACATTCATGATCGTGGCGTCGCCGTGCGCGGTGGTGCTGGCCACGATGCCGCCGTTGCTCTCGGCGATCGCCAACGCGGGCCGCCATGGCGTACTGGTCAAGTCCGCCGTGGTCATGGAACAGCTCGCCGACACCTTGCTGGTGGCGTTCGACAAGACCGGCACCCTGACCGAGGGCACCCCGCGGGTCGCCGAGATCCACTCCGCCGGTTCGATGACGGGGGAGGAGTTGCTTCGACTGGCCGCCGGTGCCGAGCATCCGAGCGAGCACCCGGTCGCGGCCGCGATCCTGACCGCCGCCCGCGACCGCAGCTTGGCCGTGCCGGTCGCCGACGCCTTCGTCTCCACGCCAGGCCGCGGCGTGCGGGCGGTCGTCGACGGCAATACCGTGGCGGTGGGCAGCCCCGCCCTGCTCGGTGAACTGTCCCCCGCCCTGGCCGGCACCCGGACCGTGGCAGACGTCGGCGCCGCTGTCGACGGCGCCGAGCGCGCCGGCCGCACCGCGGTGGTGGTCGTCGTCGACGGCACCCCGGCCGGAGTGCTGGCCCTGGCCGACCGGATCCGCCCGGGCGCAACCGGCACCGTGTCCGCCCTGACGACATTGACCGGTGCCGCGCCGGTACTGCTGACCGGCGACAACCCCGCCGCCGCCGAACGGCTCGGCGCCGAGGCCGGCATCACCGACGTACACGCCGGGCTGTTGCCGGCCGACAAGGTCGACCACGTCCGGGCGCTGCAGGAACACGGCCGGCGGGTGCTGCTCGTCGGCGACGGCGTCAACGATGCCCCCGCGCTCGCCGCGGCCCACCTCGGCGTGGCGATGGGCCGGCACGGCTCCGACCTCGCCCTGCACAGCGCCGACGTGGTCCTGGTCCGCGACGACCTGACCACCCTGCCGGCGGTGATCGCCCTGTCCCGGCGGGCCCGCCGCCTGGTCATCGCGGGTCTTCGAAGTTAGCGGGGGTCGAGATGCCCGCGGGCTTTGCGGGTGGTGGCGGTTCGGGTTCGTAGTCGCTGGTTGACGGGGTTGCGGAAGC
>NZ_JBFAIC010000056.1:0-75696 GCF_040654515.1 Dactylosporangium sp. NPDC050688
ATCGACCCGTGCAACCTGCAGTTCCTGTACCAGGGCAAGAACCCCAGCGCGGGCGGCGACTACAACCTGCTGCCGTGGCGGCCGGCTGTGCTGACCCTGCAGCGCTGACAGCAGGGCCGGGGGTCGCGGGCTGACGCGGCCCCCATACGCGGCCGGCGGCACGTGCATCACCAGGTCTGCTTGGTGATGCGCGTGCCGGGCGAGGTCAGGACCGGCCGGGTCGGGCGGGTGGGGGCGCGGTCGGGAGGCGGACGGTGAAGGTGGCCCCGGCACCCGGCCGGGCGTCGGCGGCGATGGCGCCGCCGTGGCTGGTGACCACCTCGCGAAGCAGCGCCAGGCCGAGGCCGTAGCGGCGGTCGCCGGCGCCCGCGCCGCGGTGGAAGCGGTCGAAGATGCGCTCGGCGTCGGCCGGGTCGAAGCCGGCGCCGGTGTCGGTGACCACCAGCTGGGCGGTGCCGCCGCCGGGGTCGAGCACGGTCACGCTGACGCTGCCGCCGTCCGGGAGGTGGGCGAGGGCGTTGGTGAGCAGTTCGCTGAGCACGCGGCGCAGGGCCGACTCGATGCCGGGCACCGGCACGGGGCGGTCCGGGGTCGTGAGGGACAGGGTCTGGCCGCGCTCGGCGGCGCGGTTGGTCTCCGCGGCGACCGCGTCGGCGGCGAGGGCCGCCAGGTCGACCTGGGTGGTCGGCCGCTGACCGGCCGGCGCCGCGGCCAGGCGGGCGGAGAGCAGCAGCTCCTCGACGATCTCACCGAGCCGCCGGGTGCCGTCGACGAGCCGCCCCAGCTCGTGCGGGTCGACCGTCACCAGCGCCTCGGCAGCCGACGCGAGCACGGCACCGGTCGCGGGCACGGGCACCGTCGCGGGCGCGGCGGAGGCGCGGCGGGCCAGGAGCTGGGCGCGGGTGTGGACCTGGGCGATCGGCGTGCGCAGCTCGTGGCTGGCATCGGCGACGAACCGGCGCTGCCGGTCGAG
This sequence comes from Dactylosporangium sp. NPDC050688, assembly GCF_040654515.1. Taxonomy (NCBI): domain Bacteria; kingdom Bacillati; phylum Actinomycetota; class Actinomycetes; order Micromonosporales; family Micromonosporaceae; genus Dactylosporangium; species Dactylosporangium sp. NPDC050688. The sequence continues at coordinate 974 of NZ_JBFAIC010000056.1, forward strand.
CGCGTCGATCAGCGGCGCGACGGCACGGCGGCCGACCAGCACGCCGGTCAGGACCGCGGCGAGGAGCCCGACGATGGCCGCCAGGGTGAAGGCCCACAGCAGGTGCCGGCGGTCGGCGATCTGAAACCGGGCGTCGAAGACGACCTGGGTGACGGTGTCGCCGCGGCGTTCGGTGTGCACGTAGTAGACGGTGTCGTTGCGGGCGACCTTGACGTCCTGCGCCTCGCCGGTGGCCATGGCCCGGTCGACGGCGTCGCGGAGCGGTAAGCCGGGTGGAGGAGGGTTGTTCACCCCGGCCAGGACCCCGTGGTCGAACCGGAAGACCCAGCTGCACGCGGGTGGCCCGGCCACCGTGCCGTTCGCCGCGCCCCAGGCCAGCTCGCGGTGGATCTGCTCCTCCTGGCTGTGCACCAGCAGGGCGTACGAGATGCCGCCGACCAACGCCAGCAGCGCCGTGATGGCCAGTCCGGCACCGAGGCCGAGCCGCAGCCGGGCCCGCCGGACGAGCGTGAGCTCCGGGGTCGTCACAGGCCGCCCAGCCGGTACCCGAGGCCGTGCACGGTGCGGATCACCGCGCGGCCGAGCTTGCGGCGCAGGTAGTAGACGTAGGTGTCCACAATGGAGGATGCGGCGGCCTCGTCGAAGACCCGGCGGCGCAGCTCGGCCCGGGAGTGCACGCCTGCCGGGCGGGCGGCGAGCACCCGCAGCAGCTCGAACTCCCGGGCGGACAGCGCCACCCGGGTGCCGTCCGCCAGGACCACGTCGCGTGCGGCGAGGTCGAGCCGGCCGGTGCCGACCGGCAGGAGCTCACCCGGCGACGGCATGCGCCGGCACAGCGCCCGCACCCGGGCGCTGAGCTCGACGAGATCGAACGGCTTGGCCAGGTAGTCGTCCGCGCCCGCGTCGAGCCCGGCGACCCGGTCGTCCACGGCACCCAGCGCGGTGAGCATCAGCGCCCGGGCCGGCACCGCCCGCGAACGCAGCCGGGCGACCAGGTCGAGGCCGTCCAGCGCGGGCAGCAGCCGGTCGATGACCATCACGTCGTACGGCCGGGTCAGCCCCAGATGCAGTCCACGCTGCCCGTCGCGCGCGTGGTCGACATGGTAGCCCTCGTCGGTCAGGGACCCGGTCAGCATTTCACCGAGCTCCGCGTCGTCCTCGACCAGAAGCAGCCGGTGCGTGCGCATCCATCGACAATTTCACATATCGTCCGGTACATGAGTGATGAACGTCTCTTTTGTCACTTTCGAAAACTGGAACCCACCAGGTCGGCACCGGAGGTCGTCGGGCTCGTCCGGGCCTCCCGGCGTCCGATCCAGCTCAGCAGCGGCGTCGTCATCAGCGTGGTGACCAGGGCGACCAGCACCAGCACGGTGAACAGGGCGGGGGTGACGATGCCGGCCTCGAGACCAACGTTGAGCGCGATGAGCTGCATCAGCCCCCGGGCGTTCATCAGCGCGCCGACGCGCAGCGCGACACCGTTGGGCTCGCCGCGCAGCCGGGCCGCGCCCCAGCAGGCGCCGAACTTGCCGGCGATGGCGACCGCGACGCAGGCGACCGCGAACAGCAGCACGGCCGGGTCACCGAGCAGGCCGAACTCGGTGCGCAGGCCGGAGAACGTGAAGAACAGCGGCAGGAACACGATGGCGGCGACCGGTGTGAGGGTGTCGACGACCTTGTCGGTGCCGACGGTGTGCGGCATGACCACCCCGACGGCGAAGGCGCCGAAGACCGCATAGAGGCCGATCTCGTCGGTGTACCAGGCGACCAGGAAGAGCAGCACGACGACGCCCAGCAGCCGCGCCTGGTCATCGAGGCGGTCGCTGCCCATCAGTGCGCCGGCCAGCCGCCGGCCGGCGAGCCAGAGCACCAGCCCGAAGAGGACCGCGCCGCCACCGGTGACGATCGCCGGGCCGGGCCGTCCGGTGGCGACGGCGAGCACCACGGCGAGCATGATCCACGCCACCATGTCGTCGATCGCGCCGCTGGCCAGCGAGAGCGAGCCGTGCCGGGTGCCGGCCTGGCCGCGCTCGGTGATGATCCGGGCGAGCATCGGAAACGCGGTGATGGCGAGGGCGACGCCGACGAAGGCCGCGGTGACACCGAGCGGTACGCCCGCCTTCTGCACCGGCACGACTCCGGCGGTGAGCAGTACCAGCAGCACGCCGAGCAGGAGCGGTGCCGTCACCCCCGCCAGCGAGACCGCGCCGGCGGTGCCGGCCAGCCGGGCCGTGCGGTGCCCGGTGAACGCGTAGCCGGCCTGGAACATGAACAGCACAAGCCCGACCTGACCGACCACGTACAGCACCGGCAGCAACGGGGCGGGGAACAGCGCGTGCTGCACGCCGGGGAACAGCAGGCCGAGCAGCGACGGCCCGAGCAGCACGCCGGCCAGCATCTCGCTCACCACGGCGGGCTGGCCGGCCCGGCCGAGCAGCCAGGCGACGGCCTTGCAGAAGAGCAGAATCACGGCGACGGCGATGAAGAACCTCGGTGCGAGTTCGGTGGGCGTCATGGGCGGACCTCCTCGAAGTGGGTGGTACAGAGCCGCTGGCGCCGGGCGTCGACGACCATCCAGGTGCCGAACGCGAGCTGCCGCAGTGAACGCGCGACGCCGGCCCACCGGTCGCGTTGCCGCATGGCCGCCAGCCGCAGCCGGCCGGGGCCGCTGGACCCGGCCGGTGTCAGATAAGCGGGCCCGCGGCTGGGCAGCGAGCGGGTGTGCGCGGCGGAGGAGGCCAGGGTGTAGCGGCGCAGCACCTCACGGGTGGCGGCGCGCAGCATCACCGGGGCCGCCCCACGGGCCGGACAGGCCCGGTTGGCCACCACACCGTACGGGATGAAGTGCGCGTCCCGGCGGGCGAGCGTCAGCCAGCGGTCCGGGTCGAACGCGTCGTCCGCGGCCGGCCCGGTGCGCTGGTAGGCGAGGTAGTTGAACAGCAGGACGGACCCCGCTGGGAGCGTGACCCGTTCGTCGACGACGATCGGCGCCGAGGTGATCCGGTGTGCGACCCCGAACAGCGGGTGCACGCGCAGCGTCTCGTCGATGAACCGGTCCAGCGTGTCGTCGTCGTCGGGGTCGGGCGCCGCGCCGGCGTGCGTGGCCGCGTTGAGCAGCACGTGCGCCATCGCCTCGGACATCTGCACCACCGCCGTGTTGAAGAAGGCGCCCTGCAGGTACCAGGCGGTCTCCCGGTCGGTGAACGGCGGCGGCAGCAGGACCGGGCAGGTGCCGTGCTCGATGCGGCCGAGCAGGTACCGGGTCAGCCGGTCGCGGCGGTCCATGTGCCGCAGGCCCGTCGCCTTGAGCGCGGTCACGACGTCGTCCGCGTTCGCCACGATCAGCTCCCGGGCGTCGGGCGGGCAGGGCTCCGCGAAGACCAGCTCGTAGTACACCTCGGCCCAGACCGGCATCATGAGGTCGCGCAGCCGCGTGTGGACGGGCCGGCCGGCCGGCAGCTCGTCGAGCCGGCGCCGGGTGGCGCACGTCGCCAGTTCCTCGCAGCGTGCCCGGGGCACGGCAAGCACCTGCCGGGTCGTTTTCGCCACGGTGCGGTACCGCTCACCCGGCTCCAGATGCTCCTGGTGCATCTGCGGCCCGGGGGCGAGCCAGTACCAGAACAGGTCGGACAGGCCCGCGCCGCGGCTGCGTCCGTCGGCGGCCGGGTCGGCGTAGACGCGCTCGAAGTGTTCCGCGCCGACCAGCGGGCCCGGGATCGGGATGCCCTCCACCCCGTTGACCCTGGTGAAGATCCACTCACGGAGCACGACGACCCCGGACGGCAGCCAGCGCGGCATGCTGCACACCACGGCTCCCCCGGCCGCGGTGCCGGCCGCGGTAAGCGCCAGCGCCGTCAGCATCGGGCGGCCACGAGGTCGCCGGTCAGGTCGGCCGGGCGGCGCACCCCGGCCAGGGCGAGCGCCCGGTCCAGGTCCTCGCGCAGCAGCTCGAGCACCTGCCGCACCCCGTCGCTGCCGGCCGCGGCCAGCCCCCACAGCACGGGCCGGCCGACGAGGACGGCGTCCGCGCCCAGTGCGAGGGCGGCCAGGATGTCGGCACCGCACCGTATGCCGCCGTCCAGCAGGACCGGCATCCGCCCGCCGACGGCCTTCACGACCGCCGGCAGCGCGTCCACCGTGGGCAGCGCACCGTTGAGCTGCCGCCCGCCGTGGTTGGAGACGAGGACCGCGCTGGCTCCGTGCTCGACCGCGAGCTGCGCGTCGGCCGGGTGCAGCAGTCCTTTGACGACGATCGGCAGCCCGGTGACGCCGCGCAACCAGTCGATGCGGTCCCAGCCGAGCTGCGCGTCCATCACGATGTCGCGTACCCGGCCGGTGTCGTCGCGCATGTTCTCGCAGGCGAGTCCGGCCGGCAGGTCGGTGAAGCCGTTGCGCCGGTCCCGTTCGCGGCGGCCGAACACCGGCGAGTCCGCCGTCACCACCAGCGCCCGGCAGCCGGCCCGCTCGGCCCGGCGGACGACGGCGGCGGTGAACGCCAGGTCCGGCTGCGGATACAGCTGGAACCACAGCGGACCGCCCGCCGCGGCGATGTCCTCGATCGGGGTGGTCGCCGCCATGCTGACGACCAGCACGGTCCCGGCGGCGGCCGCACCGCGGGCGGTGGCGAGCTCGCCGTCGGGGTGCGCGAGGCGGTGGAACGCGGTCGGCGCGACCAGCAGCGGCGCGCTCAGCTCGGTGCCGAACAGCGTGGTGCGCAGGTCCCGCGGGCCGGTGCCGCGCAGCACCCGCGGTACCAGTCGGAGGCGCTGGAAGGCCTCCTCGTTGGCCCGCAGGGTCCGCTCGTCACCGGCCCCGCCGGCGAAGAAGTCCCAGTGGGCCGGGTCGAGCCGGGCCCGGGCCCGCGCCGCCAGCTCGGTGAACATCTCAGGCGCCCTGCAGGCAGCGCTCGATGAACGCCTCCAGGGGCTGCACGTGTACCTGCGGACGGTCCCACTGGTTCTCCAGGTTCTCCGCCAGGTGGTGCACCCCGGCGACCCGGCCGTCGCGGTGCCAGCGCACCACCGGATGCAGGTAGGCGGCGGCGTGCGCCTGCCCCACGGCGTCCTGCGCGACGCGGCTGACGGTGATGTCGAACGGGTCGACCTGGTCGTGCTCCGGGCCGTACTCCAGCGTGACGACGAACGCGTGGTCGGCGGGGCCCAGGCCGGCCCGCGTGAAGTAGTCGACGGGGACCTCCTCGTGGTAGCGGGCGTCCGTCCCGGCGACGGTGACCACGTCGGCGAGGAAGCCGAACTGCTGCCACAGCGCGGAGGTCCGGTTGACCCGTTCGATCACGGCGTCGGTGATGGATTTCGGCGTCGCGTCGAGCTTGCCGGCCGGCCATGGCTCGCCGGCGTAGCGTCGCTCGAGGATGCGGTGCAGGGCCCGCACCGCGTAGCGGAAGCCGTGGATGAACCCGCTCGTGGACTTCTTGAAGTCCCGGACCTGCGAGATGGTGCCGGCGAAGAACAGGTCGGGCACGTTGACCGACTCCCACTCGTCGGTCTGGGCCGGGAACCGGTCGCGGATCACCAGCTCGGGACGGCACGAGTCGTCGAAGATCGAGGCGTCGAACCGGAATCCGGTGCAGGCCAGGATCCGGTCGTAGGTCAGCTCCTTCACGACCTCGTCGGCGCGGGAGAAGCTGAACGTGACCCGGTATCCGTCGCCGTCGCGTTCGATCCGGCGGATGTCGCCGTCCAGGACCGCGTTGGCCGACTTGAGCTGGTAGGTGTCGAGGAAGTTGTTGTTGACCGCGCGCAGGTGCCCGACGTAGTGGGTGCGCCAGGCCATCCGCACCGCGCTCGGGCCGGCCACGTGGATGACCGTGGTGGTCTCCATCAGCGCGTCGGCGGTCTCGAACGCGGAGTTGCCCTTGCCGATGATGAGCACCCGCTGGTCGAGGTAGTCGTCCGGGTCGACGGGCATCTCGTCGTACCGCTCGGCCAGCTCGAACCCGTCGATGTCCGGCTCATAGGGTTTCGACACGCCGGTGGCGACGATGAGCCGTTTGGCGGTGAACGTCTCCTCCCCGGCCCGCACGGTGAATCCGGTGTCGTCGCGGGACACCCGGGTGACCCGGGTGTTGTAGCGGACCTTGACGGTGCGTGCGAAGTCGGCCAGGTAGCGGACCATGTCGTCGGCGTGCGGGAAGTACCGCCGGCTGTAGTGCTTGAACAGCAGCGAGTCGTCGTCGGTGAGCAGCGAGTTCCAGTCCAGCCGCAGGTTGAGCTCCGGGTCGTCGCTGCCGGTGTGCGGCTTGTTGATGGAGATCAGCTGCCGGTGCCGCGGGAAGCGGGTGAAGAACGCGCCCGGCACCGCCGCGCCCTCCAGCACCAGATAGTCGCGGCGGCCCTCGGCCTCCAGCAGTGCGGCGAGCTGCAGGCCGGCCGGGCCGGCCCCGATGATCAGATAGTCGAGCGTCACGACGGTCACCTTTCGAGCGCTTCGACGACGTCGGCCGCGCGCCGCACGTCGTCTTCGAGGGGGCGGTCCGGGTCGATCGGGGGGACGGCCGCGACAAGCGCCGCGAGCACCGCGGCGCAGCCGGGTGCGGTCGGCGGCCGGGCACCGACGTGAGCGGCCTGGCGCAGCCCCACCGCGAGCGAGCCGACCAGCAGGTGCAGCAGTCGCGCCTGATCCAGCGCCCGCAGGGCGGCCTGGTTGCCCAGCGGGATGACGTCCTGGTTGTGCAGGTTGGTGGGGATGCTCTGCATGCTGGCGGGCATGGTGTCGCGGCGGATCTCGGCGATCAGCGCGGTCGACGCCAGCTGCACGCCCTGCAGGCCGTGCTGCTGGCCGGGCCCGGCGGCCAGCATCGGCGGCAGCCCTCCGTTGCGGTGCGGGTCGACGAGCAGGTCGAGCTGCCGTTCGGCGAGGTTGCCGACCTGCGCGACGACCATCGACAGCAGGTCGGCGGCGAACGCGGCCGGTTGGCCGAAGAAGTTGCCGCCGTGCACGACGACGTCGTCGTCGGGGAAGAACACCGGGTTGTCGCTGACGCTGCCGAGGTCGGCTGCGACGATGCCGTCGACGTACCGCAGGGCGTCCTCGGCCGCGCCGAGCAGCTGCGGTGAGCACCGGATGCTGTACGGCTCCTGCAGCGGGCGCGTGCCGGACGGGGTCAGGCCGGCGGTCACCCGGCGCATCGCCGACGCGACGTCGTTCGCACCCGCGTGGCCGTACGCGGCGAGCAGCCGGGCGTCCAGGAACTGCGGGTCGCTGCCGAGCAGGTCGGCGAGCAGGCAGGTGAGCAGCCGGACCGCCCGGTGCGAGGCGCGGGCCGAGTCCAGCGCCAAGGCGAGCGCGGCGGTGGTCAGCGACGTGCCGTTGACCAGTGCCAGGGCGTCCCGGCCGTCCAGTGGCAGCGGCTGCAGACCCGCCGCGGCCAGCGCCTGTGCCGCGGGGAGGCGGACACCGTCCACATAGGCGTGGCCGCGGCCGCGCAACGCCTGCGCGGCGGCACCCAGCGGGATCAGGTCACCGCTGGCCCCGACCGAACCCAGCCGCGGCACCGCGGGGACGAACGTGGTCGCGAGCATCGCCGCGAGCGCGTCGATGACGTGCGGGGACACCCCCGACGCGCCGCGCGCCAGCGACCAGGCCCGGACCAGCATCGTGGCCCGCACGACGTCGGCGTCGAGGTCCGGGCCGTGGCCGGCGCCGAGGTGGGCGAGCGTGTTGTCGGCCTGGTCGCGCAGGTCTGCCCGGCCCGCGTAGCCGACGAGGGCACCGAAGCCGGTGGTGCTGCCGTACACCGCCCGGTCGTCGCCGAGCACCTTGGACAGGAAGGTCCGGCCGGCCGAGACCCGTTCGCGGACCGCCGGCCCGGTCACGACGGTGACGGGGGCGCGGGCCGCGCGCAGGTCCTCGATCCGCAACGCGGCCGCGAGGTCTACCTCTGGCGTCATGGGCCGCAACCTAATGAGCGATTCTCAGAGGCCTCTGATATCCGCTCGTTACGGTGCGGCGCATGACGCTCGACTACCTGATTGTCGGAGCCGGGCCGGCCGGGCTCCAACTCGCCGCCCTGCTGGAGCGCGACGGCCGCGACTACCTGGTGCTCGAGGCGGGCGCGGCGCCGGGCACCTTCTTCACCACCTACCCACGGCACCGGCAGCTGATCTCGATCAACAAGGTCTGGACCGGTTCGGACGACCCGGAGTTCAACCTCCGCGCGGACTGGAACTCGCTGCTCACCGACGACGAGTCGCTGCTGTTCAAGCACTACAGCCAGCGGTACTTCCCGCAGGCCGACGACCTGGTGCGGTACCTGGCCGACTTCGCCCGTGGCCTTCGGATCCGGTACGGCACCCGGGTCACGCGGGTGTCCCGGGACGCCGCCGGGTTCACCGTGCGGACCGGGGACGAGACGTACACCGCCGGTACGGTCGTGGTCGCCACCGGCGTCTCCCAGCTGTACGTGCCACCGATCGAGGGTGTGGAGCTCGCGGAGCGCTACGACACCGTCGACGTCGACCCCGCCGGGTTCACCAACCAGCGGGTCCTCATCGTCGGCAAGGGCAACTCGGGCTTCGAGACCGCCGACGCGCTCATCGAGACCGCGGCGGTCATCCACGTCGCCGGCCCGCACTCGATCAGGATGGCCTGGCAGTCGCACTACGTGGGGCATCTGCGCGCGGTCAACAACAACTTCCTCGACACGTACCAGCTCAAGTCGCAGAACTCGGTGCTCGACGGCACGATCGAGCGGATCGCCCGGCGTGAGGAGGGCGGTTTCCGGATCGACTTCCGCTACGCGCGGACCGTGGAGTCGCTGCGGCAGATCGACTACGACCGGATCATCCTGTGCACCGGCTTCCGCTTCGACGCCTCGATCTTCGACGCCTCGGCCCGGCCGCGGCTGGTCATCAACGACCGTTTCCCCGAGCAGACCTCGGCGTACGAGTCGGTGAACGTGCCCGGCCTGTACTTCGCCGGGACCCTCACCCAGCAGCGCGACTTCAAGCGGTCCACCAGCGGCTTCATCCACGGTTTCCGCTACGGCACGCGCGCCCTGCACCGGATCCTCGGCGTCCGGCAGCACGCGACGCCGTGGCCCGCCACGACGCTGGACGCCACACCCGAGGCGATCACCGACGCCGTCATCGCCCGGATCAACCGGACCTCGGCGCTCTGGCAGCAGTTCGCGGTCCTCGGCGACGTCGTCACCGTCACGGACGGCACGGCCCGGTACCACGAGGAGGTGCCGGTCGCATACCTGGGCGACGGCGGTCTCGGACCGGTGCCGCTGGCCTTCGTCGTCACGCTGGAGTACGGCCCCGACCACGACCAGGTCGACCCGTTCGACATCACGGTCCCCCGGATCGCCGAGAACGACGCCGCGGCCGCCCACGACGCGAGCTACCTGCACCCCGTCGTGCGGGTGCACCGCGACGGTGCCGTCGTCGCGGTGCACCACCTGGCGGAGAACCTGGAGAATCACTGGAACCTGCCCGCGGTCCACCACCAGCCGCTCGCGCTGTTCATCAAGGGTGTGCTGGCCGATGCCGGCGGCTGAACTCTGGCCGCAGCCGGTGCTGGACCTGCTCGCCACCGGCGACGACCGCCCCGTCTTCGAGGACGGCGACCGGATCGTCACCGCCGCGCAGATGTCCGGCCTGGTCCGCCGGATCGCCGCCGGCCTGCGCGCGGCCGGGCTGCGCCCCGGCGACGGCGTGGCCCTGGACCTCGGCGTCACGGCTGAGGCGTTCGCGGCGATCATCGCCGCCTTCGCCATGGGCGCGCGGGTGTCCGGCATCCGCCCCGGCCTGACCCCGGACCAGCTGCGCCACCTGCTCGCCAGCGACGACGCCCGGCTTGTCGACGAGGCCGGCCTCGCCGGGCTGCTGGCCGCGCCCGACGACGGCGTCCCGCTGGTGGCTGCCGGGCGCCCGGCCGACACCGCCCGGATCATCTGGACCAGCGGCAGCACCGGCAACCCCAAAGGCTGCGCGCAGACCTACGCGGCGATGAGCGCCGCCTGGGCGCCGTACCCGGGCCGCTGGCCGCCGGCCGTCGCCGAGCTCGCCGGCCGGCTGGGGCGCTATCTGGTCTTCGGGTCGCTGAACAGCCAGGTGATGCTGGAGTACGGCATTCTGACGCTGGCCGCGGGCGGCACGCTGGTCGCCGCCCGCCCGCCGGGTTTTCCCGGCATGATCGCCCGGCACCGGGCCACCGCGAGCGTCATCACCGTCGGCAAGCTGCATCAGCTGGTGCGTGACCAGCGTGCCCGCCCGGCTGACCTGGGCAGTCTGCGGGCACTGCTGGTCTCGGGCTCACCGCTGGCGCCGGGCCGGTTGACCGAGGCCCTGGAGGTGCTCGGCCCCGTGGTGTTCCACGGCTACGGCCAGACCGAGACCGGCATGATCGCGATGGTGACGCCTGCCGAGCTGCTGAGCGATCCCGCGGTCCTGGCCACGGTCGGCCGCCCGCCCGCGGTCGTCGACCTGTCGATCCGCGACGCGGCCGGCCGGCCCGCCACCGAGGGCGAGCTGTTCGTCCGCACACCCGCGCAGGCCACCGCGTACTGGTCCGACCCGGTCGAGTCGGCCGAGGTGTTCACCGGCGGCTGGGTGCGCACCCGCGACCTCGCCCGCCTGGACGCGAACGGTTACCTGCAGCTGCTCGGCCGGGTCCGCGACGTCATCATCGTCGAGGCGAATCTGGTGTACGCCGGCGCCGTCGAGCGCGTCCTGTCCGCCGATCCCGCTGTGGCGGAGGCCTACGTCATCGGCCGGCCCGACGACGTGACCGGCGAGGCCGTGCACGCGTACGTCGTGCCCGCCACCGGGTGCGCACCCGACGCCGCGCGACTGCGCGGGCTGGTCGCCGACGCCCTGGGCGCGGCCGCGGCGCCGCGGACCATCCAGGTGATCGCCGGCGTGCCGCTCACACCGGCCGGCAAGCCGGACAAGCGCGCGCTGACGGCACTCTGCGCGGCAGGTGTCCGCGGGGACCGGTGAACGGCAAACTGCCCGTCCGCGACTTCGGCCTGCTCTCGGCGAACCGTGGCCGCCCGGCCGCCCGGCCGCCCGGTTCGAGCCGCATCCACAACTGGTCGTGCCGCCGGATCAGCCGGAAGATGTGGTGACACGAACCGCGCTGACACCGGCAGCGGTTCGCACCAGTGCCTCCACGACCGCCCGCTCCGTGCCGTCGTCGAACCCGCCGTCGACGGTGGCGACCGCGCCGTCGACGGTCACCCGCCACCGGCGCTGCCGGCAGAAGGCCCGTGATGGGGCACACGGTGAAGCCCGAGCCGCGGCCTGTGGGGCGCGCGGCTCGGGCTTCTGGATGGTGGGGTTCAGATGAGCCAGCGGTTGCGCTGGACGAAGGGCAGCTTGGCCCAGCGGCGGCCGAGGCCCCAGGTGTGCCCGGCGTAGGCGGCGGCGAGCACGATGGTCACGACGGCGTAGATGACGTGGTAGTCGGTCAGCGGGTTGGTCGAGCCCGACGGCGCGCCCTCAGCGGTGTGCTGGGCGAGCGGGAACTCCGCCAGCCACATCAGGGCCATCATGAGCGTGCCCGCGGCTGCGGCGATGCGCAGGCCGATCCCGGCAGTCAGCGCCAGGCCGATGCCGAGCAGACCGAGCATGAAGCCCCAGTTGGCGTACCAGGTGCCCGCGATCGTGTGGAAGAAGCCCTGCAGCGGGCCGACCTCGACATGGGACAGGAAGCCCTTGGTGGGGCTGCCCCCGTTGATCCACGCCTTCGCCGACGGGGTCGAGTAGCCGAGCCCCAGCAACTTGTCCGCGAACGCCCACAGGAACACGAACCCGGTGGCGTACCGCAGCACCGCGAGGGCCTTGGCCGCGGTCTTGGTCAGCATGTGACCCGGCGCCTCGACCTGCTCCAGTTGGCTGGCCCGGTGGACGTGGACGGTGCTCATTGTCGGCCTCCCTATGCCGTTCCCTCTGTCTGACACGTCCATCGTCGCCGCCGCACGAACCAGCCGCTTGTGCCGGAACTCCCGATCGATGCGGGCCCAAAGTCCCCTCATCAGCGGGACCTGCCGGCGGTGGTCGCGCGTTCCGCGGCAGGGCGGCCGGTGCGCGCGCCCCCGTGCGCTCAGGCGTCCGCCGGGATCACGGCCGGAATCACGGCCGGGATCACGTCGAGGCGCTGGCGCATCTCGCGCTCCGCGGTGCGCCGCAGCCGGCCGTTGATCCGCCGGAAGAGCATCTCCGCCTGGACCGCGGGCCAGTCGGCCGGCAGGAACTCCAGCGGCAGCCGGGGATCGTCACGGACCACCTGCAGCCAGTCGGTGGTCAGCACGACACGGCGGCTGACCGCGTCCACCGGGCCGGGCCCGTCGCCGTCGTAGGGCATCCAGCGCTCGATGAACTCGGTGTAGCGGGCGGCAAGGGGCGGCAGGTCGTACGCCTCGGCGATGAGGCGGGTCGGCTCCGTCGGGCCGGTCGGCGCCGCTTCGAACGCCCGCACGTACTCCTCCAGCTGCGAGTCCTCCAGCACCCCGGCGAGGTCGACCCGGCGGGGCGCCACCCACAGCCCGGCCTGGACCATGCCGAAGCCGGCCCACTGCAGGCGGGAGCGCAGGTCGTGCCGTTCGCGCTGCCACGACTCCGGCATGGAGAAGCCGACGACGGTCCACGTGCCGTCCCACTGGCGGGTCACGATGTCGCCCTCCTGCACCCGGCTGCGGCCGTCGAGCATGACGCGGCGGCCGTGCTCGGTCGGTCCGAAGTACGCCCGCCGGCCCCGGACCTCGCGGTGCAGCAGGTCGCGGCGGACCATCCGGGACAGGGTCGCCCGGGCCGCGTGCTCGCCGATGCCGACCCGGCCCAGCACGTCGATGACGCTGCCAGCGGCCACCAGGACGGCGCCGTCGAGCGCGTAGTCGCCGAAGAACGTCAGCAGGACCGACTGGGGCCGCAGCACGACCGCGGCGGTCACCCGGGTCACCGCGGGATCGGTGGCCGCTGCGTCCGCTGCGGCGGCGGGCTCGTTCATGGTCACGAACGCCAGGCTACGCGAACCTGGAATCTTCGACGCTCTGTTGACGGCAGTTGTCATTGATGTCTAGCATTCCGCTCATGCCGGTGACGGACGCCACAACGCCGCACGGAGCCCAGGACCCACCGCCGGGCCTCGCGGTCCGCCGCGACGGCGCGGTCGCCGTCGTGACGCTCAACCGGCCGCACAAGCGCAACGCGATCGACGACGCCACCCTGCTGGGGCTCGAGCGGTTCTTCACCGCCCCGCCGCCCGGCGTGCGGGCCGTCGTGCTGACCGGCGACGGCGGGCACTTCAGCGCCGGGCTGGACCTGACCGAGCTGGCCGCCACCGACGTCGTGGCCGGCATCGCCCACTCCCGGATGTGGCACCGCGCGATGGCCGCAGTCGAGTTCGGGGCGGTGCCGGTCGTGTCGGTCCTGCGCGGCGCGGTGATCGGCGGCGGACTGGAGCTCGCGTGCGCCACGCATGTGCGGGTCGCCGAGGCGTCGGCCTTCTACGCCCTGCCCGAAGGGCAGCGCGGCATCTTCGTCGGCGGCGGCGGCTCGGTCCGCCTGCCCCGGCTCATCGGCACCGCCCGCATGGTCGACCTCATGCTGACCGGGCGGGTCTACGACGCGGCCGAGGCGCACGCCGCCGGGCTGACGCAGTACCTGGTCGGCGACGGCGAGGGGCTGCCGACCGCGCTGGACCTGGCCGAGCGCATCGCCGCGGCCGCCCCGCTCACCACGTTCGCGGTGCTGCAGGCCCTGCCGCGCATCGCCGCCGCCGAACCGGCCACCGGGCTCCTGCTGGAGGCGCTGATGAGCGCGGTCGCGCAGGGCAGCGACGAGGCCAAGGACCGGATGCGGGCGTTCCTCGACGGCCGCGCCGCCCGGGTCGCCGCGGCCTCCCCCGCGCCCTCCCCCGCGCCCGGCGGCCCGTCCGGAGCCGTGACATGACCGGCGTCGCCGAGGGCAGCGTGCTGCGCGCCGTCCCACCGGACGCGCGGGCCACGAGCGAGCTCGGCCGGTACCTCGACTGGCTGCGCGAGCGGCGCGGGCTCGACTTCGCCGGCGTGCCCGACCTGTGGCGCTGGTCCGTCACCGACCTGTCCGGCTTCTGGGGCTCGATCTGGGACTTCTTCGGCGTGCGGGCCCACACGCCGCCCCGGGCGGTGCTGGAGTCGGACCGGATGCCCGGCGCCCGCTGGTTCGCCGGGGCGACGCTGAACTACGCCGAGCACGCGGTCGGCCGCGTCCGCGACCCCGGCCAGGTCGCGATCGTGGCGTACTCGCAGACCCGCGAGCCGGTCGAGCTGACCTACGGCGAGCTGGCCGACCGGGTCGGCCGGGCCCGGGCCGGGCTGCGCCAGCTCGGGGTGGGGCGCGGCGACCGGGTGGTGGGTTACCTGCCGAACATCCCGGAGACGGTCGTGGCGATGCTGGCCACGGCGAGCCTCGGCGCGATCTGGGCCGGGTGCGCCCCCGAGTTCGGCGTCCGCAGCGTGGTGGACCGCTTCGCCCAGCTGCGCCCGACGGTGCTGCTCGCGGTGTCCGGGTACCGCTACGGCGACCGCGACATCGACCGGCGCGACGCCGTCGCCGCGGTCCGGGCCGCGCTGCCCACCCTGCGGCACGTGGTGCACGTGCCCTACGGCGCGGACCGGCTGCCCGGCGCCGTGGACTGGAGCGAGCTGCTGGCGGCGGCCGAGCCGCTCGTGTTCGAGCCGGTGCCGTTCGAGCATCCGCTGTTCGTGCTGTTCTCCTCCGGCACCACCGGCAAGCCGAAGGCGATCGTCCACGGGCACGGCGGCATCCTCGTCGAGCACCTCAAGAACCTGGGTCTGAGCTGGGACCTGCGCCCGGGCGACCGGCTGCTGTGGTTCACCTCGACCGCGTGGATGCTGTGGAACACGCTGGTGTCCGGCCTGCTGCTCGGCGCCGGCATCGTGCTCATCGACGGCGACCCGCTGTACCCGGACCTCACCGAGCAGTGGCGCCTCGCCGCGCAGACCCGCGCCACCCTGGTCGGCGCGAGCCCCGGCTACCTCATGGCCTGCCGCAAGCAAGGCATCGAGCCGGCCCGGCGGTTCGACCTCGCCGCCCTGCGCCAGCTCGGGGTCGCCGGCTCACCGCTGCCGGCGGAGGGCTTCGTGTGGGTCCACGAGCAGTTCGGCCCGGACGTGCTGCTCAACGTCGGCAGCGGCGGCACCGACCTGTGCACCGGCATCGTCGCGGGCAGCCCCATGCAGCCGGTGTACGCCGGCGAGATGACCGGCAACCTGCTGGGCGTCGACGGCCGGGCGTTCGACGAGGCCGGCCAGGCGGTCGTCGGCCGCCTCGGCGAGCTGGTCATCACCCGTCCGCTGCCGTCGATGCCGGTCGGCTTCTGGGACGACCCGGACGGCGCCCTCTACCACGCCACCTACTTCGAGCGGTACCCGGGCGTGTGGTGCCACGGTGACTGGATCCGCTACACCGAGCGCGGCAGCTGCGTCATCACCGGCCGCTCCGACGCCACGCTCAACCGCGGCGGGGTGCGGCTGGGCACCGCCGAGTTCTACCGCGTCGTCGAGGAGTTCGCCGAGGTGGAGGACAGCCTTGTCGTACACCTGGAGGACCCCGAGGGCGGCCCCGGCGAGCTGCTGCTCTACGTCGTGCCGGCAGGTGGGGTCACGCTCGACGGCGCGCTGCGCGACCGGCTGAGCACCGCGCTGCGCACGAGCCTGTCGCCGCGGCACGTCCCCGACGCCATCCACGCCGTGCGGGCCGTGCCACGCAGCCGCACCGGCAAGAAGCTCGAGGTACCGGTGAAACGGATCCTGCTCGGCCTGCCGCCGGACGCCGTGGCGAGCCGGGACGCGCTGCTCGACCCGGCCGCCCTGGACCAGTTCGTCCCCGGCGGGCCCGCGGGGAGGGCGGCCTGATGAGCGCCGGGGCGATCCGCCGGGCGGCGGTCATCGGCACCGGCACGATCGGCGCCGGATGGGTGAGCACCCTGCTGGCCCGGGGCGTGGCCGTCGCCGCGTACGACCCGGGGCCGGACAGCGCCGAGCGGCTCACGGCCGCCGTCGCGGGCCACTGGCCGACCATGCGCCTGCTCGGCGCACCGCAGCGGCCGGCCCTCGGCCTGCTGCGGGTGCTCGACGACCCGGCGGCGGCGGTCCACGACGCCGAGTTCGTGCAGGAGAACGGCCCCGAGGACGAATCGCTCAAGCGGGAGCTGATCGCCGAGCTCGACGCGGCCGCACCGGCCGGCGCGGTCATCGCCAGCAGCTCGTCGGGCCTGCCACCCAGCGTTGTGCAGGCCGGCTGCACCCACCACCCCGAACGCGTCCTGGTCGGCCATCCGTTCCATCCGGTACACCTGATCCCGCTGGTCGAGGTGGTCGGCGGGCGCAGCACCAGCGCGGCGTCCACGGCGCGCGCCCTGGCCGTGTACACCTGGCTGGGCAAGCGTCCGATCCACGTGCGGCACGAGGTCGCCGGGCACGTCGCGAACCGGCTGCAGGCGGCGCTGTGGCGGGAGGCGTACTCCCTCGTCGAGCGCGGGACCGCCACCGTCGCCGACATCGACGCCGCGATCGCGCACGGGCCCGGGCTGCGCTGGTCGGTCCTCGGGCCGTTCGTCAACCAGCACCTCTCCGGCGGGGCGGGCGGCCTGAGCCACACCCTGGCCCACCTCGGCCCGCCGATGGTGCAGTGGTGGGCCGACCTCGGCAGCCCGGTGCTCACCGCCGAGCTCAGCGCCGCCCTCGTCGACGGTGTGCGGGCGGAGCTGGGCGATCGGACCGACGCCGACCTGACCGCGGCCCGCGACCGCGTGGTGGTCGGGCTGCTCGCCGCGAAGGCCGCCGAGGAGGCGCTGCCATGACCGGGCCGGAGCGGCGCCGGAGCGCAGCGGAGGTGACGTCATGACCGGACACCAGCCCACGCTGGACCCCGACGCCGTGGACGCCATCGACTTCCACGTCCACGCCGAGCGGGCCGACGACGGGCACGAGAGCCTGCCGGCGCAGCACATGGCGGCGTCTGCGAAGTACTTCAGGACGACCGGCGGGCGGGCCCCCGGCATCGACGAGATCGCCGAGGTGTACCGCTCGCGCCGGCTCGCGGCGGTGCTGTTCACCGTCGACTCCGAGTCGGTGACCGGGCATCCGCCGATCCCCAACGAGCACGTGGCGGCGGCCGCGGCCCGCCACCCCGACGTGCTGATCCCGTTCGCCAGCATCGACCCGCACCGCGGCCCCGCGGGGGTGGCGCTGGCCCGCCGGCTGGTCGCCGAGCACGGGGTCCGCGGGTTCAAGTTCCACCCGAGCCTGCAGGGGTTCGCGCCGGACGACCGGATGGCGTACCCGCTCTACGAGACGATCGCGGAGCTGGGCGTGCCCGCCCTGTTCCACAGCGGGCAGACCGGGATCGGCGCGGGGATGCCCGGCGGCGCCCGGATCCGGCTGGGCTACTCCAACCCGATGCTGCTCGACGGGGTGGCAGCCGACCTGCCGGAGCTGACCGTCGTGCTGGCGCACCCGTCGTTTCCCTGGCAGGACGAGGCGCTCGCGGTGGCCACGCACAAGGCCAACGTGTACATCGACCTGTCGGGCTGGGCCCCGAAGTACTTCCCGCCGCAGCTGGTCACGTACGCCAACGGCCTGCTGCGGCACAAGGTCCTGTTCGGCACCGACTACCCGCTCATCAGCCCGGACCGGTGGCTGGCCGAATTCGCCGAACTGCCTTTCAAGGACGAGGTCCGCCCGCTGATCCTCAAACACAACGCCCTGCGCGTGCTCGGGCTCGCCCCGACGTAAGACACCACTGCTGCGGTCGTCAGAAGGATGTCTCACTGGAGGGACGGCGACGTGCACCTGGAACCTCTCGCGACCGTCCGCGTCGAGCTCGCGCCCGTGCTCGAGGTCGGCGCCACGCCCGGCGGCGAACGGCGGGTGTACCCGATCGTCGGCGGCTCGTTCGCCGGCGCCGCGTTCACCGGCACGGTGCTGCCCGGCGGGGCCGACTGGCAACTGGTGCTGGCCGACGGCACCGCGGTCATCGACACCCGCTACCTGCTGCGCACCGGCGACGGGGCGCTGGTGTACATCCGGACCCGCGGCTTCCGCCACGGCCCGCCCGACGTCCTGGCCCGCCTGGCCGCCGGCGATCCGGTCGACCCGACCGCCTACTACTTCCGCCTGTCCCTGCACTTCGAGACCGCCGCGCCGCAGTACGCATGGCTGGGCCGCACCGTCGCGGTCGCGTCCGCGCGCCGCGAGCCCGCCGCCGTCGTCTACGACGCCTACACGCTGAGCTGACATCGAAAGGGCGCCATGCTGGACGTTCGTGACCTGAGCATCGCGTACCAGGGCAGCATCGCCGCCCTGCGCGGGGTCAGCCTGACGGTGCCGGAAGGTGGCATCGTCGCGCTGGTCGGCAACAACGGCGCGGGCAAGACCACGCTGCTGCGGGCGGTGAGCCAGAACCTGCGCCGGCACCGCGGCCGGATCACCGAGGGGGAGATCCGATTCGACGGCGAGCCGTTGCACGGCGGCGGCCCCGAGGAGTCGTTCCGGCGCGGCATCGTCCAGGTCCCGGAGGGGCGGCGCATCTTCGGCACGCTGACGGTCGAGGAGAACCTGCGCCTCGCGGCCGCGGCCGCCGGCAGGCGCCGGGACCGGGCTGTGATCCAGCGGGTGTACGACCTGTTCCCGGTCCTCGGCGACCGCCGCCGCCAGCGCGGCCTGCTGCTGTCCGGAGGTGAGCAGCAGATGCTCGCCATCGGCCGGGCGCTGGCGGCCGCGCCGCGCCTGCTCATGCTCGACGAGCCGTCCCTCGGCCTGGCCCCGCAGACGGCGGCCCGGGTCATGGCCGCGGTCCGTCAGCTCAACGCCGACGGGATGGCGGTGCTGCTGGTCGAGCAGAACGCGGCGCTCGCGTTGAGCATCGCGCGGCACGCCTACGTGCTGGAGCTCGGCGGGGTGTCGCTGGACGGCCCCGGCGAGCGGCTGCGCGAGGACCCCGAGGTGCGCCGGCTGTACCTCGGCGGCTCGGCGGCGGGCACCGCCGAGCACGACAGCGCCGGACCGATCGACGGCGCCGCGGCACCCGGACCGGCCGCCACCGCGGGGCGCCTCGTGGTGGAGGACCTCGCGGTCAGCTTCGGCGCGGTCGCCGCCCTGTCCGAGGTCGCGCTGACCGTCGAGCCGGGCACCATCCACGCCGTCATCGGGCCCAACGGGGCGGGCAAGTCGACGCTGCTGAACGTGTTGTCGGGGCTGTACCGCCCACGCCGGGGCCGCATCCGCTTCGGCGACACGGAACTGATCGGGCTGCGCCCGCACGCCATCGCCCGCCTCGGCATCGCCCGCTCCTTCCAGAACGTCGCGCTCTCCGGCGGCCAGACGGTCCGCGACAGCCTGCTGCTGGGCTGCCACCTGCGGATGACGGCCGGGCCGGTGCGCACCGGGCTGCGGCTGCCCGGCGCGCGGCGCGAGGAGCGGCGGGAACGTGCCCGGGTCGAGGCCGTCGCCGAGCGCTGCGGCGTCGCCGGCCTGCTCGACCGGCCGGTGGTGCAGCTCGCGTACGGCGACCGCAAACGCGTCGACCTGGCCCGCGCCATGTGCGCCGAGCCGCGCCTGCTGCTCGTCGACGAGCCGGTCGCCGGCCTCAACGCCACCGAGACCGAGGCCGTCGCCGAGCTGATCCGCCGGCTGCGTGACGAGGACGGTGTCACGGTGGTGCTCGTCGAGCACGACATGCCGATGGTGATGCGCCTGGCCGACCGGATCACCGTGCTCGACTTCGGCCGGCGCATCGCCGACGGCCCGCCCGGCCGGATCCAGGACGACCCGGACGTCCTGCGCGCCTACCTGGGGACGGCGGCATGACCGGCCAGCGAAGCGCCTCGGGCCGGTCATCAGGTGACAGGTCCAGGTCAGGCCGACGCCGGAGCGCAGCGGAGGTGGCGGCATGACCCGACTGCTGTCGATCGTGCTCACCGGGCTGTCCACCGGCTCGATCTACGCGCTCGTCGCGCTGGGCTTCGTGCTGCTGTACAAGGCCGCCGGCGTGGTGAACTTCGCGCACGGCTCGCTGCTGCTGCTCGGCGCCTACGTCACCGCACGGACCTGGGAGACGGTCGGCTTCCCCGCCGCCGTCGCCCTCGGCGTGCTGACCGGCGCCGGGGCCGGGCTGGTGGTGCAGCGGCTGCTCGCCGATCCGATGCGCGACGCCGCCCCGGTCGCCCTCGCCATCATGACGATCGGCGTGGACATCGTGCTGGGCACCGAACTCAGCCGCCGGATGGGGCCGGACATCGTGGTGCTCGGCCACCCCTGGGGCGGCGCCGCGGTGCGGCTCGGCGAGGTCGCGGTGCCGGCCAACCGGGTCATCGCGCTCGGCGTCGCGGCGCTCATCATCGCCGCTTTCCTGCTGGCGTTCCGGTTCACCGGCTGGGGCGTGGCGATGCGGGCGGCCGCCGAGGACCCGGAGGCCGCGGCGCTGGTCGGGGTGCGGGTGCGGCGGGTCGTCACGACGAGCTGGGTGCTCGCCGGCGGGCTCGCCGTCGTCGCCGGGATCTTCCTCGCCGGTTCCCCGACGCCCGGCCTGTCCCCCGCTGTCGGCCTCGTCGCACTGCGGGCCCTGCCCGCCGCCATCCTCGGCGGGCTCGACTCGACGACCGGGGCGCTCGTCGGCGGCCTGATCGTCGGCGTCGCGGAGAGCCTCGCCGCCGGCTACCAGGACGAGCTCGCCGTGTTCGGGCGCGGCTCCGGCGAGGTGGTGCCGTACATCGTGATGATCGCGGTCCTGCTGGTCCGGCCGGCGGGCCTGTTCGGCACCCGGGCGGCCGGCCGTGTCTGAGCGCATCCGGGCCACCGCCGGGTGGGTGGCGATCGGGCTGGCGGTCCTCGTCCCGCCGTACTACCTCGACGAGTTCTGGCTCCGGCTCGGCTTCTCGGTCGCCGCCGCGGGCGTCGGCGCGATCGGGCTGACGCTGCTCACCGGTACCGCCGGCCAGCTCTCCCTCGCGCACGCGTTCTTCCTCGGCGTCGGCGCGGTCACGTACTGCGTCCTGGCCGCGCCGAGCGACGGTGATCGCGTCGGCCTCGGCCTGCCGACGCCCGTCGCCGCGGTCGCCGGGGCCGTGCTGGCCGGCCTGGCCGGGCTCGCGTTCTCGCCGATCGCCGCCCGGCTGCGCCACATCTACCTCGGCATCGCCAGCATCGCCCTGGTCCTCATCGGCCAGCACGTGCTCAACGTCGCCGCCCCACTCACCGGCGGCTTCAACGGCCGGCGCACCCCCGGCCTGGTCGGCGACACGGTCACCGTCATCGCCCAGGTCCCGTTCGGCGAGTACGAGAAGCTGTGGTACATCGGCGGGACCGCGCTGGTGCTCGCCGCCGCGTTCGCCCGCAACCTGGTGGCCGGCCGGGTCGGGCGGGCACTGATCCTGGTGCGCGACAGCGAGCCGGCGGCCGCCGCCGTCGGCATCCCCGTCCAGTCGTACAAGGCCCTCGCGTTCGTCCTGTCCTCCATGTACGCCGGGCTCGCCGGCGTGCTCTACGCCGTCGCGATCGGCAGCGTCGCACCCCAGTCCTTCGCGCTCGACGTTTCCGTGCTGTACCTCGTGATGATCGTGATCGGCGGGCTCGGCTCGGTCGGCGGCGCGATCGCCGGCGCCGCCGTCGTCACCGCCCTGCCCGTGCTGCTGCAGGAGTACGCCGCCGACCTGCCCTTCCTCGCCGAACCGGGCAGCGGTGGCATCACCGCCAGCCACGCCGCCCGGTACGCGTTCGGCATCGCCGTCATCGCGGTGGTGCTCGTGCGCGCCCGCGGCCTCAACGGCCTCCGTTTGCGCCAGACACCCCCTGGGAGTATCCATGAACCGAGCCCTCCGCCTGCTCGCCGTCGCGGTGACCATCGGCGTCACCCTGAGCGCGTGCAGCGGGAAAGCCAGCACACCGAGCTCCGGCCCGACCGGTGAGATCAAGACCGACGTCGGGGTCAGCGGCAACCGGATCAGTCTCGGCGTGCTCACCGACCTGACCGGGCAGTTCGCGCCGCTGGCCACCGAGCTGACCAACGCTGAGAAGCTGTACTGGGAGCAGCGCAACGCCGCCGGCGGCGTCTGCGGCGGCCGGTTCCAGGTCGACCTCGACGTGCGCGACCACGGGTACAACGTGCAGACTGCGGTCTCGTTGTACGCGAGCATGAAGACCAAGAGCCTCGTCTTCGAGCAGATCCTCGGCTCGCCGATGAACGCGGCGCTGTCCGCCGACATCCAGAAGGCCGGCATCGTCACGCTGCCGGCCAGCTGGGCGCCGGTGCTGCTGAAGAACCCGCTGATGACCGTCGTCGGCACGACCACCGACCTCGAGGTGGTCAACCTGCTCGACCACCTGCTCGACCAGAAGACGCTCGCCGCCGGCGACGCGATCGGCCACATCTACTTCGAGGGCGAGCTGGGCGAGAGCGGCCTCATCGGCGCCAAGAAGGTCTCGGCCGCGCACAACCTCAAGCTCGTCGAGGCGAAGATCAAGCCGACCGACACCGACATGACCGCGCACGTCACCGCGATGAAGGCGCAGGGCGTCAAGGCGATCGTGCTGTCCACGAGCAGCGGGCCGCTCGCCTCGGCCGCCGCCGTGGCCGCCGCCGAGGGCATGCAGGTGCCGCTGCTGGGCAACACCCAGACGTTCGCCCCCGGCGCGCTGAAGACCCCCGGCGGGGCCTACCTCAAGAGCCACTTCCTCGGTGCGCAGCCGGTCTCCCCGTTCGACCAGCCGGCGTCCAAGGCGGTGCTGGACAAGTACCTCAGCAAGTACCCCGGCACCAACCCGACGCTGCAGATCTCCTACGGCTGGGCGCGCGCCGACGTGATGCGCCAGCTGCTGGAGTCCGCCTGCGCGGCGAAGGACCTCACCCGCCAGGGCCTGGTCAAGGCGCGCCAGTCGCTGACCAAGGTCGACACCGGCGGGCTGGCCGCGGTGCTGGACTACAGCACCGCGGGCGCGCCACCGACCCGTGAGTCGTACCTCATGAAGGCCGCCGACGCGCCCGGCGGCCTGGTCCTGGAGAAGGGCCCGTACCGCGGCGCCGACGCGACCTGACCGGCGCCGTCGCGGCACGCCCGTCCGTCGGACGTCACCGCGCCGCCGCCTGGTCGAGCACCCGGCCGATGCCCTGCGCCGCGACGCGCAGCCCGGCGACCAGGCGGCGGCGGTCGCGGCGCAGCTGCGCCACGACGATCCCCAGCGCCGCCACGACCTCGGTGCCGTGCCGCAGCACGGGCACGGCGACCGAGCTGGCGCCGACCGACATCTCGTCGGCCGTGGTGGCGTAGCCGTCGCGCCGGGCTCGGTCGAGCTGGGTGGCGAGCACGTCGGCGGACACGATCGTGTACGGCGTCACCCGGCGCAGCGAACCGAGCACCTCGGTCACGACGTCGCGCGGCGCGTGGGCGAGCAGCACCTTGCCCACGCCGGTGCAGTGCAGCGGCAGCCGGGTGCCGACGCGGCTGACGATGGGCACCGACTCGCTGCCGCTGAGGCGGTCGAGGTACAGCACCTCGGTCCCGTCCCGCACGGCCAGGTGCACGGTGGCCCGGGTGGCGGCGAAGATGTCGTGCAGAAACGGCGACGCGAGCTCCCGCAGGCCGGTCTGCACCGGGGCGAGCAGCCCGATGCCCCAGATGCGCCGCCCGACCGTGTAGCGGCCGGACCCGTGGCGGTCGAGCGCGCCGAGGCCGACGAGCTCGGCGACGAGCCGATGCGTCGTGGCCAGGGGCAGGGCCGTCCGGCGGGACAGCTCGGACAGGGTGAGGCTGCGGTGCTGTTCGTCGAACGCGCCGAGCACGGCGAACGCGCGCCCGACCACCGAGGCTCCCGGGGTTGACACCCGACCGGCCACCGTCGATTCCCTTCCACTGAGTGGATGATCAGCGTAGACCAAGCCGGTCGGTCGGACCTACGGTCGTTGTCCATGACGCCGACCCTGGAGTCGCAGCGGCAGATCTCCGCCGAGATCGCGGCGCTGCACGCGGCCGACCGTCCGGCCCGGCAGCCGCGGCTGGCCTTCCCGCCGTACCGCAGCTCGATCCTGCGCCATCCGACCAAGGACCTGCGCCCCGCCGACCCCGAGGGCGCCGAGCTCGTGGCGCCGGTCTTCGGCCACTGCGACGTCGACCCGCTCGAGGCGGACCTGACCGTCCAGCACGGCGGGGAGCCGATCGGCGAGCGGATCGTGGTGCAGGGCCGGGTGCTCGACGGCGACGGACGGCCGGTCCGCCGCCAGCTGGTCGAGGTCTGGCAGGCCAACGCCGCCGGCCGCTACCTGCACAGACGCGACCGGCACCCGGCGCCGATGGACCCGAACTTCACCGGCGCCGGTCGCTGCCTGACCGACGACGAGGGCGGCTACCGCTTCGTCACGATCAAGCCCGGCCCGTACCCGTGGCGCAACCACCACAACGCCTGGCGGCCCGCGCACATCCACTTCTCGCTGTTCGGCTCGGAGTTCACCCAACGGCTGGTCACGCAGATGTACTTCCCCGCCGACCCGCTGTTCGCGCTCGACCCGATCGCCCAGTCGATCACCGACCCGCAGGCCCGGCAGCGGCTCGTCGCCGCCTACGACCACGACCTGTCCGAGCCGGAGTGGCTGCTCGGCTACCGCTGGGACGTCGTGCTCACCGGCGCCCACCGCACCCCGGTGGAGGCCGCGTGAACCCGACACCCGGCCAGACGATCGGCCCGTTCTACGGCTACGCGCTGCCCTACGCCCGTGGCCACGAGCTCGTCCCGCCCGGCCACCCGGCCGCGATCCGCCTGCACGGCACGGTCTTCGACGGCGACGGCGCGCCCGTCCCCGACGCGCTGCTGGAGATCCGCCAGGCCGGACCCGACGGGACCGTGCCCACCGTGGACGGCTCGATCCGCCGCGACGGGACCCGTTTCACCGGCTGGGGGCGGTGCGGCACCGACGCGGGCGGGCACTACGCGTTCACCACCGTCGAGCCCGGGCCGGCGGCGCCGTTCTTCGCCGTCGTCATCTTCGCCCGCGGCCTGCTCGACCGGCTCTTCACCCGCGCGTACCTCGCCGCCGACGCCCCGTTCCTGGCCACCCTCGACGCACGGGAGCGGGCCACGCTCGTCGCCGTCCGCGAGCCGGGCGGCGACCGGCGGTTCGACATCCACCTGCAGGGCGAGCGGCAGACGACGTTCCTCACGTTTCCCCGGCACGGGACGCACCGATGAGCCTCCTGCGGCCCGGCAGCCACCGCGTCGCCGCCCTCGTCGACGACGCCGCGGTGGCCGAGGCGATGCTGGCCGTCGAGGCGGCCTGGTCGCGCACCCTGGGCCAGCGCGGCGCCGGCCGGGCGGACCCGACTCCGTCCGACCTGCTCGCGGAGTCCGAAAATGCGGGCAATCCAGTGGTACCGCTCGTCCGCGCGCTGCGCGCAACCGTCGACGACCCCGCCGCCGCGGCCCTGATCCATCGCGGCCTGACGAGCCAGGACGTCCTCGACTCGGCGCTCATGCTCCTGGCCGCCCGGGTCCTGGACCGGGTCCGCGACGACCTGGCCGCCACCGCCGGCGCCCTGGCCGGACACGCGCGGCGGCACCGCGACAGCGTGATGGCCGGGCGCACTCTCACCCAGCACGCGGTCCCGATCACGTTCGGGCTGAAGGCGGCCCAGTGGCTGACCGGCGTGCTCGACGCGCTCGACGCGGTCGCGGCAACCCGCGCCGCACTGCCCGCCCAGTGCGGGGGCGCCGCCGGAACGCTGTCGCTGCTCGCCCGCACCGTGCCCGACCCGTTCGCCACCGCCGCCGTCTTCGCCGCCGAACTCGGCCTCGCCGACCCCGGGCTGCCCTGGCACACCCGCCGCACCCCGGTGACCCGGCTCGGCGACACCCTCGTCACCGTCACCGACGCGCTCGGCGTCATCGCGGCCGGCGTGGCCCTGCTCGCCCGGCCCGAGTTCGGTGAGCTCGAGGAGGGCGGCCCGGAAGGCCGCGGCGGCTCCTCGACGATGCCGCACAAGCACAACCCGGTCCTCAGCGTGCTGATCCGCAGCGCCGCGGCCCAGGCGCCGCTGCTCGCCGCCCAGCTGCACCTGGCCGCCGCCCAGGCCGTCGACGAGCGGCCCGACGGCGCCTGGCACAGCGAGTGGCCCGCCCTGCAGGCGTTGCTGCTCGTCACGGCGACCGCGGCGAGCCAGGCCGCGGAGCTGACCCGCGATCTGCGGGTACACCCGGATGTCATGGCTCGCCGGGCGCATGCCGCCGCCGCGGACCTCCTCGCCGAACGCGGCGATCCACAAGATGCGGACGTCGACGGGTACCTCGGCGTCGCCGGCGCCCTCGTGGACCGCGCCCTCGCCCGCCACGCCGCGACCCTCGACCTCAGGCGACCGCCGATGCGCTCCAGGACCGGCGAAGGAGCCGATGATGACCGATGACGGGATGGCGGTGCGGCGGGAGGTCCTCGGCGACGCCCACGTCGACCGGGCGGTCGCCGCCACCACGCCGTTCACCGCCGACTTCCAGGCGTTCATCACCCGGTACGCGTGGGGCGAGGTCTGGACGCGACCGGGCCTGGACCGCCGCGCCCGCAGCATGATCACGCTGACCGCGCTGATGGCCGGCGGGCACTGGGGCGAGTTCGCGATGCACGTGCGCGCCGCCCGCCGCAACGGCCTGACCCGCGAGGAGATCGCCGAGGTGCTCCTGCACGCGGCGGTCTACTGCGGGGTGCCCGCGGCCAACCACGCGTTCGCCGCGGCCGGCCCTGTACTCGATGAGGAGCTGGCCGGATGACCACGTTTCCCGCCACCGCCCGCGAGGCGGTCGCCGGCGTCGCCAACGGCTCGACCGTCATGCTCGGCGGGTTCGGCGCCGCCGGGCAGCCGGTCGAGCTCATCGAGGCGCTGATCGAGGCCGGGGCCGGCGACCTGACGGTCGTCAACAACAACGCCGGCAACGGCGACCGCGGCCTCGCCGCCCTCATCGCCCTCGGCCGGGTCCGGCGGATCATCTGCTCGTTCCCCCGGCAGCCCGACTCCTGGCACTTCGACCGGCGCTACCGGGCCGGCGAGATCGAGCTGGAGCTCGTGCCGCAGGGCAACCTCGCCGAGCGCATCCGCGCCGCCGGAGCCGGCATCGGCGGCTTCTTCACCCCGACCGGCTACGGCACGCCGCTGGCCGAGGGCAAGGAGACCCGGGTGATCGACGGCCGTGGCTACGTCCTGGAGTACCCGCTGCCGGCCGACTACGCCCTCATCGCCGCGCACACCGCCGACGCGGCCGGCAACCTCGTGTACCGCAAGACGGCGCGCAACTTCGGCCCCATCATGGCCGCCGCCGCCCGGACCACCGTCGTGCAGGTCCGCGCCGTCGTCCCGGTCGGCGGCATCGACCCCGAACACGTGGTCACACCGTCGATCTACGTCGACCGGATCGTCCGGGTGGAGGCACCGTGATCGACACCGACGAACTCGCCGCCCTCGTCGCCGCGGACATCCCGCCGGGCGCCTACGTCAACCTCGGCATCGGCCTGCCGACCCGGGTCGCCGACCACTTCGCCGCCGGCTCCGGGGTGGTGCTGCACACCGAGAACGGCATGCTCGGCATGGGCCCGCAGGCGCACGGCGGCGACGTCGACCCTGACCTCGTCAACGCCGGCAAGGTCCCGGTGACCGAGCTGCCCGGCGCCGCCTACTTCCACCACGCCGACTCGTTCGCCATGATGCGCGGCGGCCACCTCGACTGCTGCGTCCTCGGCGCCTACCAGGTCTCCGCCGCCGGCGACCTCGCCAACTGGCACACCGGCCGCCCCGACGACATCCCGGCCGTCGGCGGCGCGATGGACCTCGCCATCGGCGCCCGCGAGACGTTCGTGATGATGACCCTGTTCGCCAAGGACGGCACCAGCAAGCTCGTCGCGGCCTGCACCTACCCGCTGACCGGTGTACGGTGCGTCAGCCGGATCTACACCGACCACGCCGTGTTCCTGCTGGACCGGGCCGGCGGCGTGCGCGTGCGCGACCTGTTCGGCATCACCCTCGACGAGCTGCGGCGCCGCGTGCCGGTCCGCCTCGACGCAGGCCCCGCATGAGTAGCCCGGAGCGGAGCGGAGGGCTGCGAAGCATGAGCGCAGGGTGGGGCTCAGGCCGGCGCCGGAGCGCAGCGGATGTGACGGCATGAGCGCCACCCGCACCACGGTCGGCATCGTCGGCGCCGGTCCGGCCGGCCTGATGCTCTCGCACCTGCTCGCCCGGGCCGGCGTCGACTCGGTCGCCGTCGACCACCGCACCCGCGCCGAGATCGAGACGACCCACCGGGCCGGCATCCTCGAACGCGACAGCGTCCGGCTCCTCGTCGACGCCGGCGTGTCCGGCCGGGTCCTCACCGACGGCCACGAGCACCGCGGCATCGACCTGCGCTTCGGCGGCGAGAGCCACCGCATCGACTTCCAGGGCCTGGCCGGTGCCTCCACTTGGCTGTACCCGCAGACCGCCGTCTTCGTCGACCTCGCCGACGCCCGCGCCCGCGACGGCGGCGACGTGCGCTTCGGCGTCCGCGACACCGCCGTCGCCGACGTCCTCGACCGCCCCGTCATCCGCTACACCGACGCGGACGGGGCGGCCCACGAGATCCGCTGCGACTACCTCGTCGGCGCCGACGGCTCCCGCAGCATCTGCCGCCACGCCTTCCCGGAGCCGGAGCGCCGGTGGTACTTCCGTGAGTATCCCTACGCCTGGTTCGGCATCCTCTGCCAGGCCCCGCCGAGCGCGGCCGAGCTCATCTACGCCCGCTCGGGCCGGGGGTTCGCCCTCATCAGCCAGCGCACCGCCACCGTCCAGCGCATGTACCTGCAGTGCGACCCGGCCACCGACCCCACCGGCTGGCCCGACGAGCGCATCTGGGCCGAACTGCAGGCCCGCCTGGCCGGTCCGGACGGTTTCCGGCTCAGTGAGGGCCCCATCATCGAGAAGACCGTGCTGCCCTTCCGCAGCTTCGTCCAGGAGCCCATGCGCCGCGGCCGGCTGGTCCTCGCCGGCGACGCCGCCCACACCGTCCCACCGACCGGGGCGAAGGGCCTCAACCTCGCCCTCGCCGACGTCCGCGTCCTGGCCGAGGTCCTGGAACGGGCCGTACACCGGCGCGACCCGGCGCTGCTGGACGACTACAGCGCCCGGGCCCTCGCCCGGGTCTGGCGGGCCCAGCACTTCTCCTACTGGATGACGACCATGCTGCACACCCCGCCGGGGGCCGACCCGTTCGACCTGCGCCGCCAGGAGGGCGAGCTGGCCGCCCTCGTCGCCTCCGAGGCCGGCCGCCGCTACCTCGCCGAGGGCTACACCGGCTGGCCGGCACCGTGACCGTAGTGGACATTCACGGAGCATTGTAAGTTTCAGCCGCATTTGACGCCATCGAGAGACTCCGATAGCTTCGCCGGATTCCTTGGGAAAGCCTTTTCCTGGTGAGGAGAACGCATCATGAAGCGTCGCTGGCGCATGAGCCTGCTCGTCGGAGCGGCGGTGAGCGTGCTGCTTGGCGCGGGCGTCGCCGTCGGCCTGCCCGCCGCCTCGGCCGCCACGGTCGACACCTCGGCCTGGTACGCGATCGTGAACCGGCACAGCGGCAAGGCGATGGACCTGTGGCAGTGGTCCACCGCCGACGGCGCCCCCGTCAACCAGTTCACCCGCAACGACCTCGCCGTGCAGCAGTGGCAGTTCGTGCCCACCGACAACGGCTACTACCAGATCCGATCGCGGCACAGCGGCAAGGTCCTCGAGCTGGCCAACGCCACCGACGGCGCGAACCTCTACCAGCAGAGCGCGGTCGCGGGCAACAACCGCCAGCAGTTCACGCTGAAGGACTCCGCCGGCGGGTACGTGCGGCTGCTCAACCGGCACAGCGGCAAGGCCCTGGACGTGTGGGAGTGGTCCACCGCGGACGGCGGCCGCATCTCGCAGTACACCGACCTCGACGCCGCCAACCAGCAGTGGACGCTGGCCCGCGTCGGCAGCGGCACGCCGAGCACGCCCCCGGCGAGCGGTTGCGGCAGCGGCTCGTTCAACGCCGAGGCCGTGCTCAGCGGCGGCACGTGGACCGCGCGCAACGGCGGCACCACGGCGTACACCGGCACCGACATGCGCGCCGCGGTGCAGGCCGCCGTGAACAGCCTGTCGTCCGGGCGGACCTCGAAGCAGCGCGTCGTGGTGCGCGGCTCCGGGTCGATCAGCGCCGGATCGCGGATCTCGCTGCCCAGCTACACCACAATCGACGTCTGCGGCACGATCAACGTCACCGGGAGCGGCTCCGGGGACCAGGCGCCCATCTACTCGCGCGGCACCACCGACGTCGAGGTCCAGCACCTGAACGTGACCGGCGCCCCGCTGTACGGCATCTTCATGCGCAACGTCACCAACGTCGTGCTCGGCCAGATCGACATGCGCCTGTCCGGCGGGCTCGGCGTCCGCATCGACAACCGGGGCGACACGAGCCAGTGGACGCGCAACGTCCGCATCGACACGGTGTACGTGTCGGGCGCGGGATCGCACGCGGTGGAGACGTACGGTGTGGACGGCATCACCATCGGCACCGTGACCGCGCGCAACGTCGGCGAGTCCGGCCTGCTGCTCAACCAGACGATCAACGCCACCGTCGGCACCGTCGACGCGGAGAACGCCGGCACCGGCACCGGCTACGCCGCGTTCCGCATGGCCAACCGCAACGGACGCATCGGCAGCTCGTACCCCACCAACATCCGCGTCGGCACCGTGCGCGCCCGGGGCGGCGGCCGGGGCATCTTCTGCGTCTCCGAGAGCGGCGGAGCCGTCATCGACCGGGTCGACATCGCCAACACCGGCAACAACGCCGTCCTGATCGAGAACTGCTACAACGTCAGCCTCGCCACGAACGGCGGCACGATCAGCGGCGGCGGCGAGGTCCGCCTCGCCGAACGCACCGAGTTCCCCGGCAACGCCGACATCACCCTGCGCAACTTCACGCTCGTCAACAACCGCATCGTGGAGAACCCGTGCGCCGACCGGCTCACGATCTCCAACGTCGCGCTGAACAACTCGACGATCTCCCGCTGCTGATCCGCGCATCTCGGCGTGCCGCCGCAGCAGGTCGTTCAAGGATCATGCGACACAGCGAAACAGCCGTTGACCCGGGCTCATGCTCTGGCCAACGGCTGTTTGGCTTGTCGGGAAGACGGGATTCGAGCCCATGCCCCCGGCGGGTGCGATAGCCCGGTTCACCGTGAACGCCCGCTTCAAGGTGTTGCCCAACGGGTGTCTGCGCCTGCCGAAGGTCGGCGACGTGGAGGTGCGCTGGTCGCGGGATCTGCCCGCCGAACCGACATCGGTCACGGTGGTCAAGGACGCGGCCGGGCGGTATTTCGCCTCGTTCGTCGTACAGGCCGGGGGTGCTCCGCTCCCGCCATCGGACTCGGAGATCGGGATCGACCTGGGGCTGACGCACTTCGCGATCCGTTCCGACGGCTCGAAGATCGTCGCACCGCAGTTCCTGCGTAAGGCGGCACGCAGGCTGCGCAAGCTGCAGAAGTCGTTGAGCCGCAAGGAGTGCGGCTCGAACAACCGCAGAAAGGCCGTCGTCAAGGTCGCCAAAGCCCACGCCAAGGTGGCCGACACCCGCAGGGACTGGCTGCACAAGCTGTCCACGACGATCGTCCGCGACAACCAAGCGGTGTACGTCGAGGAGCTGTGCGTGGCTGGTCTGGGCAGGACCCGGCTGGCGAAGTCGGTACACGACGCGGGGTGGGCGACGTTCACCGCGATGCTGGAGTACAAGGCGGCCCGTGCCGGGCGCACGTTCGGCAAGGTCGACCGGTTCTTGCCGTCGACCCGCATGTGCTCGGACTGCGGGCAGCTCGGCGACAAGCAGCCGCTCAACGTCCGGTCGTGGACCTGCCCCTGCGGGGCCACCCACGACCGCGACGTGAACGCAGCGAGAAACATCCTGGCCGCCGGACGGGCGGACAGCAACGACCGTGGAGCGCAGGTAAGACCGGGACCCGTCCCGGCGCAGCGCCGCGAAGCGGTAACCCGCCGGGAGCTTGCCCCCGCGGGGGCGTAGCAGACCGGAATCTCCCTGCTTCAGCTGGGGGAGGACGTCAAAGCAGGCGTTTGAGCAGCGCCCAGGCGCCGAGCGTGAGCAGGGCGGTCGCGGCGACGAGGAAGATGAGGGACTCGGTGAGCTGCAGGCGCCAGAACTGGCCGTCGGGGTGGAACGAGGCGCTGATGGTGGCGATCTGCTGGCGGCTGAGGCAGGTTTCGATGGTGCCGTCGGTGCTCTTGCAGGACGACGGATCGAAGTCGACGGCGGTGCCGGCGGCGTTGTAGTAGGCCGAGCCCACGCGCCAGGCGTCGTCGGGGACGAGGCTGCGACCGCTCTGCGAGCCGATGGCGTTGCCCTCGGCGACCGTGCCGCGGCGCTCGACCGGGTCGGTGTAGTTGGGTCGGGCCACGGCGGCGACACCGATGAGCAGTAGCAGGTAGCAGGCGATGGTGAGCGCCATGGCGGCGACCGTGTTGCGCCAGAGCAGGCCGGCGGTGGCGCCGACGGCGATCGCGAGCAGGGTGTACGCGGTGACCACGATGCCCTGCGTCTCGAAGCCCGGCGTGGTCATGCGGCCGTGGGCGACGAAGCTCAGCGGACGCAGGCTCCAGGTGGCGACGAGCCCGAGCAGCGCGGTGCCGGCGAGGACCGGCACGGCCGCGATGAGCAGCTTCGTCGACCACCAGCGGATCCGGCCGACCGACTGGGTGAGCGCGAAGATGTGGGTGCCCTGCTCGAACTCCCGCGCGAAGAGCGGCGCGCCGGCGAACATGCCGAGCAGGACCGGCAGGCACAGCAGCACGAGCGGGAGGACCGCCACGTAACTCTTGTACCGCCCGGCGAACGCGTCCATCGCCGAGGTGCTGCACCTGCCGTCGTCGATGTCGACGCAGCCGCTGATCCCGTGGTCGGCCATGTAGGTGACGGCGTCGAAGCGGAAGTAGACGAGCACGCCCGTGACCACGGCGATGAGGGCGATGCTGAGCAGCACCTGCATGCGCTGCTGCCGCCATGCGATCCAGGTCATGCGACCGCCACCTCCGGGCTGCGGGACGAGCGGGACGGTGACGCGGAGCGCAGGTATGCCATCGCGAGTTCTTCCAGGGTCGGTTCGAGCTGTTCCCAGCCGGTCGTGGCGGTCCAGCCGCCGTTGCGGACGAGGAGGGTCTCCTGCCGGCCGGTGGCACGGGCCTCGATCACCGCCCCGGCGGGCAGCCCGTGGCCCTCGGCGCGGCGCGGGCCGATCAGCAGCCGGTGGTTGGCGAGCAGGTCCTCGACGTCGCCGGCGAGGTGGACCCGGCCGCCGGCGAGGAGGATCAGGTGGTCGCACACGCCTTCCATGTCGGCGAGCACGTGCGAGGAGAGCAGCACGGTCATGCCGGTCTCGGCCACCTCGGCCATCACCGCCTGCATGACCTCCTCGCGGGCGAGGGGGTCGAGGTCGGCGAGCGGCTCGTCCAGCATGAGCAGCTGCGGGCGGCGGCCGAGGGCGAGCGCGAGGGCTACCCGGGTGCGCTGCCCGCCGGACAGCGTGCTGATGCGTGCCGCCGGGTTGACGCCCGCGTCCTGCACGAGCCGGTGCGCATACGCGTGGTCCCAGCGCGGGTTGAGCGCCCGGCCCGCGTGCAGCATCTCGTCGACGGTGAACCTGCGGTACAGCGGCTTGTCCTGCGCGAGGAACGCCAGCTTGGAGTCCGTCCCGCCGGTGCCCGGGGTGTTGCCGAGCACCTCGACGGCGCCCTCGCTGGGGCGCAGCAGGCCGGTGGACAGCGCCATCAGCGTGCTTTTGCCGGCGCCGTTGGGCCCGACCAGCGCGGAGACCCGGCCCAGTGGCAGCTCGAACGTGCAGTTGCGCAGCGCCCAGCCCCGGCGGTACCGCTTGCCGAGGTCGCGCGCCGCCAATGCGACGTGACCCGTGTCGGTGCCCAATGTGCCTGCTCCCTCATGTGTCGATGACCAGCAGTGCGGTGGTCAGTGGTGCGATGGTCAGTAGTGCGTGTCGAGCACGGACTTGAACAGCGCCTCGACGTCCTCACGCTCCAGCCCCGCGGCCTTCGCCGCCTGGAGCCAGCCGTCAAGGTCGCCACGCAGCGGCCCGTCGGCCTGGGTGCCCGCGCTGGCAAGCGAGCGCCGCACGAATGTGCCCAGCCCCGGTCGCGGCTCGACGAGCCCTTCGCGTTCGAGCTCCCGGTATGCCTTCAGCACGGTGTTCGGGTTGATCGCGGTGGCCGCGACGACCTCTTTGGCCGTCGGGAGACGATCACCGGGCTGCAGCAGCCCGAGCCGGAGCGCGTGCTTGGTCTGATGGACCAGCTGCAGATATGTCGCCACACCCGAGCGCCGGTCGATGCGGAACTCGATCACTCCAGACTGCTTTCACTAATTAGTTAGTGAAGCCAGTTTGGGCGGCGGTACCCGGAGCTGTCAAGACGACGCGCCGGTCCGGCCGCCTCGGCGGGGGTTGCCAGCCGTGCAGCCGGACCTGCTGCCCGGCGAACAGCCAGAGCAGGTCGGGCATCCTGTACCGGCCGCCGCCGGCCACCTCCAGCAGGTGCGCCTCGACGAGCCGCTCGATCGCCCCGTCGGCGTCCGCGGCGGTGAGCCCCAGCCGCTCCGCCACCAGTTGCGACTCGACCTCCGGGCCCGACAGGGTCCCCATGAGGTGAAACGCACCGAGCGCCGCACCGGCGACGCGACCGGTGCAGGCGGTCAGGTCGCGATAGCTCATCGCGAGACTCGCTGCGACCTCGACGTCGTCGACCCGCAGCTCGTCGAGGCGGGCCCGCTCGTCCCGCAGCCGCTCCACCAGCCCGGCCACCGGCCAGTCGGGGCGGACCGCCAGCCGCGCGGCGGCGACCCGTAACGCGAGCGGCAGGTATCCGCACAGCTGCGCGAGCCGCGCGACCGCGGCGGGCTCGCCCCGCACCCGGTCGGCACCGAGCAGGCGCTCCAGCATCCACATCGCCCCCGCCGGCGACAGCGAGCCGACCGCGACGTGCGCCGAGCCCTCCAGCGAGGTCATCCGGTGCCGCGACGTCACCATCACCGTGCTGCCGGCTCCGAGCGGGACGAGGTGCCGCACCTGCGCCGCCGACGCCGCGTTGTCCAGCAGTACCAGGAACGACCGGCCCGCCACGACCGTGCGCAGCAGCGCGGCGGCCTCGTCGGCGGTCTCCGGGACGCCGGCGCCGCTCACCCCGAGCCCACGCAGCAGCCGGGCGACGATCTCCCGCGGCGGCAGCGGACGGGCGTCGGCCGCCGAACCTCGCAGGTTGACGTAGAGCTGCCCGTCGGCGAACCGCTCGGCGGCGTGCCGCGCGGCATGCAGCGCCAGCGCCGACTTGCCGCCGCCGGGCGTACCGCTGATCACGATCACCCTGGTCTGCGGGGCATCCGGCGCCAGCATCCGGCGCAGTTGCTCCAGCTCCGCCTCCCGTCCGGCGAGCGCGGTCGCCGCGGGCGGAAGCTGGCGGGGTGCGGAATCGCCCGGGAGCTCGGCCGCACCGCCCAGCGCGAGCTTCGCGCGGGCCTCCAGCCACGGGTCCGGATCGTGGCCGCAGGCCCGCACGATGCCGTCGACGACCTCCTCCCGCGGCAGGCTGGCCCGCCCCAGCGCCGCGGCGACGGTGCTGCGCGGCAGTTGCGCGCCCTGGCGGCGGGCGCGCAGCTCCAGTTGCCGGTAGGTGAGGCCGGACCACTCCTTCAGATGCCGCAACAGCCCGACGAACTCGCTCTCCGTCCGGGCCCGGCACGGCTCCGGCACTCCATGCTTCATCGATACGCTCCCCGCAGCGCAGTTGAACTCAAGAAGCCGGCCGACTGTCCTCATTTCACTACTTGACGAGTGCTTTAACCGACTAGTTGATTCGACTCTATCGGGCGGCGTCGATCGATGTCCAGCACTACGTAACCGGACGTTCACCCAAACGTCGCGGGAAGGGCGGGGCGTCGGCGGGGCACGCCGAGCCGGCCGCCGGCAGCGTCCCTTCGATCAGATATGCGCTGGCCAACACGTCGGCACAGCGGTTGAGGCCGAGCGCGGTGTGGCCGAAGCGGTCGACCTCCAGCAGCACCGCGCGGTCGAGGGCGGCCGCCATCCGCCGCGCGAACGCGAGCTGCGTGACAGGATCGTGACGGTTGCCGACGACCAGCGCACGGCCCGCGGTCGGACGGTTCCACGGCCCGCTGTAACGCTGCGACTCCCACGACCGGACCGGCCAGGTCGCGCAGGCGGCGCCGTCGAACGCCTGCAGCCGCCCGAACGTCGGCGCTCGCCCCTCCCACACCGGCGCCAGCAGCGGGGCGAGGGACGGCACCGGCGGGTACGGCTTGTCGAGGCAGTTCACCGCGTCCGCGGAGTCATCGGACCGGTAGGGCGACTCCCCGAGGACCACCGCATCAGCGAGGATCGCCGCGGCCGGGTCGCCCGCCGCCAGATCGGCCACGGTCTGGGCGAGTTCCGGCAGCCGCCCGGCCGACAGCGCGTCGATGACCTGCGCGACGAACGTGCTCAGCGTGACCTGCCGGCCGTCCGGCAG
Organism: Dactylosporangium sp. NPDC050688; assembly: GCF_040654515.1. Taxonomy (NCBI): domain Bacteria; kingdom Bacillati; phylum Actinomycetota; class Actinomycetes; order Micromonosporales; family Micromonosporaceae; genus Dactylosporangium; species Dactylosporangium sp. NPDC050688. The sequence continues at coordinate 37,556 of NZ_JBFAIC010000056.1, forward strand.
CGTGACGGGGCCGCCCCGCAGCCGCTCCCGCACGGCCGCGAAGTTCGCCGCTGGGTCGCCGCCGGCGGCGAGCGCGCACGCCGGACCGGCCGCCGCGCAGGCGTTCAGGAACGCGGCGAGGACCTCCTCGTAACCGTCCGCGCGCTGCCGGTCGTATTCCAGTCCGTCGGCGGTACGCAGCCGCGGGTCGACGTTGCCGTCCAGGACCAGTGCCGCGGTCCGGTCCGGGAACAGGTTCGCGTAGGTGGCGCCGAGGAAGGTGCCGTAGGACAGCCCGACGAACCGCATCACCGGTTCACCGGCCGCGGCCCGCAGCACGTCGAGGTCGCGGGCCACGTCGGCGGTGCTCATGTGCGCCAGCAGCGGGCCCGCCCGTTCCGCGCAGCGTCGCGTGTAGGACCGGTCGGCCCGCAGCGCCGCGTCGACCTGCTCCGCACCGACCGGCACGGACACCCGGCCGCCGAGGACTTCGTCGTGCTCCTCCTGGCTGGCGAAGCAGCGCAGCGCGGTGCTCTGCCCGACGCCGCGCGGGTCGAAGCCGATGATGTCGAACCGGGCGAGCACCTCCGCGGACAGGAAGCGCTCGGCGCGGTACGCGAAATGCAGCCCGGACGTGCCCGGCCCGCCGGGGTTCACGAACACCGCGCCGATGCGCCGGGACGGGTCGGTCGCCTTGCGCCGCAGGGTGACGACACCGACCGTGCCGTCCGCCGGTCGCCGGTGGTCGACAGGGACGGCGATGACGGCGCAGTCGGCAACCGCCGGGTCGAGCGGGATGCCGATCACCTGCTGGCAGGCCGCCCACGCGGCCGGTTCCCCGGCCGCGTGGGCGGGCACCGCGACGGCCAGCGGCGCCGCGATCATCATCACGGCGAGGACGGTTCGTCTCATCGGGTCTCCTCCAGGGCGGTGGCCAGGGCGCGCAGGTGCGCGGTGACGGTGCCGGCGTAGGCGGCCCGGGCCGCGCCGGTGAGCGACCGCGTCGCCGACCGCCACAGCAGCGCCCGGCTGACGAGTGCCGGCAGCCGGGTGAGCGGGGCGGTGCCGGCGGGAGCCCCGTACGCGTCCGCGACGGCCGCCTCCGCCGCCGGTTCGACGGCCCGGACGTCGCCGAGGAGCACGTCGAGCGACAGCCACGGATGCCCGACCGCGCTCTCCGCCCAGTCGGCGATCAGGACGGCGTCGTCGCGGACGACGAGGTTGCCACGCCAGCAGTCGAGGTGGACGACGGTGTCCGGCAGCCCGGTCGCGGCGAGGGCCGCGCACGCCCGGGCGACCTGACCGCGCCCACCCCGCAGCCGGGCGACCTCGGCACCGGTCAAGGGCGGCTCGGCGCCGTACGAGATCGGCTCGGCGCCGTACGAGATCGGCTCGGCGCCGTACGACGGCGGCTCGGCACCGCTGAAGGGCGGCTCGGCGCCGGTCGACGGCGGCTCGGGGCTGTCCGGGCCGGGGGGAGGCGCGGCGGAGGTGCAGGCGTCGACGAGGGCGGCGAACCGGTCGGGCAGGACCGGCAACCGGTGGTCGGGACAGCCGGCCCGCAGCAGCGCCGGCGCGAGGGGCGCCGCCTCCCGTTGTACGCGGGCGAGGACCGGCGCGGCGGCGAGGAACACGGCGACCAGCTCGGCCCGGTCCGCGGGCCGTGGCTGCGGGCCGTAGTCCGCGGTCAGCAGCCATCCCCGGCCGGGTTCGGCGGCGAGCACCGCCGGCACCGCGCCCGGGCAGCGCTCCGCGAGGAGCCGCGTGACCTCCGGCTCGTGCCGGAACACCGGCGCGGTCACCTTCAGAAACGCCGACCCGGCGGTCGTCGGCAGCCGCAGGTGCGCCGACCATGCCCGCGGGCCGAGCGGCACCCCCGGACCCGTCACCGGCGTCCCCGCGACGCTGAGGCGATCCGCCGCCCAGCGCTGCGCCGTGGACAAGGCATCCGAAGCGAAAGCGGTCGTCATCCGAGGAATTGTCGGGCGCCGATCGCCGAAACGGCCGTCCGGACCCGTCCCGGACAGTCTCAGACAGTCCGAGACACGCAATGCCTGGAATCGGGACAGCTGCGTCCATACGGTCATCGACGTCAACGACCCATCCCTGGAAGGGGGAACGGTATGAACGCGACCGCTACCGCCGTTGCATCACGGCTGGCCGGCTCCGGCCTGCAGCAGCACATGTACGCCGAGCCGACCGCCGTGGCCGAGGAGTGCCGCATGGCGGGCTACAGCTGCTGGTGGGACTCGGACTGCTGCAACGAGACCGTCTCCCTGATCTGCGAGTGGTGGACCTGCCGCTACGCGTAGCTCAGACAGCGGGGCCGGGTGGCCGGAAACGGCCGCCCGGCCCCGCCGCACGCCACCAGGACACAGACTCGGGAGGACTTGTGTTCGGACTCATCCGCGCGGCCCGTGCCGCGCTGCGACAGGTCGAGTCGGCGCGCCGCGCCGACGGTGTCTACCAGCTCACGCACTGGCCGGCCGTCGCCGGCGCGGCGACCGGCGACCCCCGTGCCGCGGTGGTCCGGCTGCGGGTCATGCAACGGTTGACGGCGGGCTTCCTCGACCCGGTCGACGACGCCATCTACCTCACCGCCGGCCTGCGCCGGCTGGGCCATCCCGCGAGCCTGCACCTGGGCCGTGAGCTGTGCCCGGCGGCGTCCCCCGCCGGCGTCTATCCGTGGGTCGCGTGTGACGGCCGGGTCGTCAGCACGTCGCTGCCGGTCGCCGAGGAGTACGTCGAGGTGCTCCGGCTCCCCGCCGGCGCGGTGGCGTCATGATGCGCTCGGCCGAACTCATCGACGGCCGCGTCGTGTGCACCGGCGCGCCCGCCGAACCGCCCGGGGTGCGCTGCACGCGGACCGCAGACGCCGTCGAGCTGCACCGGGAGCGGCCGTCCTCGACCCCGCTGTATTTCCGCGTCGGCCCCGGCACGCTGCAGTGGGGCACCGACCTTGCGGCGTTCTTCCCCGACGGCACCCCGCCCGCGCCCGGCGCCGGTGACCTGCTCGCGTTGCTCAACGGCCAGGTGCGGCCGCCGGAGTCGACGGTGGCGCCGGGGGTACGGCGGCTGATGCTCGGCGGCACGGTCCGGCTCGACGCGTCCGGCGCGACCGCCACCCGCCGGACGGCAACGCCGGACACTCCCCCGCCCGGGCGGCTCGCCGACGCGGTGCACGCCGTGCTCGACGCGATGCCGGCCGGGTATGCCGTCGCGTACAGCGGCGGCCTCGGCTCGGCGTTCGTGGTCGCGGTCGCCCTTCGGGCCGGGCACCGTCCGGCGCTGCTGCACGCCGGTCTCGCGCTGCCCGGTCACCGGCCACCGGCCGAGGTCCCGGGCCTGGCGGTGCAGACCGTCCGTGCCGACCTCGACGACCTGTTCGACCACCACCCGGTCACCGGCGACGAACCGGCGCCCGTGCTGCCGGACATCGAGGTCCGCCGCCGGCTGACCGCCGCGATCCGCGCCGGGCGGGACCTTCCCCTCGTCGGCGGCGGGCTGCTGGAGGACCTGACCGCGGTGAAGCTCCCCGACATCGACGCGGGCCTGCGCGCGCGCCGGCTGCTCGCGTGCGAGCCGTTCCACATCTCCGGCACCCTGCGCCGCCTCGCCACGGCGCGCGAGCTGATGGGCAACCGCATCGTCTACCGTCCCGGCGACGGTGCGGCCGCCGCCGGCGCGCCCGACGTGCAGCAGGTCGGGGCGCCGCCCCCACCGTCGCCGACCGGCGGCAGCCGGCTGCCCTGGCTCACCCCGGCCGGCCGGCAGGAGCTCGAGGTCGCGCAGCGCGGCTCGATGGCCGTCTGGCAGGACCATCTCGACCAGCTCGACCCGGTCCTCGGCCGGCTGGTCGCCGGCCTCGAGGAACGCGGCGACGGCGGGCTGCACTCCCCCGCCCTCGACCCGCGCGTGCACGCCGCCGCCGCCGCGATCCCCGCCCGGCGGCTCGGCCGGATCCGGCACGGCGTCTTCGAGAACCACCGGCCGCTGCGGGCGGTGGTCGAGGCCGCCGGGATCACCGGGGTCCGGCGGGCGTCGTCCGGCTTCTGGCTGCGCCTCGGCGCCGCCGACCACCTGCGCCGCCGCCGGGAGAAGCTCGCGCTGGAGCTGCAACGCGGCTGCGCCCTCGCCGACCTCGGGGTCGTCGACGTCCGCGCGGTCACCCACGACCTGCGCGACGGCCGGGATCTGACCGAGCACGCCCTGCCGCTGCTGCGGCTCGTCTGGATCGACCGCTGGCTGCGAGGCCGGTCGTGAGCGCCCCGACGACCGGCACCGGCACCGCCGCGGCGAGCGGCCCACCGAAGACCGGCACCCCGTTGCGCCTCGCGCCTGACGTCGTCGCCACGCCGCTGCCGTACGGCGGCCTCGTCCTCGTCAATGCCGTGACCCTGCAGCTCACCGAGTTCGGTGAGGGCGCCGCGGCCGTCGTCGACCGGCTCCTCGCGCTCGGTTTCCCACCGCCCGCGGCGGGACTCGCCGCGTGGAAGTTCGCCGGCGACCTCATCGACGCCGGCTGGTTCCTGGCCGGCGCGTCCGCCGACGCCGCTGCGCCCACTGGACGCTGAGGAGACATCGTGGCCCTGATCCTGCTCGCGATCCTCGCCGGCCCGCTCGCCGCGGCCGGCCTGGCGAAGCTCGTCACCGCACCCGACCGGGTGGCGTGGCCGATCCGGCGCGGTCCCCTGCGGGCGCCGCACGGTCAGCGCGTCGTCGGCACCGCCGAACTCGCCGCGGCCGTCGTGGTGACCGTCGCGCCCGGCCTGCTCGCGTCGGCCGTCGCCGTCGCCGCGTACGCCGCGCTGACCGTGGCCGCCCTGGCGACCAGAGGGCAGCTGTGCGCGTGCTTCGGCGCCGCCCGGCTCGCCGCCGTCGGCCGGCTGCACGTCGCGGCGAACGCGACCGGCGCGCTCGCCGGTGCGGCCGTCGCCGTGGTGCTCGCCGTCGGGTCCGCCGCGGCCACCGATGGGCCCGCCTGGCCGGTGCGGGTCGCCGTCGCGACGCTGGCGGCGACGCTGACCTACGCCGCGGTGCTGCTCGCCGACCGACGGTCTCCGGCGCCGGCCGCCGCGCCGTGCACCGCGACCGTCCGCGCCGTCCACGTGTACGTCGCCGACGACTGCCCGTCCTGCCGTTCCCTGAAGCACCTGCTGCGCCAGGTCGAGCCGGCCCGGCTCGACACCGTCCGCACGACCGTCGTCGCCCGGGACGCCGAGCTCCCCGGCGACCTGCGCGGCCTCGGTGTGCCGTGCGCCCAGGGCCTCGACGCCGCAGGCAGGCCCGTGTGCCCGCCCGTGTCCGGCATCGGCGGCGTCAAGGGGCTCGTCGACCGGGTCACGATCGTGGCGGCGGTGCGCAGTGGCACCTGATCCCGCGGACCGCAGCACGGTGGAGGCGGCGCCGGGCTGGGCGGCGTGGGCGATCGCCACGGCACCCGCCGACCGGCCGCTGGCGGAGTGCAACCCGGCGACGTTCGCCTGGCGGCACCTGCTGCTCGACCCGGACCTCGGCGGTGTCGCCCTCGACCGGGCGCGGCCCGCGCGGCTCGTTGTGGCGTCCGGGTCGGCGCCCGCCGGCCGGGTGCTGCCGGTCCGTGACCCGCTGCCGGCCGGCCTTGCCTGGCATCCGCACCGGCCGCTCGTCGCCGGGCTCGCCGCCGACGGGCGCGGCGCCCACCCGTGGGTCGCCGACCACAGCGCCGGCACCGTCACCCACCACGAGCGGGTCAGGGCGGTGACGTCGTTGACGGCGCTGGGCCGCACCCCGGCGGTCGCCTGGTGCGGCGACACCCTCGTCGTGCTGGTCCCCGCCGGCCGCCCGGCGCCGCCGGACACGCCCACGGCCCAGATGTTCGAGGCGACGGGGCCGGGCTTCGTCACGCTCGACGCCGCACCGGCGGCGCTGCTCGACGTCGCGGCCGCACGCGTCGCCCGCATCGACACCGGCACCGGCGCCGTCACCACCGTCGGCGACGCGGGCCTGGTCCGGGGGTTGCGGGCCGGTCCCGGCGGGCGACAGCTGCTGCGCGACGTGGCTGACGACGACGGCGGTACGGGCGGCGCCACGCTGATCGACGTCGCCACCGGCGCGTCGCGGCCGGCCCCCGCAGGCGCCAGCTGGTCCGTGGACGCCGACGTCCTCGCCGTCCCCGGCCCGGGCGTCGTCCGGTTCGTCCCTGCCGGCGCGGGCAGCGCCGAACGCACGGTCCCGATCGGCCCGGACCTCCCGCCGGGCCGTTGGTGGCCGGTGTGGAACGGCGGTTCCCCCGTCGTCGTCCTCGCCGGCAGGGGCGGTCCCAGGCTGGTCACGACCACCGGGGACCGCCCCCTCACCGCCGCCGGCCCGGTGCACGTCCCCGCCGGCCCGGACATCGCCGCGTGGACCGCCGGCCACCTGCTCCTCGGTGGCGCGACCCCCGACCGCCGCCACGTCGTGGTCCGCATCGACCCGTCCACCGCCACGGTGGTCCACACCCCGGCCCCGGCTCCCGCCGCGGGCCCGGCCTTCCCGTCGCGGGGTGGCCCGCCGGTGCCGGTCGATCCGGACGGGCCGTTGCTGTTGTGGATCCGGGCGCCGCAGTCCGGCGGGCCTTCCGGCGCGCCGGGGGACGCGCCGCCGGGGACGCTGCCCGCGCTCGTCGCCGGGGTGCCCGCCGCCGTGCTCGACCTCACCCTGGACTGGCCCGGTGACGCCACTGCGGCCGGTCTGATCGACCAGGTGACCGGCGGGGTGCGCGACGCCGTCGACCTGGCCCGGCGCGACGGGCACCGCGGTGCTGTCGTCGTCGGCGGGCACAGCTTCGGTGCGACCCTCGCGCTCCTCGCCCTCGCGCACCTGCCCGAGCTGGCGGCTGCCATCGCGCACAGCGGCTGCTACAACCGCACCCGGACCCCCGGGGGGTTCCAGTTCGAGCGGCGGACCTACTGGCAGGCCCGCGACGTGTACCGGGCGTTCAGCGCGTTCGAGTTCGCCGACCGGCTCGACCGGCCCACGCTGCTCGTCCACGGCGTCCTGGACACGAACCCGGCGACCCCGCCGCAGGAGGCGACGCAGCTGTACCAGGCGATCGTCGCCGCCGGTGGACACGCCCGCCTGGTGCTGCTGCCCGGCGAGGGGCACATCGTGCGCCACCGCGAGTCCCTGGCGACGGTACGCGCAGAGCACGCCGGCTGGCTGCGTCTCGCCGCAGCCGCGTCCCGCCGGTTGGCGACGACCGGGGCGAGCAGGTGAGCCCCGCCGCCGCGGTGCGGCCGGCGTCGCTGCCGGCGGCGACCCGGTACGCGGTCACGCTCGCCTGGCGGGCCGACCGGCGCGGTGTCCTGCTCGTCGTCAGCTGCCAGCTGTCCGCGGCCGCGCTGCTGGTGGGGCTGCTGCTGGTGGCGCGGCGGGTACTCACGACGATGCTCGGCGGCGGCGCCGAGCCGGCCGACCCGCGCACGGTGCCGCTGCTCGCCGCGGCCGTGCTGTTCGGCACCGCCGGCGGGGTGCTGCGCAACGTCAGCGCCGCCCGGCAGCGGATCCTGGCGACGAAGGTCGACCGGCACGTCACGGGTGTCGTGCTGCGCGCCGCCACCGAGGTCGGACTGGCCGAGTTCGAGTCGCCCGCGTTCCACGACAAGCTGCAGCGCGCGGTCGTCGCGGCCCGCGCCCAGCCGGCGGTCGTCGTGACGGCGCTGACGGCGGCCGTACAGACGCTGCTGACCCTGGCGGCGGTCACCACGGTCCTGGCGGTGCTCGCGTGGTGGCTGCTGCCCGTCGTCGTCCTCGCGGCCGTGCCGAGCCTGCGAACCGCCCGCGACGAACGGCGCGCCGGCTACGGGCTGCACCACGACCTCGCCGAGGAGCGGCGGGCCCGGCAGTACCTCGAGCGGGTCCTCACCGGTCCCGCCGAAGCGAAGGAGATCCGCGCGCTCGGGCTCGGGCCGGCCCTGCGGGAGCGCTGGTCGCGGCGCTACGGCACGGAGCTGGAGCGCACCGCCGCCGTGTACCGCGTCCACCTGCTGCGCAAGGTGATCGCCCGGCTCGCCGGTGACCTGGTGACCGTCGCGGTCATCGGCATCATGTGGTGGCAGGTGACCGCCGGCCGGATCGGCCTGCCGGCGGCCCTGGCGGCGCTCGCCGCGCTGTGGCAGCTCGCGCTGCGGCTGCAGCTGGTCGGCGCCCTGCTCAACGGGATCGGTGAGGCGGTGCTGTTCCTCACCGACCTGCGGGTCCTCGAAGCCGTGCCGGACCGCCCGGCCACCGCGACACCCGCCGCGTTCGAGGGGCTCACCGCCGACCGGCTCACGTTCGGCTATCCGGGTGCCGGCCGGCCGGCGCTGCGCGAGGTGAGCATCACGGTGCGGCCCGGCGAGATCGTCGCGCTCGTCGGGGCGAACGGCTCCGGCAAGACCACTTTGACGAAGGTCCTCGCCGGCCTGTACCGCCCGGACAGCGGGACGCTGCGGCACGGCCGGCACGAGGTCGCCGACGCTGCCGCCCTGCGGGACCTGACGGCCGTCGTCTTCCAGGACTTCGTCCGGTTCCGGCTGTCCGGCACCGACAACATCGCCTTCGGCCGGCCGGACACGGACGCCGACGCCGACCGGGTCGCCGCCGCCGCCCGGCTGGTCCACGCGGACGGATTCCTCGACCGCCTGCCCGCCGGCTACGACACGGTCCTCAGCGCCGAGTTCCGGGGCGGCGCCGACCTGTCCGGCGGCCAGTGGCAGCGGCTGGCGCTCGCCCGGGCGTGCTACCGCGACGCGCCGCTGGTGATCCTCGACGAGCCGACGGCGGCCCTGGACCCGGAGGCGGAGGCGGCGCTCTTCGCCGACCTGCGGCAGTTGTTCGCCGGCCGGACGGTGCTGCTCGTCTCGCACCGCTTCTCAGCCGTCCGCGACGCCGACCGGATCTACGTGATGGACGCCGGCCGGATCGTGGAGTCGGGCACGCACCCGTCGCTGCTCGCCGCCGACGGCACGTATGCACGGCTGTTCCGGCTCCAGGCCGACCCCTACGCGACGACGGCTTAACTTGATCTTTAACCTGCGCGGCGTGGCCGGGGATTGATCGACTTCGTCTTTCCAGGTTTCGGTCCTGCGGGTTCGCTGCTCGTCCGAAGGCCTCAGCCACTCCGCCCGCAGCCAGCAACACGGCGATCCCTCGTCAGCGCCAACACAGCCGGGCCTGGGCGACGGTGCGTCAGCGGGGCGGCGCCACCTCGCCCAGTCCTTGCTTCTCCCTCGGGAAACGATGAGTTCGGACTACACCTTCGTCTGGGATGCCGTCAGCTCTGCTGACCGGCTCGGGTGCGGGCTCAGTGTGGCGCTGGACGGCGTCGTGGCCCGCTCCACGACGTGGGCGGCCAGGAGGGTCACGAGGGTCAGCAGGGCGAGGAGGGTACGCACCAGGTGCAATCGCTGCCAGCGGTTGCGGACCTCGGTCCAGTCGGCTGGTGGGGCGTCCGGGTTCCAGGTGTCGCCGATGGCGTTGAGCGGCTCCAGCTGGCTCACGGTCAGCCCGATGGTGGCCACGATGAGCAGGATCGCCACGACCGCCGCGACGAAGGCCGGCTTCGAGCGGCCGTAGCCCAGCACTGCGGTGAGGATCAGCAGGCCCAGGCAGATCAGCAGCAACGGTGGCATGGCGCGTCTCATATCGGTGTTCATGGCTTGCCACCAGCGCGTGTAGGCATCGGCGGGCAGGCGGGTCACGCTCGGTCCGATGACCACGAAGAAGACGCCGCCGGTGTACAGCGCGACGAGCGCCGTTGCCAGGGCGCGCACGATTTCGAACGACCAGTGACGCATGACCGGACTCCAGTCAGGTGGAATGACTTATATTGAATAGAATGTCATCCACTGAAAATTCTGGCAACATGGTGTCCGATGACGGACAAGCCCAAGCGCCGCTACGACAGCGACCTCCGCCGCGAGCAGTCCGACGGCACGCGCCAGCGGATAGCCGATGCCGCCCGGGAGCTCATGCTCACCCGCGGTTATGCCGACACCACGATGGGCGACGTGGCTGCCGCAGCCGGGGTTGCGGTCCAGACGCTCTATGCCGCCTGCCCCGGCGGAAAAGCGGGCCTGGCGAAGCTGGTCTACGACACGACCCTGGCCGGCGACACCGCGCCGGTCGCGATAAGCGAGCGGCCGGCGGTGGCGGCGATCATCGCTGAGCCTGATCCGGCGCGCAAACTTGAGCTTTACGCCCGGATGGTGGCCGCCATGGCCGAGCGCATCGCCCCAGTGCATGCGGTGCTGCGCGCGGCGGCCGGCGGCCTGGGTCATCTGCTGCAGGAGTCGGAGACCCAGCGTCGCATCGGGACTCGCGGCCCAGCCGGCATGCTCGCCGCAGCCGGCGCTCTGCGAACCGGCGTCGACGCCGACCGCGCGGCCGACATCATCTTCGCGCTGACGTCGATCGAGGTCTTCGAACGACTGACCACCACCTGCGGCTGGTCCATCGACGACTACGCCAAATGGCTGGCCTCCACGCTCACCGACGCGCTGCTGCCACACCAGGGGGCTGAACACACGCAGCCCTTGGACTGATCCACGGTCCCGAGCCTCCACGGCTCAGCTCGGCACGGTCGGAGTGTCGTGCCGCAGCCTTCGCAGAGCGCAGAACATCGTCCAACGCACGCGGACGTGGTCGACGTCTGCCTTCCGCAGCCCGGTCTGGTCAACGGGCGGCGTCCACGCACGGCATGTCCGCGAGCCCGGGCCGGCCTCACCGCCCGCCACGCGAACTGGCCACCGGACAGCGGCCACCTGAGCGGGAAGTCACCCGTCAGTCCGTGACGCGATGGCGTCCTTGATCGCTTGCGCGTCGCTGTCGAGGAGCGACCGCTCACGTTCCCCTGCCGGTTCCTCGCCGGCTACGAGCCGACATTCGGTGTCCAGTCACTCCACCACCGAGCGTGGCGAGCGCTCGGCGGCATGTGCGTGCAGCCGATCAAGATGGCCCAACCGATCGCGCAGGCGGACATTGACGTGATCGTTGGCTGGCCAGACGCTTGGCCGGTGGGCCGACGAGAATGGGCGCGTGTACATCGACATCTACTTCACCAGCGAGCTCCCCGTCGATCGCGACGACCTCGAAGATGCCCTGAACGAGCTGGACGGCTTTGAGGTCGTAGGTGCGGGTGCCGGCGTCTCCGGAAGCAATCTCGACGTTGAGGTCGACGACTCAGTCCCGCGTGCAGAGGCCATCGAATCCGTCGTGATGGTCCTGCGTCAATACAAGTCGGACCGCGGGATGTACCTTCGCTTGTCGGACACCGGTGAACGCATCAATGCCGCCCAGCCCGGTCCCTGACCGCCGAGGGCCCAGCGCGCCCGGCGAGCGGCAGAAGCGTGCACCTGACCTTGTTCGCGGATCATGGGAGGATGAGTGGTCGTGGCCCACGAATGCTGTTCATGACAGTCTGTCGCGAATCTTCGATGGTCTACGAAGCCGCCGACGGCAGTGAACTGCCCCTGCTGGTCTTCGAGCCGGCCGAGGGCACGCGGCTCGCGGCCGGTATCGTCGTGTTCCACGGTGGTGCCCTGCGCACTGGATCGGCCGACGGGCTGGCCCGCACTGTCGTCAGTTGGCGTCGCGCGGGATCTTCGCTGTGTCTGCCGGGTATCGGCTGATCGGTCAGGGGGCCGTGAGCATCGACGACTGCGTCACCGACGTCCGGCGGGCGGTTGAGCATTTCAGAGGGCTGGCCGCGTTACGCGGGCTCGAGACGTCATGTCTGGCCTCCGGCGGCAGTTCGGCCGGTGCACATCTTGCTCTGGTCGCCGCGATGAGCGCCCCTGGTGGGCACAAAACGGCGCCCGAGCCCGGCGTCGCTGCCGTCGTGGCCCTCAACCCGGCAGGCCTGGATCTGCTCGCCTTCTCGCCGGAGCTCCAGCGCTCCATCGAACAGAAGGCCGGCATCGCTGCGGGAAGGGCGAGCGAGTACTCGCTGATCGAGTTCGTACGTCCGGGGAATCCGCCGATGCTGATTCACCACGGCACCCACGACGAGGTGGAGCCGATCGATCACGTGCGGCGGTTCCGGGACGCGATGGTGCAGGCCGGCAACGGGTGCACACTGCTCGAGTACGAACATGCCACGCACGCGTTCCACTACCCCGGCAACAGCGGGCACTTCGACGACGTCATCGACGCCACGGCCCGGTTCCTCTTCGATCGGATCAAAGCGAACTGAGAAGACAGGTGTGCGCTCGTGTCTGGTTCGTCGTTGGGTCAGGCCCGCTGGCCGGTGCGGGTGGGCGAGATCATCTTGGCGTGAACGGAAGCTGGACGGCCCAATTCGCTGCTACGTTCCGTGGCGAACTGTTGCAGCATGTACGTGCACCGGATTTCGGTGCAGGTCGTGCCCGCCAGCCGGGCTCGAGACGATTCAACGGTGACGGTACGGCCGTCGTGTCTTGCACGCTGACAGTCGAGTCAGTGCGCGGCGCTCAGCGTGACGCCTTCAGCCGTCGTAGCCGGTCGAGCAGTCGTGGCCTGGGCGCAGGAACGTTGCCGGTAGTCGAACCACCCGCCCATGTTTCGACCCAAGCCAGGAACGTGACCGGCAGTCCACCGAGTTCGCGGGGCGGGATGCTGAACCCGTCGCGTGCCGGGAGCCAGATGTACTCGTGCGGGCCGCGATGGTTGGACCAGTCGTTGTCCCAGACGGTCCCGGCGAGGTCACCGGTGACCGCCATGATGGTGCAGGATGTGCAGCCGTGCTCGGCGATGATCAACGCGCCGTCGACGAGCTGATCAGACTCATCTTCGTGCTCGTACATGCCGGCGCAGGTGCCGCCGACGATCGTGAACGGCCGCCGTACGTGCGCGAACGTGTCCATGGCATGGTCCGGTCGGTTCACGCCCGGCAGGTGCCACGGTGCGATCAGGTCCTCGTACCCGGGTCCGACGCCCGTGCCGAAGGCGAGCATGAACGCTCGATATTCCGCCGGGAGCGGCACCCCGAACCGGGCCTCCACCGCATCGAGATCCTCGACCGTGACGGCCTCCGCGTCGAGCCCTCGACGGCGACGCCTGGCTATGGCAGGAGCGATGCCCGCCAAGCGGTCTTGGACCTCCATCTCGACCATTGCAGCAGTATCGCCCGCAGCGCCTGTTCTCGGACCGGGCCTTCCAGGCCCTAACAATGGCACCCGCAGCGATGAGCACCAGTGCGCAGGCTGCGGCAGATGAGGGCGCCTGGGCCGGGACGGTGCGATGCGTGGTGGGCACGGGCGGCGTCCGAGGTTGTCAGGTCTCGAACAGCCTTCCTTGGGCGTTGGGGGCGCCGATCGGCTGGAGTCCGTTCGCGAGACGACGGGCGATGTCCAGATCGGGGAGGGAGCGGCCTACTACCTGGTCGTCGCGTACTTCGACGGTTCCGCGGAACCCACCGCCTCGGAACGTCTCGCGCAGATACCCGACGAAGTGTTCACCGAAGAGGTTCTGCTCGGACATGATCATTCCGTAGATGCGAAAGTCCGCGCTGTCGTCCACTGAGCGATCTTCACGGTCACCTTCGGGCAGAGCAAGGTCGAGCCCAGCATCACGTAAGAACGTCCGCTCATCGACAGGACAGGAAGCCTCTCGGCCTCACGCGGTCAGAGACGGTCCGCGATGAGCGCTGGCCGGCGCCGCGCACCAACGGCGGCATGACAGCGCACGCGATCAAGCAGATCGGTGAGCGGCACATTCCCGGAACTCGACCCTGCTCCCAGCTCTGCGACTGTTCTACTGCCGTCTCCTGACACAGAAGGGTGCCGAAAGAGGTCGTCGGACACGAAGCTGACCTTGCCGGACATCGGCGATGACGAGAGCTGGCTATTCTGTGTCGATGTCTACAGCGATCGTTTTTGAGACCCACTCGTGGAGCGAGGACAACGACCGCGGTATCGCGACTGGCTGGTTGCATGGCCGGTTGTCAGCACGGGGCCGGATCTTGGCAGGCGAACTCGGCCAAAGACGGCGCGACGACGGCATCTCAGCTGTTTTCGCATCCGACCTGGGCCGTGCGGCCGAGACCGCAGCGATTGCATTCGAGGGCAGCGCGGTTCCCATCCTCCATGACTGGAGGCTTCGCGAGTGTGACTACGGATCCAGCAACGGCATGCCGGCGGCTCAACTGCACGAGCATCGCGAACGTTATCTCGATCAGCCGTATACAGGCGGTGAAAGTTGGCGGCAAGCGGTTGGACGTGTGGGCCGGTTCCTGACCGATGTGCCGACACGATGGGACGGCCAGCGAATCCTGGTAATCGGCCATGTCGCTACGCGCTGGGCGCTGGACCATCTGCTCGAGGGTGTCCCGCTGGAGAAGCTTATGGCTATGGACTTCGGATGGCGCGAGGGCTGGGAATATCAGCTTTCACCGTCTGAATGACTCCCGGCCACGATAACGGATGGTTTCCGGTGGCGTTCCACCCTTCATGGACGAACGCTCATCGGCAAAAGTGTGCACCCAGCGTCGATCGGCCAGGGGCGGGCTTGCGTACGGAGTGTCAAGGACGCTCGAACCGGTTTTTGCCCGTCGACGACGACACGGAGCGTTACCGTCACTGACGAGTCGCGCTCGTGGCTTCGTTGGTGAGAACGGTTCTCACCAACGAAGCCGGTGCTCGCTCGGTGGTGTGAGCGGATGTGGGGAGTCGTACCGGACATGCCGTAACGTCGTTGCGGAACCGTTCATGCGTGCGCAGCATTGGTTGCCCAGACCACTCGCTGTTGAGGGGATGCCTCATGCCGGTACAGATGACCAGACGGGCGCGCTATTTTGTCGATGTCCACGGACATCGTGTCGATGGCGGGATGAGCGACGCCGTCCGCGGCAGTTGGCAGACGCGCGGCATCCCGGCCGCCGTCGTTCATCAGATGGCGGCGTTCGAGACGCAATGGGGTGGGCTGCTACTCCCACCGGCACCGCGTTACGACGGCGGGCCGAAGATGTTTCGCAGCGGCACGCCTGAGATCGACGCCGTCGGGGAATGGTGGTTCGAGGCTGGGGACCAGCGTTGCTCAATGGGGTACTCGTTCTGCGTTGGCCCGCGTGGCGAGTTTGCCATCGAGGACGGCCGCGGCAGGGCCGTGCTGCACGAGTCGGTCGCTGGTTGGGTTGAGTCGCTTGCGTTGGCCCATTCGGCCGCTTTCTGGGCGCCTCATATTACGACGGTCCACGGCACGGCGGTGGACAACCTGGACCTTTCCGCGATGGAACAGTTCCCGGAGGTCGCTGGGGTGTCCGACACCTGGTGGCGAGGCGAAGAGACCGTCGTTGCTGCCTACCGCGGCGAGGCTCAGCTGTTCGGCGACCCGGCATTGCAGGTCGGTACGGTATACAGCGGCATCACCAAAGCGGCCATCCGCCTCGACTATTGACCGCGGTCCGCGCGCTCCGGAGCGAGCCGGTCATCGCCAGATCCTGTCGATCCTTCCGGCACGCCACCGCGAGTGGATGACAAGAGGCTGCGGGCTGGCATCGGTACTGGCGTAAACCGCAGCGTCGCGAGGACGGCCGGCGTTGTATCCGCGCGCGAGATAACGTGCACGCTCATCGGCTTCCAGAGCGCATGGGTCCACAGAGCATGTCGGCGGGACGGCACACACAGCGTGACGATCACGGCCGAGCCGCAACGCCCGACCGGCGGCAGATGACGACGCCAAGATCACCGGATGAAGATTGATCATGGCCAAGACAGGGACCTCGGGTGGGGCTAGGTCTGGCGCTGCTCGGCGGTCCACAGCAGGTCGGTGAGCACGAAGCCGGGCAGTGCCACGTCGGCTCCCGACGTGATCTGGAACGTGCCGCCGCGGGTCGCCGGGACCCAGCCGGCGCGCAGGCCGTGATCGATGAGTGCGCGGACGTCGGCGGCCACAGGGTACGGATACCGCTCCTCGGCCGCTGCCGGATGAGCACGCTCGGCCACGTCCGCTTGCAGGGCGCAGCCGGTCTTGCCGCCGCCCCACACCCGGATCCGGATGCAGCGGTGCCGGCGGCCGTCCGGGCCGGGCGCCGCCCGCACGTCGGCCTTCCAGGTGTACTCCCGGCCGTCGATGTGCAGCTTCCGTAGCCTTGACCTCATCGTCCCATGATCCCAGCCACCGGGTCGCGCCACCGGTACGACCCTGATGGGCAAGCGCGGAAGTCCGCCGCCCAATGCCCTGCGCGGTCGAACGGCGAGA
Organism: Dactylosporangium sp. NPDC050688; assembly: GCF_040654515.1. Taxonomy (NCBI): domain Bacteria; kingdom Bacillati; phylum Actinomycetota; class Actinomycetes; order Micromonosporales; family Micromonosporaceae; genus Dactylosporangium; species Dactylosporangium sp. NPDC050688. The sequence continues at coordinate 53,711 of NZ_JBFAIC010000056.1, forward strand.
GGCCGTGCGCTCATCTCGGCCAAGACAGGAAGCCTCGCTTCTGGTGAACCTGCTCCCCGCCGTGACGGGGCTGGCCGGCCGCCGCGCACCAACGGCGGCAGGAGCGTGCGTCACTGCCGGTGGTCCGCTGGACGAGGCGACGGATTGAGCGTGGTTCCTAGCGGTCGGCGTGATGCGTCAGACCAGGACTCGAATCGTCGCAGACTGGAGGGCTGGTGCTGCGGTCAGCGTGATCGGCTGCAACAGCAACGCGTCGAATGCCCCGTGTGGGTTACGAGGGCGGCGGGCGATGCCGATTCGGCCGGCTGGAGTCTTGGATGTCGCTCGGCACCGCGATGGGTCCTGCCGCAAGGACCGCGTCGACCGTCCTGGAGTTCCGACGGCCCGACTCGCTGCGCAGAGTGTCCGGCACCGTGCGGTGCGTCATGTCTCCTGGTGGCGTCGCCGTGCGAGCCGGAAGATGCCGGTGGATCTGGGCGCCGGCCTGCGACCCGGCTCAGCCGACCACGGCCCGCAGGCCGCCGAGCGGCTTGCCCTCTGGGAGTGCCGGCCGTCGCCGTGTTCGACCGAGGCGCCACCGCAGACACCGGCGCTGGAGGTGCACCACAGTTGCCCACTCTCGCCAACGGCTGGCCGTATGAGGAACTCGGTCCGTCGGGGAACACGCAGCTCTTCACCGCGTACATCCGGATTCCCGACCCCTACCTGATGATGTGGGCGCAAGGCGGATATGGCTTGAACGACGTACTCCTCGTCGCCGACGGCCTGAAGCTGTCGTCGCGCTGACCACCTGTAGGGGCTCAATACTCCGATGTGGCGTTGACCAGCGGCGGCGTGGCAGGAATCCTGCTACCCGCCACGGACGCCACCCTCACCGGCGCCCCCGGTCCGGCCACGCGCCATAGCCTCGACTGCGGCAGCGCCACCGTCCTGCTTGCCGAAGACGAGGTGGCGCTGCGGCAGGTCGCCGAACGCATCCTGCACCGCGGTGGCTACCACGTGCTCAGCGCCGCCGACGCCGCCGAAGCCCTCGACATCGTCGACCGGCACCCCGGCCCCATCGACGCGCTGGTCACCGACGTCATCATGCCGGGCATGCTCGGCACAGCCCTCGCCGACACCGTCCTCACCACCTGGGAGGTGGCCGCCCAGGCTGGTGACACCTTTCACGAACCGGTCTTGAGGTCGGGTGGGATGTCCGCCGAACGGCGACGCCGCGACGGCAAAAGCCCAAGGCGGCGCCGTCGGACTAGAATTGATCAGTGCATGTCGGTTCGCTGTCCCGGCTGGTGCGACCGACACCCCCGCCCCCTGGGTGGGGGATCGCGGTCGCCGCTTTGCTGATCGTGGTCGAGACCCTGCTGGTCTATCCGCTCCGGCAGGTCATGGCACCGTACTTCCCGGGCATGATCTACGTCGTCGGCGTGCTGGTCACCTCGATGGTGTGGGGCATGTGGCTCGGGCTGACCACCGCGGTGCTCAGCACGCTGGCGTTCGTCTTTTTCCACGTCCAGCCCGTCGAGAGTTTCGCTGCCTCGGACATACTGCAGGTCGTCGTGTTGGCGGTCCTGCTCGTCGTCGCGGTGGCCACGAGTGCGGTGGCGGACCTGGCCCGGGCGCGCACCGCCCAGGCCGAGGAGTCTGATCTCACCGCTGAGATGGCCCGGCTGCTGCTGTACGCCGACGACGTTCCCGCGGTGCTGCCCGCCGTCGCACAGTCCATCGCGCGGTCCCTCCAGCTGCCGGACGCCGTGATCCACCTCGCAGCCGTCCCCGGTGACGACCGGCACGCGGCGTTTCCCCTGCACGCCGAGGCTGCCCAGCTCGGGACCCTGGTGGTGCCCGCCGAGTTGCCCGAGCTGACGGCGCGGCGGCTGCGGCAATGCGTTGTGCCGACATTGACGTCGCTGCTGCACGCCTGCCGGGAGCGTGCGACCGTGCTGGACTCGCTGGAAACGAGCCGGGAGCAGTTGCGCCGGCTCGCCGCCGAGCAGGCCGCGTTGGGGCGGGTGGCGAAGCTCGTGGCCCATGGCAGTCCTCCACCCGACGTCTTCCACGCGATCACCACCGAGCTGCACGGACTGCTGCGTGAATACAGCACGTGGCTGTGTCGCTACGAATCCGACGGCGGGGTCTGCATTGTCTCGACCAACCTCACCGGCAAGCTCTCCGAAGGGGTCCGCCTGCCGATCGAGGGCGAAAACGTCCTGGTCAAGGTGCGGGAAACGGGGCGCGCCGCCAGAGTGGACAGCTTCGAGGGCGCGGCCGGCCCTGCCGCCGCACTCGCCCGTGATACGGGCATCCGCGCTGTGGTCGGGGTGCCGATCGAGGTCAACGGGCGGCTGTGGGGCGTGGCAGGCGTGGCGTGGGCCCGGCCCGAGCCGCTGCCGCCAGGCACCGAGGCACGCGTAGCGGAGTTCACCGACCTCGCCGCCACCGCCATCGCCAACGCCGACAGCAAGGCTGAGCTCGCCGCGTCCCGGGCCCGGCTCGTCGCCGCCTCGGACCAGGCCCGCCAGCGCATCGAACGCAACCTGCACGACGGCGCAATGCAGCACTTCCTCGCCGTCGCGATGCAGCTCGGTGCCACGCAGGCCCTCCTACCGGCGGAGCCGAAGGAGGCCGAGGCGGAACTCTCGCGCGCCCGGTGCGATCTGAGCAGCGCCATGGACAACCTGCGCGAGATCTCACGGGGCATCCATCCGACGTTGCTTGCCTCAAACGGTCTGCCGACCGCGCTCAAGGCACTCGCCCGCAGATCCCCGGTGCTGGTCGACCTCGATCTGCACACCGGTCAGCGCATGCCACCAGTGGTTGAGACGGCCGCGTATTACATCGTTTCCGAGGCGCTGACCAACGCGGCCAAACACGCCCACGCCACAGTCGTGCACGTACAGGCGACAATCCGGAACGACGTCCTGCACCTGTCGATCCACGACGACGGCATCGGAGGCGCCGACCCACACCACGGAACCGGCCTCACCGGCCTCCAGGACCGCGTCGAGGCACTCGGCGGACACCTCACCGTCACCAGCCCCACCGACGGCGGCACCCGGCTGTCGGCCACCATCCCGACCACATCCATCCCCCTGCACTCCTCCTGAGTAGGCGGACCGCTCCTTGACGTCGGGCGATCCAGACCGGGTCGCTTGTGCGGGTCAGCGCACCGAGTGCACGTGGGAGAGCTCCAGATCCTCGATGTCGGCGACGGCCAGGGTGGAGCCGTCCGGGCTCACCGCGACGATGCCCCCGCCCTGTTCCTTGAACTCGGCGATCGGATGCCAGCGCTTGTCGCTGGTGGCCTTCGCCCAGTACTGCGGCTCCGGCCCGACGACAGCGCCGGTGGTGGCGAGGAAGCTCGCTGCCACCTGGGCGCGTGCCTGGTACATCGCCGCCGTCGCCGTCGCGCGGGCCGCCACGTCGGCGCGCACCAGCAAGGCCAGCGCGATCGCGACGCCGACGAGCAGCACGACCGCCGAGGCCGCATAGGCGATCCGCTCGGTCGCGGTGAACGCCGCGATCGTGGCGAGCACGGTGGCGACGCCGCCGACCGAGGCGATCGCCGTGCCCGTCCACTTGCTGACGGCCAGGGCGCCCGCCGTGATCACCTGCTTGTCGAAGGGCGTCTTCCAGCCGGCGACGCGGGTGTCGTCCGCTTCGAGCAGGTTGAGCGTGATCAGCGCCTGCCTGATCGGACCGGCGAGGTCGTCACCGGCCTGGTTCACGACGCTCGCCGGCAGCTGCACCTTGTCGTTCACGCGAACCACCCCCGCATCGGCGGCGTACCGGCGGGGTGCCTCATCGCCCCGCTGCGGCCGACTCGACGTGCAGCGACCAGCCGACCGGCACCACGACATTGACCTGATGGTCCTCGCCCAGGCTGACCGTCACGTCGCCGATGCGGTACGGGCCGTTGGGGCCGTCAGGCGGGCGTCGGCCCGCGGCGAAGGACGCGATCCAGGACAGTGCGGAGTTCCAGTTGATCGCGACCTCGTTGGTGGACCAGGACTCGATGTCGTCCAGGTAGCAGAACTGCGGTTTGGGGCGTTCTCCGCTGGGCGTGTGGAACAGGACCTTCTTCGCCTTCGGGTCCTCCAGGCCCGGGTTGGGCCCGCCGGCGATGGACCCGGCCGGAGGCTGGGGAAGCCTGGGGTCGAGCTGGTGACCGTAGATGCGGCTGTGCTGGTTCTGGGAGCTGCGGCTGCCATAGCCGGTCACGTAGGAGTTGTTGAGCGCGTTGCGGCCGAGGATGAAGTCGAGGCCTTCGAGGACACCGTCACGGTAGCGTTGGTCGCCGGTCAGGTCGAACGCGGTGGCGATGACCATGAGCTTGTTGAGGATCACGCTCGTGGAGCCCCACGTGTAGTCGTTCTCCCCGAGCGGGACACCGTAGGCCTGGTCACGAATGGTCTGCAGATAGTGGTCGGCGGCCTCACGAACCGAGGATCGGGCGGCGTCGCGGTCGTTGTCGGCCAGGTTGCTGGGCACAGTGGCCAGATCGATCCGGCCGAGCGGCGCGACGAACTTCCAGTCGGGTCCGGTGTTGCGGAAGGCGTCACCGGTCCAGTAAGGCGATGAGCGCAGGTAATCGAGGTACGGCTGCTCACCCGTCGTGATGAACAGCTCCGCGGCGGCCCAGTAGAACTCGTCGCGGACGTCGGTGTCGTCGTAGGCGCCGCCGCCGTCGCTGTCGTCCGGCCTGGCGTACATCGCCGGATGATCCTGCGCGGCCTTCCACGCGGTGCGCGCCGCGGCCAGGCAGTGGTCGGCGAACGGGCCGTCGAAGGTTTTGAACAGCCGGGCGGCCTGGGCCGCGGTCGCGGCGAGGTTCAGGGTCGCCGCGGTCGACGGCGGGTGCAGCTCACGGACCTGGGGATCCTGGTCGGGCAGGCAGGGCAGACCCGTCCAGCCGCGGTCGTGGACCTTGTGGTGGACCATGCCGGCGTTCGGTTTGCCGTCCGGGACCTGCATGCGCAGCATGAACTCGAGCTCCCAGCGGGCCTCGTCGAGGACGTCCGGGACCTTGTTGCCGTGCTCCGGGATGTCGAGGGTGCCGTCGCCGAGCGCGTCCGGGTCGCCGGTCTTCGCGGTCCTGGCGCGCTCGTACAGACCGAGCAGCTGGGCCGTGGCGATGCCGCCGTTGACGACGTACTTGCCGTGGTCTCCGGCGTCGTACCAGCCCCCGCGTACGTCAAGTTTGTAGTCGCCGGTACCGGGCTGGCAGGGCACGCTGGTGTCGCCCTGGTTGGGCGGCACACCGACATGGCCGGCCGGGCGGGCGTAGCCGGGCGCGAGCACGTCGTCGATGGCGATGCCGCTGCGCTGCACGTAGAAGAAGTGCAACGCGTCCCGGCGCAGCCGCTCATAGATGGTGCCGGCGATCGTGAACGGGAAGCTCTGCTGCCCGCCGACGCGCAGCACGTAGCCCGTGCCGGGTGCGGTCACCGTCGAGAAGTCGACCGAGTGCACCTTCTGCCCCGACGACGCGTCCAGGCCGCGCGGGGTCGACCGGCCGGACGCCACGACCTCACCCGCGCCGGAGACGACCTGCCAGGACTGCGGGTCGGGCGCGTCGGTCACCACGGTCGCGTGCTTCGGCCCGTCCGGCAGGTAGCCGACCTGGTTGACCCGCACCGGAGGGTCCGTCTCCGGGACGTACCACGGCCACGGCTCGCCGCCGACCAGCGAGACGTCGTCGAGGGTGAACGTCCACGGCTCGCCGGAGCCGCCGATCTGGAAGGAGACCTGGCCCCGGCCAGTGTCGAGGTTGGAGGTGAACGAGTAGTGGTACTGCTGCGGGTTCGTGGTGAGCTGCACGTCCTGCGTCCACGTCGCCGTGTACGGCTTGTCGCCGAGCTGGACCTGCGCCTTGATCGTCACCGGCCGGCTGGCCGACGCGGTGAATGAGATCGAGTACGGGGTGTTGGCGCCCAGCCGGATGTCGTTCTCACCGACGAGCACGTCGTAGGGCTTTTGCGTACCGCCCGGCACCTGCACCCGCAGCTTCCCGTCGGCCGCCGCCAACGCCGTCCCGGCAGAGAACCAGCCCGCGGTGTCGTTGCCGTCGAACGTGCCGTTGAACACCTGCTCACGAGGTTCCTTGACCGTCACCATGCCTCGACCATGCCTCGCAAACAGGGCGCCACCACACCGCGGGACCCGCAGGCGCATCTCACACCGTCACCCATCCCCCGAACAATCACCCATTCCGGTACGGGGTACGCGGTGGCCAACCGCCAACCGCCACCTCGCACCGCAGCACGGGTGGTTGAAGTGCACCAGCAGTTGGTTCGGCGTGTAGGTGGTGCCGTCGTTCGAGCCGCTGCCGGACGACCTCGATACCCAGGGGCATGGCCTTGGCGGTGTCGACCTCGACGAGCAGCACCGGTCGCTGCGGCACGTGTGCCGCAGCGATGCGCACTGTCCGCCCGGCGGGGTCGTAGCCGATCAGGCTGGTCGGCGCGTCGTCCGTCGGGGTCGCCGCCACGACCGGGACCGCGCCGCACCGCAGCGCCGGCAGCATGTCCGGGTGCGCCGAGCGCACCTGCAGCAGCGACACATCGCCAGGCAGTCCTTTGGCCGCGTGTACCGCGGTGTTGGCGGTCCGCACCGACGTGGCGAACGACGCGCCGAGCCGGACCGTCGTGAGGTCGCCCGGCCCGGCCGCCGCGTCGGCCACGACGCGATCCCGCTGGCCTGAGTCGCGCAGCGACACCGCGAGCTGCCCGGCGAGCCGAGTGGTGACGGCCTCCTCCATCTCCGGACGCCGGCTCGTGATCGACGCCCGCATATATTGATGCATGTCTCCATAGATGGTGATAAACCTTCCCGGGTACCCCGCGGGTGCCTCGCGAGGCGCCGTAACGCCTGGCAGGGCGGTTCGGAAGATTCGTACCGATAGATCGGTATGGTCACTTGGCGCGGATGGGTCTATCTCGCTGCATTCATAGCTTGATATCAATCTCCGACACACCCTCTACAACAGGAGTGCGACGTGCGGAGATCCCGACTCGTTACCCTCGCCCTGAGCCTGGCGGCCGCCCTCGGCGCCACGTTCGCGGCCGCAGCGCCCGCCAGCGCCGCCGCCACCGATCGCTACGTCGCCCTCGGCGACTCGTACGCCTCCGGTGTCGGCGCCGACAACTACACCGCCGAGAGCGGCTCGTGCCAGCGCAGCGCCAACGCCTACCCCGCCCTGTACAACACCAACGTCAAGCCCGCGTCGTACCGCTCAGTCGCCTGCTCCGGCGCCACGACCACCGATGTCGTCAACACCCAGCTCTCCGCCCTGTCGTCGACCACCACCCTGGTCAGCGTCACCGTCGGCGGCAACGACATCGGGTTCTCCAGCATCATGACCACCTGTGTGCTGTACGGCGAAACCGACTGCATCGCGGCCGTGCAGGCCGCCGAGAACAAGGTGCGCAGCCAACTGCCGGCGAAGCTCGCCAGTGTCTACAACGGCATCAAGAGCCGGTCGCCCTCGGCCCGCGTCGTGGTCGTCGGCTACCCGGTCTTCTACCAGCTCGGCACGGTCTGCATCGGGCTGAGCGCGAACTCCCGCGCGAAGATCAACGAGGGCATCAACCTGCTCGACGACATCACCAAGACGGCCGCTGCCACCGCCGGGTTCAAATTCGCCGACGTACGCTCGACGTTCGTCGGCCATCAGCTGTGCAGTTACGGCGAGAAGTGGTTGCACGCGCTCAACTACGCCAACCTCGGCATCTCCTACCACCCGACCGCCGCCGGCCAGTCCGGTGGCTACTACCCGGTCTTCCGCTCCGCCGCCGGCTGACCCGGCGCCCGCGTCCGGGCAGGACTACCCCTGCCCGAACGCGCGGCGGTCCGGCGCGAACCAGGAGCTGTGGACTCGACGGCCGCCCGGGGTGCTGACGGCACGCATACCGTACGGCGGATCAGGACTCGGCTATTTGCACAGCACTGTCACGAGGAGGATTGTTGCCGTCCCATCCTGCACCGCGGCACGCTGGGCATCCGACAGGTCCCTGTCCTCAAACTCGCGCTTGAGCACGCCCTTCCCGAGGTCGGGGAGACCGCGCAGCCGATACACCCACACCGATGCGTACGGCGCCGCCCCTGCAGGTTGGCGTCCCCGAGCCGCCTCGTCGTATGCGCCGTACCTGCTGGGCACATTCGACTGCTGCAGCTGCACCTGGCGCAGGTGGAACGCCTGGAGAAAATCACCGTGCGACGGCCCGTACCAGTACGACCGGGAGACGTCCTCGACCCGGTCGTACCAGCGGTAGGTCTCCGTGAAGCCGTCGATGCGAAGTCCTGCGATGCAAGGCGGGTGTTCCGACCGCCAATACCACCAGACCCCAAGAGCGCCAACCAACGCCACGATGATCGCCGCCGCCCAGCCCGCAACAACGCGCGCGCTCCGAGACGACTTCACATCGCCGACTGTACGTCCCGTTGTCTCCAACAGTTACTTCGTAGTGTCCAGGGCGGAGGTTCTGCATGAACGCGGGTCCGGTGATGATCGTCTGGGCGGTCCGGTCGGTTTGTAGGCCGCCCATCCGTCTGAGCTGGTGTTTGAGCTGACCATGGTCGGCCTCGACCCGGTTGTTGGCCCGCGCCGGTCGCCGCTCGGCGCCTCGGTCTACATCACGACCGGCCGTTCGAGCGGGCAGGCGTTGCGGCTATGGCACCGCGGTGCCCAGGAGCAGCCACGCCACGACGGCGCAGACGGCGCCGAGCGGTAACGCGACGATGACGAGCGATGCCGGGGCCCACCAGTCGACGCGGCGGACCACGCGTGCCGGCAGGCCCTGGGTGCGTAGCGGTGCCAGTTCGCCGCGCGGTGCGGTGATCGTCGTGACGGCGAGCCCGGCGGCGCCGAGAAGGACCGAAAGTGTTGCGGCGAGCAGGAAGAAGCGCAGGGCGAGCGCCGAACCGGCCCGGCTCAGCACGGCGCGTTCGTCAGCGACGGTACGCCGCCCGACGATGGTCAGCCCGGCGGCGGTGAGCGCCTCGACGATCGACGCGGGGGCGTCACGGGCGAGCCATACCTCGCCGAAGCCGGTGATTTCCGAGTCGGTCGCCGCCCGGTCGGCGGCCTCGAGGTCGACGAGGGAGCCGCGTTTGCCGAGCCGGGGCAGCCGGTTGGCGTGCCCGACGACGGCGCCGCCGAACGGTCCGTCGAACGAGGCGTACGAGCCGTCCGGCGGCAGCGGGCCGGTCGACACCAGCGCGAGGGCGGCCGGGACGTCGGGCGGGAGGAGGCTGCCCGCTTCGCGGCGGGGGGACGGCGGCAGCGTGACTGCGAGCCCGTCGACGGCGGCGGCGGCGGTCGCGCCGGACGGCATCCGCCAGTCGGCGCCGAACGGCTCTCCCTGGATGGTGTGCAGGGTCAGCCGGGCCGGCGCTCCGAGGTAGTTCGGGAGCCCGACCTGCAGCGACACGAGCCGGCAACCGGCGGTACAGGCCGGGGACGGGGCGGTGTACGTGCGCCGGCCGAGCGATATGGTCCCGAAGTCGATCTGGACCCGATGGACGCCGCCGTTCGGCGTGACGATCGCCGTCAGCGTCGCCGGCTTGCCTGCGAGGTCGACGGCGGTCAGGTCGAGGTCGACGGCGGCGCCGGTCAGCGTCAGGCCGGCGCCGGCGGCCGGTCGGAGCCGGGAGGCGAGCGCAGCGACCGGCTCGGACGAGTAGTCGGCGTGCCAGTACACGACCGCTGCGAGGCGCGTCGAGTCGACGGCGAGGGACGACGGCAGGTTCGAGCTCACGGCCGGGATCGGTACGGCCGCCATCGCGTAGTGACCCTCCGGGTCGGCGGCCCGGGTGGCCTTCAGCAGCTGGGTCCGGGTGGTCTGGCCGATCGAGAGCACGGTCGGCGCACCGACCGTCAGCTCGGCTCGGTGCTGCTGCTCGCGGTCGGCGACGACGGTTTCGAGGCCGGCGAAGCCGAACGAGCCGGCCGCGACGACGAGCAGGACCAGCAGCCGGTGCGCGGCCGGTCGCCGGGCCAGCCGGAAGGCGGTCAGCGCGCCGGCGAGGGCGCCGCGGCGCAGGCTCCGCCCGGCCAGCCGGAACGACAGCGGCCGGAGCAGCCGTGCCGCGACCAGCGCGAGCGCAGCGATGACCAGGGCCGGAGCGACGAGCGTGACCCCGGTCAGCACGCCGCTGCGCCGCTGGAGGACTGCGACGACGGCGAGCAGGACGAAAAGGGTCTCCAGGAGCAGCGTCCGCACCCGGGCGGCGCCCCCGTCCACCTCGCGCAGCAGCGCGACGACCGGCGCGCTGACCGTCCGCAGCTGGACGGCCAGACCGGCGAGCAGCGCCCCGAGGACGGCGATCCCGGCGTAGGGCAGCACGGCGGTGTCCACGTGGGCCCGGGCGGGAGCGGCCATGCCGACGATGAGCCGGCCCACGAGCAGGCCGACCGGGGCACCGGCGAGCACGGTAAGGACCGTCTCCCCCGCCGCGAGCCACCACAGAATCCGCCTGGGTACACCCCGCAACAGGACGACGCCGAACTCGTAGCGGTGCAGGCGGGCGACGTTGGCGACCGCGAGCAGGATCACCGCCCAGGCGAGGACGACGACGGGGATCGCGGCGAGGGGCACGATCCGGTGTGCCTGCTCGCGGCTGCTGTCGATGCGGTCGAGCAGGTCGCTCAGCGCGGTGTTGACGCCGATGTGTCCGTTGTCGGCACTCGCGGCCGCGGCGGCGAGCCACCCGCGCAGCGCCGGGAGCCGGTCGATGGTGATCGCGTCGCCGGTCGCGTAGGCCTCGAACGTCTGCAGCTCGCGCGGGTGGTCGGCGCCGGCGAAGGTGTTGCGCGCGACGTACATCGGGTCGTTCTGGTAGTCCTGCTCGCTGCTGACGGCGCGACCCCAGTACAACCCGGCCGGGTCGCGTGGTTTGACGAGCCCGACGACCGTCATCGTCCACGGCTGGCCGGCGGGGACGAACACGTTGAGCGCGCTGTTGAACGTGGCGGCCTGATTGTTCACCCGGTCGCCGACGGCGAGGCCGAGCCGTTTGGCGACAACCTCGCCGAGCACCGTTTCGCCGCCGCCCATCAGGCACCGCCCGGCCACGACGACCACCTCGGCGCACAGATCCTCGCGGAACGCGACACGGCGGACCTGGTCGCTGCCGGCCGTGTCCCGGCCGGCCGGCATCGCGACGAACTCCGTGTTGAACACGCTGACGAACCCGCTCAGCTGGACCCTCTCGGCGGCAAGCCGCTCGAACTCGTCGGGCATGGCACCGCCCGAGGCCCGCTCGACGGGTGCCGACACCCAGAGCGTGCGCTCGGCGTTGCTGGCGTGCTGGACCTCGCCGTCGACCACTGCCCGGTCGATCGCGGTGAGGTAGATCGGCGCCGCCACCGCCGCGGCCGTGGCCAGCACCGCGAGGAGCCACAGGGTCAGTGCCTGCCCGCGCCGCGCGCGCAGCATCGCCAGCATCAGCGCCGCCATTGCTGCCCGCTTCCCTGGTACTGGGGGGCCAGCGCGCAGCCGGAGAACAGCGCGGCGATGACCGCCGTGGCGACGAGGATCGCGACTGCGCGCACGGCCGGGGCGCCGGCCGGGTCCGGCCACTGGTCGGTGAACACCGGCACCGGTGAGCGGGTGACCGCCCGGGCCGCGGCGGCAACGAGCGCGGCGGTCAGCGCGGCCAGCAGGATCGGGACCAGCGCTGCCCAGCGGCTCGCAGCGCTCAGTGCCCGGGCCGGCATGCCCTGGCGGCGCAGTGCCACGAACTCGTCGCTGCGGGCACGGCGTTGGACAGCCGCGATGACCAGCAGCGCGATCGTGGCGGCGAGCAGCCCGAGCAGGCCCATGAGCAGGCCGAAGCGTGCCGCCGCCGCAGGGCCGAACCGCGCCTGCCGGGCGTCGGCCGCGCCGACCGAGTCCTCGGCGACGATGATCAGCCCTGCGTCGCGGAGCCGGTCGGTGAGGTTGGCCGGTGCGTCGGGGGCGAGCCACACCTGCTGCCGCTCGGCTCGTGGCGCGCCGCCGGCGACCCGGTCGGCGTACTCGAGGTCGACGAGGATCCCGCGCGTGCCGATGCCCGGTAGCAGCGGCGCGGCGATCACCTCGACGGGTACTGCCCGGCTGCCGAACGGGTCGATCGTGCTGGTGCCCCGCCCGCCGGATCCGGGCAACCGTCCGGCCACTGCGGCCGGCAGCGGCACGGGAGCGTCGACGACGTAGAGCCGGTCGTCGACCGGCAGTCTTGACAGGCCGGCCGTAACCGCGGCGAGTGCGAGCCGCCCGTCGTACGAGCGCATGCTGATCGTCGCGGCGATGTTGCCGGCGCCCGTACGCCAGCGGCCAGGGTCAGCGAAGACGGCCGGCGTGATCACGGTCTTGCCGTCGGCGGCGAGTTGCCGCAGCTCGACCGCGCGTCCGCCGACGAGTTCGAACGAGACGAGCCGGCAGCCGTGCCGGCAGTCCGGCACGCTCGCGCTGACCGTGCCGCCCGCACCTTCGACCGGCGTGAAGCGGGCGGTCACCGGGACCCCGGTGGCCTCGACGACGACCGCGGCCAGCAGCACCGGTGGTCCGGTCGGCGGCTCAGCGCCGGCGTCGGGCAGACCGTCGGCTGCCGGCACGCTCGCCACCAGCGAGAGGCTGGTGCCGGAGAACACGATCGGCGCCGGGGCCGCCGGTCGCAGCCGGCGGCTGTCCAGCGACGCGGGCGCGGCGAGCACGTACGGCAGCCGGGGCGAGTCGACCGCGAGCACCGGCTCGCCGGCCGGACCGAGTCCGACCACGACGGCCATCGCGTCGCGGCCGCCCGGATCCGCGGCGCGGACCGCGTTGAGCAGGCGGACCCGATCGCCGGAGGCGACGGTGAGGACCCGCTGGCCGCCGACCTCGACCTGGGACCGGTCGTGCCGGGCGTCGCTCGCCTCGGCCCAGTCCTGGGCAGCGAGCATGAACAGGCAGCCGGCCGCAGCGAGCAGCGGCAGCATCCGGTACGCCGAGGAGCGCCGGGCCAGCAGCAGCGCGCCGAAGCCGGCGGTGAGTCGTCCGTTGACGAGCGCCGAGCGGCCCAGGGCCGTTGCGGCAGGCACCAGGAGCCGGCCGGCAAGGATCGCCGCCGACGCGGCCAGCAGCGCCGGGGCGAGCAGTTGCAGGCCAATCGTGCCGCTGCCGGCGAAGCTCTGATAGACGCTCGCCCCGGTGAGTGCGAGCACGCACACCTCGACGACGGCGGTGCCGAGCCTGGGCGGTTTCGGGGAGGCGGTGTGCAGCAGCCGCTCGACCGGTAGCCGGATGGTCCGCCAGTCGGCCAGCACCGCGGCCGCCAGGGCGGCGGCCAGGACACCACCGGCGATCGGCAGCCAGCCCGGCCCACCGGCGAGTGCTCCGACGGCCGCGCCGATCGCCGCCCCGGCCGCGAGCGGTACGCCGCTCTGCCCGCTCGTGGCCACGAGCAGCCGCCATCGCCGTGCGCCCCGCAGCGCGAGCTGCGCGGCGTCGAGCCGGCGTTCCTCGGCCGCATACCGCGCGGCGACGGCCATCGCCAGCCAGCCGATGACGGCCAGTTGCGCCGCGGCGACGAGCACGCCGCGCTCGACGGCCTGCCGATCGGCGGCGATCCGCTCGGCCAGCGCCCCGCCGGTCGTGCTGGCCTGCAGCGGCACGCGACTCATCCGGTCGACGGCGGACGCGAGGTCGCCGCCGTGGGTGAACACCGGCGGACTGAGTATCGCGTCGAAGGTGGCCCGGACGCCGGCGGCGGCGGCGGCCACCGTGTCGAACGTCGTCCAGGCTGCATCGGCCGCCGTTGCCCAGTACCACGACAGCGGGTCGGCCGGGTGGTAGATGCCAACCAGCCGGAGCGGTCGCGGCACCGAGCCCGGGCTGGTGGCCACGTCGAGCCTGTCACCGACGTGCACGCCGAGCCGCTCGGCGCTCTGGCCGCTGAGGACCACTTCGCCGGTCGCTTGTGGACAGTGCCCGTCGATGACGGCGTTGGTGCACAGGTCTTCCCGGTACCGTAGCGGGATGAGCAGCCGACGCTCACCGGCGGTGACGGTGCCGGCGGTCTCGATGCCGACCGCCTTGCCGTCGACGGGCAGCGCCAGGGCCCGCTGGGCAAAGTCGGCGAACGAGTGCAGGACCGTCTCCCCGGCCAGGTCGACCGAGACCGTGCTGCTCGCGGAGACGGTCCGCTGAGACTGCGGGGTGGCGGCGATGCGCGCGGCGGTGGCTGAGTCGACCGCCCGCGACGCGTACCACGGCGCGACGCTCAGCCCGGTGGTGACGAGCGCGGCGAGCAGGAACATCGCTGTGGAAACCACTCGGCGGGCGGCGAGCGCGCTCCAGATCAGCGGGATCATTCGCCGGTGACCCACCGGTCGGCGCAGCCGGCCTCGGTCAACCGGTCGGGCTGCGCCACCGGTCTACAGCCCATGCTGGCGATCCCGCCCGTCCGGTTCACTGGATCAGTCTATGGGCGAGCCGAATATGGGCAATCCCGTTGAGCGCTGTTGCGTTCGCCGATCGGAGGGCGGGCTTCACTGAGCAGGGAGCGGCACGACGCGTTTGATTTTTCCGGTGGTCTGGTCCGGCAGGAGGGCCTCGACCGGTTCGACGGTGAGGGTGACGGGGAAGCCGAGCCGGTCCTGGACCGCATCGCGCAGCGCGTGCTCCAGACGCGGCGCGGGGGTCCCGGCCGGTTCGTAGCGGATGTGCAGGTGCTCCGGTCCGCGTTGGATGAGTTGGTACTGCCTGACCCCGTCGACCCTGATCGACCACAGGGGCAGTTCGGGCACCTCGCGGGCGCCGAGGCGCAGGACGGTCGCGTCGCGGCCGAGGGGGAAGCTGAGCGTGCCGAGGTCAGCGTCGGTCCACACGGCGACGTCGCCGATGCGGTAACGGACCAGCGGCAGGGTCTGGCGGTAGAGGGTGGTCACCGCGATGCGGCCCGGCACGCCGGGTTCGGTGATCGGCCGGCCGGCGGGGTCGAGCAGCTCGACGTGGTGCAGGTCGTCGTAGACAGTGAGCGTCTCGACGCCCGCGTCGCGCTGGTAGCCCAGGGGGCCGGTCTCGACGGTGGAGTAGCTGTTGTGCGGCGGGCCGGGCCAGCCCGCCTCGATCGCGGTGCGCTGCTCAGGTTGCAGGCCTTCGCCGACGCTGAGCAGGTGCGCGGGCGGCAGCGGCAGGTGCCGGGCGGCGGCGAGGCCGGCGAGCTGGACGAGGATGTGGGGCCGGGTGAGCACGACGTCGGGCTGAAAGTCCAGGACCAGGTCGAGCAGCGCCTCGGGTGGGGCGAAGACGTCGGCGAGCCGGACGTCGAACTCGCCGCCGAGGTGATACATCCAGGCGTTGCCGCCGTTGTGCCGGTCGACCAGGCCGATGTAGAGCAGGGTGCGGGCGTCGGGGCGGGCGGAGCGGACCGCCCGGGCGGTGAAGGCCTCCAGGCTCTGCGCGAAGTCGCGCAGGTGGTACAGGACCGGCAGCGGGGTGCCGGTCGAGCCGGACGAGGAGAAGAGCAGGTGCGAGGCGTCGTACTGGCTGCCGAGCTGGAACGGCGCGGCGGTGTACCGGTCCGCGGTCTGCCGTGTGATGCCAGTGCCGGCGGCGAACTCGTCGAACCATGCGATGAGGTGCCGCTTCTCCAGCATCGGCAGGGTGTCCGGGCCGAGGTCACGGCCGGCGTACAGGCGGCGGTAGCCGAGGTTGCCGTCGCGCAGGCCGGTGGCCAGGGCGAGGGTGTCCGCCCAGCCGTACTGCCGGCGGGCGGCCGGGGTCAGTGCCTCGATCCGGGCCCGGCGCAGGCGCTGGCGGGCGAAGCCCTCGACGACGAGGGTGCCGAGGCGGGGAGCGCCGGCGGCGGTGGGGACGACGGTCATCGCACTCCCTGCAGTGCGGGCACGGGCAGGCCAGCCGCGGTGAGCTCCTGCGCGGCGTGCCGGTCGATGGCGCCGAGCCAGCCGTCGACCGCCCCGCGCAGCGCCGGCGGTGCGGCCATCGCGGCGTACACGGGGCGTTGCCGGCAGCCGTACTTCCGCTTGATGTAGTAGGTGCTGCGGCCGAAGTTGACGATCTTGCGGCGGTGTTCGATCGCGTACCGGATGACGCCCGCATACAGGTAGTTGTAGTGGCCGAACTCGGCCAGGCTGGCGTAGTCGAAGCCGATGCACCACGGCGCGACCTCGGTGCCGTCGTCCAGGGCAAGGCAGGCCAGCACCGGCTGGCCCCGGCCGAGGACGGTGAAGACGACCGCCGAGTCGCCGAGCCGGTCCAGCGTCGCGGCCAGGAACGCCTCGGTGAAGAACTGCGGGCTGTCGTGGTGTTCCGCGGTACGGCGGACGAGACCCGCGATCAGTCCGACGTCACCGGTGCCGCGCCGCACGTCCAGGACCGCGCCGGCCTGTTCGCTGCGCTGGATGCCGCGCTGGATGTTGTGCCGCTTGGCGCTGGACCGTGCGGCGAGGTAGCCCTCGAAGGTGTCCCATTCGACGTCGAGCAGGTTGGTGCAGGACAGCAGCGCCAGCGGGTGGCCGCGGCCGGCGAGCGCCGGCAGCAGCGGCGAGTCACCGGGGACGAGCGGGAAGGACAGGATCAGCTCGGGACCCTCGGCCCGGTGCAGGGCCTCGATGCCGTCGAGCACCGCGGCACGCCGGTCGTCGTCGCCGGCGAGGATCTCGCTGGACTGGGCGTACATGCTGTGGGCGACGAACATGGCGGCGTCGGGCAGGCCGGCGTCGACGTAGTGGCGCTGGAACATCTCGAGTTTCGGGCAGTGGTGGGTGCGGTAGAGGGGGGCCACCGCGGTGACCCGCCCGTCGTCGACCGCCACGACGTGCCTGGCGTCGGCCCGCACGAGACCGCCCGCTTCCAGGGCGCTCAGCCAGGCGTGCCGGTGGAAGACCGAACCTCCGTGCGCCGCGACCACGGCGTCCCACTCCCCGGCCGGGATGTCCTCGATGCTGTGCAGCACACGGAGGTCGGTCACGGCACGGTCAGATCTCGCCGAGCCAGACCCGCCGGAGGTGGCGGTTGCGGTCGGTGTACGCCGTCCGCGAGTGCACCAGCCGGTGGTTGTTCCAGATCAGGATCGAGTTCGGGGTGAAGTCGATCGCCACGTGGGCGTCGTCGAAGTACTGCAGGACCCGTTCGCGGACGCCGAGGATGAACGGCTCGTCGTCGGTGACGACGCAGTTGTAGCTGAAGCGCAGCACCGGCGGCCGACCCTCGCGGATCTCCCGCAGCGGGTGCTTCGCCGTGCGGCCGAGCGCCATGTCCTGCACGCCGGCGCTGGATACGAACGTGTACTCCTGGGCCGACAGCTTCGTGCGCTCCTCCTCGCTGAAGGATTCGTACAGCGGCTGGAGGTCGGCCAGGGTGGTCTGCCCGCCGCCGTCCGCGGCCGGGACCAGGCACCACAGCGCGAGGTACTTCGGCGGGAGGCCTTCGTACTCGTAGCACTCGGTGTGCGGGTTCAGCGCCTTGGTGTTCAGCGAGTGGTAGAGGTTGTCGAAGCGCTCCTGCGCCTTGATCGACCAGATCAGCTCGCCGTCGTACTGCGGCATGAGCGGGCCGAACTGCTCCAGGTAGGCGACATGGTCGAAGCCGTCGGGCACTGCGTCGAGATAGACGTAGCCCTGCTCCTCGAGCTGGTTGGCGACGGTCTTGAAGTCGGTGTCGGGATAGCTGAGGTGGCTCAGTGGGCGTGCGGTGTCGGCTTGCATCTGCTACCTCCTCGACAAGGTGGCGACGCTGGTGGCGTGCCCCCGGTGGGTTGCTATTCGGTGCTCGCCTCCACCGCGGCCGGTTGGGCCGTGGTCTCGTCGTTGCCGGCCTCGTTGCCTGGCTCCTTGCGAGGGGCGAACCGTGCGCGCAACTGCGGGGCCAGCACGATCAGTGCGAGACCCACGAGAATGACCACGACGCCGATGCTCTGCCGGGTGGACAGTGCCTGGTCCAGCACGATCCAGCCGGCCACGACACCGACGACGGGGACCAGCAGCGAGAACGGCGCGACCTTCGAGGCGCCTTCCTGCTGGATCAGCCGGTACCACAGGTAGTTGCCGAGCCCGGTGGCGAGCACCGCGATGTAGAGCAGGGCGCCGAAGGTGTCCAGGCGCATGTGGGTGACGGTGCCGACCTGGCCGTGCTCGAAGATCAGCGACAGCGCCAGCATCGGCGGGATGACCGCGACGGACTGCCAGACCGTCATCGTCCAGGGCGAGATCTTGCCGGCCTTGCGCAGGACGATGTTGGAGCAGGCCCAGCCGGCCGCGCCGATGAGGACGCAGGTGACGCCGAGCAGCGGCGCGTTCTCCCCGCCGGAGACGGACAGCACGGTGAGGCCGGTGCCGCTGATGGCCAGGCCGGCCCACTGCAGCGCGCCGAACTTCTCGTCGAGGAAGAACCAGGCGAGCACGATGGTGAGCAGCGCCTGGCTCTGGATGATGGTCGCGGACACGCCGGCGCTGACCCCGAGCTTCAGGCCGAGGAAGAGCCCGGAGAACTGCACGACACCGTAGAGCAGGCCGACCGCGACGATGTACTTCCAGGCCAGCCCGGCCCGGCGGGTGAAGGGCATGAACAGCACCGCCACGACCAGGTAGCGCAGGGCGACCAGCAGGAACGGCGGGACATCCGCGACCGCCTCGTCGGCGACCACGAAGTTGAAGCCCCAGACCACGGCGACGAGGACGCCGAGGAGGACGTTGCCGAACTTCATGCGCCCGCACCGCCGGTGGTGCGTGGGTACAGGTCGGTGGAGATGTACTTGAGGCCGCTGTCGACGGCGGCGGTGACGACGGTCGCCCCGTCGCCCAGGGCGGCGGCGACCCGCAGCGCGGCGGCGACGTTCATGCCGCTCGAGGTGCCGGCGAAGATGCCCTCCTCGCGGGCCAGCCGCAGGGCGGTCTCGCGAGCCTCGTCCTCTTCGATGACCATGACCTCGTCGTACAGCTCGGGGCGCAGCAGCGGCGGGACGAAGCCCAGCGCGATGCCCTCCACCCGGTGGGAGCCGGCCTCCTTGCCGGAGAGCACCGCCGAGGTGCTCGGCTCGACGACGTGCACGGCGATGGTGGGGTCGTGCTCCTTGAGTACGTGCGCGACGCCCATCGCGCAGCCGGCGGTGCCGACGCTGGCCACGAAGGCGTCGACCTTGCCACCGGTCTGCGCCAGGATCTCCCGGCCCATGGTCCGCTGGCCGACGGCGTTGTCAGGGTTGTTGAACTGGTCGGTCCAGTAGGTGACGCCGTGCGAGGCGAGCTCGCGGGTGCGGTCGATGATGCGGGGCATCAGGTCCGGCGTGATCGCACCGCCGACGCTCGGCACCATGATGACCTCGGCACCCAGCGACGTCATCGTGCGGATCTTCTCCTCGCTGAACGCGTCCGAGGTGACGATCTTCAGGGCGTACCCCTTGACCGCGCAGACGAAGGACAGGGAGGAGCCGGTGCTGCCGCCGGTGTACTCCACGATCGTGGTGCGCTCCGGCGAGATCTGGCCCCGCCGCTCGGCCTCCTCGATCATGGCGAGCGCCATCCGGTCCTTGTAGCTGCCGGTGGGGTTGAAGTACTCCAGCTTCACCAGCACGCGGGCATTGAGCCCGGCGGTGAGCCGTTGCAGCGGCACCAGCGGGGTGTTGCCGATGGACTCCAGCGCGGTGTGCAGTACCGGCCGGACGGGCGGCGCCGAATCCGGCAGCTCGTCAACGACGCTCATGGATGGTGGCTCTCCTTCGCGGTTCCTGTGGTGGTCGGCGGCGGTGGCCCGTCAGCTGACGGCGGCCATGGCCGTCTTGTTGAGACACGTGTCGAGCGCGGCGAGGGCCAGGTCGATGTGCGCCTCGGTGATCGTCATGGGTGGGCGGAACCGCAGTCCCCGGTCGCCGCAGGGCAGCACGAGGACGCACTCGTCGGCGTACATGCGGCGCACGACGTCGTCACGGACGGCGCGGCTGGGCAGGTCGACGGCGCACATCAGCCCCCGGCCGCGCGGGTTGTCCAGCAGGTCGGGGTGGGCGCGGGCGAGGTCCTCGAGGCCGGCGAGCAGGTAGGCGCCGCGCCGCGCGGCGGCGGCGAAGACCTGGTCGCGCTCGATGACCTCGAAGATCCTCGTGGCGCGGATCATGTCGGCCAGGTTGCCGCCCCAGGTGGAGCTGATCCGGGACGAGACCCGGAAGACGTTGCCGGGCACCTCGTCGATGCGCCGGCCGCCCATCACCCCGCAGACCTGGGTCTTCTTGCCGAAAGCGACCAGGTCCGGCTCGAGGCCGAGCTGCTGGTAGGTCCACGGGGTCCCGGTGATCCCGCCGCCGGTCTGCACCTCGTCGAGGACGAAGAGCGCGTCGTGCTCGTGGCACAGCGCCTGCATGGCGAGCAGGAACTCGGGCCGCAGGTGGTTGTCGCCGCCCTCGCCCTGGATCGGCTCGGCGATGAAGCAGGCGATCCGCCCCTCCGCGCGCTCGAACGCCGCCTTGGCCGCGTCCAGCGACCGCCGCTCCGCGGCCGCGTTGGCGGCCTCGTGCCCCGCCAGGGGGAACCGGGCGGCCGGGGCGGGGATGCGGGGCCAGTGGAACTTGGGGAACAGCGCGGTCTTCGCCGGGTCGGTGTTGGTGAGCGACATCGTGTAGCCGCTGCGTCCGTGGAACGCGCCCTCCAGGTGCAGCACGGCGAGATCCTCCTCGCCGGCGAGCCGCTGGGCCTTCCAGTCGAAGGCCGCCTTGACCGCGTTCTCCACCGCCAGGGCGCCGCCGTCGACGAAGAACAGGTGCGGCAGCGCCGGGTCGCCGAGCACCCGGGCGAACGCTTCCACGAACTGCGCATATTCCACGGTGTACACGTCTGGGTTGGAGGGCTTGTTCACCGCGCCTGCGGCAAGCCGCGACATGAAGTCCGGGTCATCCACCAGCCCCGATGGGTTAATACCCAGAGGTGCGGACGAGAAGAAGGAGAACATGTCCAGGAAGCGGCGCTGCGACAACGCGTCGTGCAACCACATTCCGGTGCTCGCGCCGAGGTCGAGCACGAAGTCGTAGCCGTCGACAAGAATATGTTTCGAAAGTGACGGGTGCACCTCTTCGGCGGTCATCCGCCGACTGGCCGAGCCCCCCGTAGCACCCTGCAGGACCTGCCGGTGCTGTTCAGCCACATCCGCTCCCCCAGGACCAGTCAGCAGCCTCACGACCTGCCGACATTCTCAATGTCACCTGCTGAAAGAATCATGACCAGGGTTCGAACATTGACGAAGGTAGCAACGCACGATAACGCGCGTCAACCCGGTCGAAGATGACCTGAATTCACGTACAGCACGATCGGACATTGCCCGTATTGGGAGTGCACTGGACCTTTCGCGACCGGGAAGCAGTCAATTATTTCGAGAATGTTATGCCGTCGTCGGAACTGAATCACAACGGCAATATCCGGAGCAGGTCCAGCATTCCAGTCGATGTGCCGTGCATGGCCGTCGCCGCCTGTCGCGCGGCGCGGTCCGGGCGCCCCCTGCGGGACGCCCGGACAGGTCGGCTCAGTACAGGTCGTCGATGGGGACCGGGGTCTGCTTGATCACCTGGTCGTTCTCGTCGCAGCACCAGCACGGAGCTGAAGTCGGGGTTCTCGTCGTCCTCGTCGCCGTCGTCAGTGTCGTCCAGCAGCAGGACCAGCGTGAGCGCCGCGCACCCACGCGTCGAACGTGGCGCCATCGAGCGGTCGGTCACCCGCGGGACCACGCCTGGTTCGCTCCGCCGGTGCAGTCCCACAGCTGGATGCGGGATCCGTTGGCGGTGCCGTTCTGCGCCACGTCGAGACAACGCCCGGAGGCCGCTCCGGTGATGCTGCCGTTGCTGTTGAGGTTCCACTGCTGGTTGGTGCCGCCGTTGCAGTCGTAGATGACGACCGCCGTGCCGTTGGCGGTGCCTCTGCCGGTGGCGTCGAGGCACTTGTTGCCGTACACCCGCAGTTCCCTCGCGGCGGTGCCGACCCACTGCTGGTTCGTGCCGGAGTTGCAGTCGTAGATGATGACCTGGGT